>DASSXP010000282.1:0-2144 GCA_035703755.1 Rhodanobacteraceae bacterium | reverse complement strand
ACGGCAACCGCTACGAGTTTGCCAAGCCGTCACTGGCCAACGAGGCGATCTTCCTGCGTGAGTGGTTCCAGGTGGCGCGCGAGCGGAACCTCGACTACTACATCATGGAAGCCATCGACCAGCCGTGGAAGGAACAGGTTTCCGGCCGCACCGAGGCCTACTGGGGCGTCTTCAACGCCGACCGGCAACTGAAGTTCCCGCTCAACGGGCCGGTGCTGGAGGACGCGACCTGGCCGTGGAAGGCGCTGGCCTCGGCGCTGCTGGCGCTGCTGCCGATGATCTGGTTTGCGTGGCGTTTCGCGCGCTTCAAGCTGGCGGGACGCTGCGTGTTCCTCGGCCTGATCCAGCTGGCGGCCGGCCTGATCGTGTGGTCGGTGACCGTACCGTTCCAGTTCTACCTGGATGTCTTGGACTGGGCGATGCTGATCTTCCTGTTCCCCGCCCAGCTGGCGATTTTGGCCATCCTTCTGATCAACGGCTTCGAGTTCGTCGAGGTGCTGTGGCGCCGCAAGTGGCTGCGCCCGTTCGGACTGCTGAAACCCGGCCCGCCCGAGCAGCAGCCGTTCGTGTCGATCCACCTTGCCTGCTACAACGAGCCGCCCGACATGGTGGCGCAGACGCTCGATTCGCTGGCCGCGCTGGATTACCCGAACTTCGAAGTGCTGGTGCTGGACAACAACACCAAGCGCGAGGATGTGTGGCGCCCGCTGGAGCAGAAGTGCAAGGAGCTGGGCGAACGCTTCCGCTTCTTCCACCTCGATCCCTGGCCCGGTTTCAAGGCCGGCGCGCTCAACTACGGCCTGAAGCAGACCGATCCGCGTGCCGACATCATCGCGGTGGTCGATTCCGACTACGTGGTGCGCAAGGACTGGTTGTCCGCGCTGACCGGCTACTTCCACGACCGCAACATCGCGGTGGTGCAGTGCCCGCAGGCCAACCGCGAATTCGAGTCCAACGCGTTCCGGCGCATGACCGCGTGGGAGTGCGACGGCTTCTTCCGCATCGGCATGCACCATCGCAACGAACGCAACGCCATCATCCAGCACGGCACCATGACCATGGTGCGCCGTGTGGCGCTGGAAGGCACCGGCGGCTGGTCGGAATGGACCATCTGCGAGGACGCGGAACTCGGCCTGAGGCTGATGCACGCGGGCTATCAGACCGTGTACGTGGACGAAGTGATGGGCAAGGGCGTCACGCCCGCCGACTTCCGCGCCTACAAGAGCCAGCGCTACCGCTGGGCGTTCGGCGCCATGCAAATCCTGAAAGGCCGCTGGAACTGGATGGTGCACAAGGGGCCGCTTACGGTAGGCCAGCGGTTCCACTTCCTCACCGGCTGGTTCTCATGGTTCGCCGACGCACTGCACATGGTGTTCACGCTGATGGCGCTGGGCTGGACCGCCGGCATGCTGCTGGCCCCCACCATCTTCAGCCTGCCGATGCAGCTGTTCCTGATTCCGGTGATGGGCTTCTTCGTCGCCAAGGCGCTGTTCGGCATCATCCTGTACCGCGCCCGCGTGCCCTGCAGCTGGCACGACACCCTGATGGCGGCGATCGCCAGCATGGGCCTGTCGCACGCCATCGCGCGCGGTATCTGGATGGGCCTGATCAAGCAGAAAACCGCGTTCGTGCGTACCGCCAAGAGCCGGCGCCTCTCGGGCGGCGCAGCCGGGGCGCTCGGGCCGGTACGCGAAGAATTGCTGATGTCGATTGCCTTGATCCTTGCGATCATCGGCATGGCGGCCAATTTCGGATCGCACTACATCGAAGGCGAATTGTGGATGGTGATCCTGGCCGCGCAGGCCATTCCCTATCTCTCGGCGCTGGTCGGCGCGCTGGTGGCGCGTTATTCGAAGGACCATCCGGCGGCCGCGCCGACGGCGCAGCCGGCCCCGGCCCCGGCCGCCGAAGCGCGCGCGCCCGCGGCGGTGGAAGCGCGCACCGCGGCGACGTAGGTGTGACATGCCCGTGCGACGAGCCTCCGCCACGCATCTGCCTGCGCCAGGCTCGACGGGCGCCATGCAATATCCACCCCCTTCGTGCACGAAGGGAGGCACCGCGCAGCAGTGGGGGGATGGCATCCTTGCCTTTTTCCGCGCCCCTCCAAGGGGCGCGGGTGACTTCTCTTTGCCTGGCCAAAGAGA
>DASSXP010000171.1:0-2674 GCA_035703755.1 Rhodanobacteraceae bacterium | reverse complement strand
CACCGAGGTGGAAGCGCCCGACAAACACCACCGTTTTCTGGAGCGCGCGATCCAGCTCAAGGGACTGGTGCCGCAATTGCCTGCCAAGTTCAACCTGGACGCCGTGCGTGGCGTGATCGAGAGCGCCGAGGAACTGGCCGCGGTCATCAGTGTCCATGTGGATGGCGAAGAAGAGTCCGAGGTGTGCTACATCGGTCGCCTGCTGGGCGCCGAGGAAGACGGCTTCAGCCTGCAGGAAATCACCCCCGATGCCGAATGGCTGCGCGAACCGTCCTTTTTCATGTGGGATGAAATCTCCACCGTCTGCATCATGGATCCCTACGTCGAGATGCTGGCGGTAGTGGGCGGTTTGCCGCCGGATCTGGGCCACGGTGACAGCGGCGTCGGCCGCGCCCACTGAGCGCCTGTTGCCCCGTTTGTGACCGCACCGCTCGCCACCGAAATCGTGCTGCATCGTGCCTCGCATGTGCTGGAGGTCGCCTTTGATGACGGTGCACGGTTTCGTTTGCCCGCCGAGTATCTGCGCACGCATTCGCCCAGCGCCGAGGTACAGGGCCACTCCAAAGCCGAGCGCCGACTGATCGGCGGCAAACGCCAGGTCAACATCGATGCCGTCGAGCCGGTCGGCAACTACGCCGTGCTGCTGCGCTTCGACGACGGCCACGCCAGCGGTATTTTCTCCTGGCCACTGTTGCATCAACTGGGCCGGGAGCACGCCAGCAACTGGCCGCAATACCTCGCCGCGCTGGAAGCGGCAGGGCTGACGCGCGACGCCTGATCTGCCGCTGTTGTCGTCATGCGCGGCATATGGCTGCGTTGCTGCGCACCGCCGTCCCTGGCCTGCTACCAATAGCCGTTGCGCGGGTTCACTGCATCACAGGAACGCCGGCGGCGGCGATCGCTGCCGTCGATGCCGGCGCCGGTGCGCTGTTGCCCGCATTGCGGCCCTTGATCTCGCGCTCGAAGAAGCCCGCGATCAGGTGGTAGACGTGGGCGCGCTGGCCGGGCAGATTGAGGCCGTGCTTGCCGCCGGGGTAGGTCATCAGTTCGAACTGGATACCGCGGGCCTGCAGCGCGGCCATCAATTTGGTGGAGTTCAGAAACAACACGTTGTCGTCGGCCATGCCGTGCACCAACAGCAGTTTGGCCTTCAGACCATCCAGCCAGGCGAACGGTGCGCTGCGCTGGTAACCCGCCGGGTTGTCCTGGGGACGGCCAAGGTAGCGCTCGGTGTAAAAGGTGTCGTACAGGGTCCAGTCGGTGACGGGTGCCACCGCGACGCCGCCGGCGATGTCTTCGGAGTCCTTGGCCAGCAGCATGGTGGTCATGTAGCCGCCGTAGCTCCAGCCGAACACGCCGATCCGTGCCGGGTCGACCCAGGGTTGGGTTTTCAGCCAACGGATGCCCGCGACTTGATCGGCGACTTCGGCGACACCGAATTGGTGGTAGATGACGTCACTGAAAGCGCGCCCGCGCCGCGCCATGCCGCGGTTGTCGAGACTGAACACGACGTAGCCTTGCTGAGCCATGTATTCAGCGAAGTAGTCCACCCAGCCGCGCGTCACCACCTGACCGTGGGGACCGCCGTAATAGGTGTCGAACACCGGGTACTGTTTGTCGGGATCGAAGTGCAGCGGCTTGTACAGACGATAGTAGAGCGTCTGTCCGTCGGCAGCTTTCAGGGTGCCGAACTCGGGCACGATGTGGCTGTCGCGGTAGGGCCAGTAGGGGTGGTTTTCGTCGAGCTTGTTCTCCTCGATCCACTTCACGAAACTGCCATCGGCACGGTGCAAGGCGACCTGCGGCGGGGTGGTCGGGTTGGAGAAGCTGTCGAGGTAGACGCTGGCATCCTCGGCGAAGGTAGCGGAATGCAGGCCATCGCGCAGGCTGATGCGCTGCGGCGTGTCGGCGCTGCTGCCGTCGAGTTTCAGGGCGTAGATCTGTCGGTCCGGCGCAAAGTCGCGGTTGGAGGCGACGTACACCAGGCCTTTGGCCTCGTCGACGGCAAGAACGCCATCGAGGTTCCAGTCACCGGCGCTGATCGCGTGCTGGCGTTTGCCATCGAGGCCATAAAGGTAGAGATGGTGGTAACCGCTGCGATCCGAGCCCCAGATGAAGGCGTCTTGATCCTTGAGAAAACGCAGATCCTTGTGCAGGTCGATCCAGGTCTTGCTGGTCTCGGTCAGCAGGGTTTTTTGCACCAGTGTCGTCGTGTCGACGAGCCGCAGTTCGAGCCGTTGCTGGCTGCGCGGCATCCATTGGTAGCTCAGGCGTTTGCCATCGGGCAACCACTTGACGCGGGTGAGGTAGCTGTCCTCGTCACCGCCGAGGTCGATCCAGCGTGTGTCGCCGCCGCCCGGCGCGACCAATCCCAGCTGTACGGTGACGTTGGGGTCACCCGCGAACGGGTAGCGCTGCGCCACGGTGGTGGTGCGGTCGGCATAGATTTCGGTGCGATGGGTCACCGGCACATGGGCCTCGTCGTAGCGCTCGTAGGCGATCAGGGAATCATCCGGCGCCCACCAGTACCCGGTGTTGCGCGCCATTTCTTCCTGCGCCACGAACTCGGCCTCGCCGTTGTGCACGGTGCCGGCGCCATCGAAGGTCAGTTGCCGGGTCGTGCCGCGGGTCAAGTCATGCACCCACAGGTTTTGATCGCGTACCCAGGACACGT
>DASSXP010000007.1:0-9363 GCA_035703755.1 Rhodanobacteraceae bacterium | reverse complement strand
AGGTTGATGCGGGTCATGGGTCGAAGCTCCTCAGCGCCAGACCGGCGGCGATCATCAGCGCCGGTGCATCCTCCGCCAGCGATTGCGCGGGTATGCGTGAGGCCAGCGACATCTGCGCCAGCGGGTTGGCCACGCAACACGGCACGCCGATCTGCTCTTCCACCATTTCAGCGACGCCGGGAATCGAGGCGCAGCCACCGACCAGAACCACCTGATCGACCTTGCTGTACTCACTACCGGCAAAGAAGAATTGCAGCAGCCGACTGATCTGCTGCACCATCACTTCCTTGAACGGCTCCAGCGCTTCGGCCTCGTAGGTTTCGGGCAAGCCGCCCATGCGTTTGGCGCGACCGGCTTCCTCGTAGGGCAGTCCGTAGCGGCGCATGATTTCATCGGTCAGCTGTTTGCCGCCGAAAGCCTGTTCGCGGGCGTAGATCGTGCGTTGATTCTTGAGCACGATCAAAGTGGTCATGGTGGCGCCGATGTCGATCATGGCGACCAGCGCATCGCGTGCCACCGACAACTGGTCGGCGATGAGGACGAAGGCATTTTCCAGCGCGAAGGCTTCGACATCGACGACCTTGGCGGTCAGGCCGCCAAGATCGAGAGCGGCGACCCGCATGTCGACGTTCTCCGTCCGCGACGCGGCCAGTAGCACATTGACCATTTCCGGGTTGTCCTTGACCGGCCCGATCTTCTCGAAGTCCAGACTGACTTCCTCGATCGGATACGGAATGTACTGGTTGGCCTCGACTTCGATCTGGCCTTCCAGTTCGTCATCGGACAACTCGGCGGACATCGGGATGCTTTTGGTGATCACCGCCGAGCCTGCCACCGCAGCTACCGCGTGCTTGCTCTTGGAGCCGCTGCGGGCCAGCGCGCGACGAATCGCCTCACCGACCGGCTCGACCTCGACGATGCTTTTTTCCACCACCGCGTTGGGAGGCAAGGCCTCGACCGCGAAATGCTCGACGCGGTAACGCGAGCCCGACTTGCTGAGCTGGAGCAGCTTCACCGCGGTCGAGCTGATGTCAACTCCGATGAGCGGTGGTGCCTTGGGCGTGAATAGTCCCACGATTTTCCCCTTCCCCACGGGCCCTTACGAGCGATTCATACACAAGTACATTAGATAGCAACTTTAACAGATAATCAACAGTGACCACACTTTCGTGCAAGCCATTGATTTTGCTTGATTGCTGCGGTTGGATCGGTCGAACCCCCGAGGGCGAGCGCGGATGTCGACGTCACGGCTACGATCTATACTCTGTCGCTTGCACGACTTACCTTGAAACCCATCACAACTCGCGTCAAGGCTGATGACGATTACTCGACGACTGTTCCGTTACGCGCTGTGGCTCGCACTTTTCGGCTTCCTGGCCGGTGTCGCCGCGGTTGGTATCACCTACTGGCTGCTCAAACCCAGCCTGCCCGAAGTAAGCGAACTCAAGAACGTGGCACTGCAAGTGCCGCTGCGGGTGCTGAGCCGCGACGGCAAGCTGATCGCCACCTTCGGCGAAACCCGACGCATCCCCGTCAACATCGCGACGGTGCCGAAGCAGCTCAAGGAAGCGGTACTGGCCGCCGAAGACGCGAATTTCTACAACCATCCCGGCATCGACTGGCATGGCGTGGTGCGCGCGGTCTGGCATGTGATCATCACCGGCGGCGAGAAGGGACAAGGTGGCTCGACCATCACCCAGCAGGTTGCGCGAAGTTTCTTTTTGAGCCCGGAAAAACTCTACACGCGCAAGATCAAGGAGATGTTCATCGCCTTGCGGATGGAGCATTCGCTCAGCAAGGATGAGATTCTCGAGCTGTACTTGAACAAGATGTTCATGGGCCATCGTTCCTACGGCGTCGCCGCGGCGGCCGAGTTTTACTACGGCAGGACTCTGCAACAGCTGTCGCTGGCGCAGTGCGCCATGCTGGGTTCGCTGTTCCAGTTGCCCTCCGCGGTCAATCCGGTTACCAACAAGCCGCGCGCGGTGGCACGCCGCAACTGGGTGTTGGGGCAGATGCTGTCGAACCACTTCATCGACCAGGCGCAATACGACCGCGCGGTAGCCGAGGCCGACCTCGCTTTCCCGCACGAGCCGCCGATCGAAGTCAATGCGCCCTACGTGGCGGAAATGGCGCGCGTCACGGCGCTGGAGAAGCTGGGCAATGCGGCCTTGACCGACGGTTATGTCGTCACCACCACCCTCGACAGCCGACTGCAGCACGATGCGCTGCAAGCCGTGCGTCAGGGCTTGATCGACTACGATCACCGCCACGGCTACCGCGGGCCACTGGCCGAGGTGGCCTTGCCGCCGCACGCGACACCGGTCGACTACGAAAAGGCCGTCAGCCCGCGCGAGGAGATTGCCGGCATGGTCCCGGCCGTGGTCACCGCGGTCGACAACCAAGGCGCCACCGTCTACATCCGTGGCGGTGAAATGAGCATACTCGCGGTCGCCGACATGGGATGGGCGCGCAAATGGCTGAGCCAGGACAGTCGCGGTCCGAAACCGAGCCGCGCCAGTGACGTGCTGAAACCCGGTGACGTGATCCGGGTCGCCCGCAATGCCAGTGGTGGCTGGTCGCTGGCGCAAGTACCGGGCGCGCAATCGGCACTGGTATCGATCAACCCTGACGATGGCGCCATCGAGGCGATGGTTGGCGGCTTCAGCTTCCAGCGCAGCAAGTTCAATCGCGCCACCATGAGTGCACGTCAACCGGGTTCCAGCTTCAAGCCGTTCTTGTATTCGGCGGCACTGCAACACGGTTTCACGCCGGCATCGATCGTCAACGACGCCCCGCTGGTGATCCCCGACCCCACTGCCCCCGATGGCCAGTGGATGCCGTCCAATGACGACGGCAAGTTCTCCGGGCCGATGCGGGTGCGCGAAGCCCTGGTGCAGTCCAAGAACCTGGTGTCGGTGCGGCTGCTGGACGCGATCGGCATCCGCTACGCGCGCGAGTACATCACCCGCTTCGGCCTGCCGCTCGATGCCCTGCCCAACAGCCTGTCGCTGGCGCTGGGAACCGCTTCGGTGTCACCGCAGGCGATGGCGCGCGGCTATGCCACCTTCGCCAACGGCGGTTTTTTGGTCGATCCATACTTCATTGAGCGCATCGTCGACCGCGACGGCAAGACCGTGTTCGCAGCCGCGCCGAGCGTCGTCTGCCGGGATTGCCCGGAGACGGCCACGGCGCCGGGTGCCGAGCCGGCCACCCCCGTCGCAGCCGCAGCAATGCCGGCCAGCCCGCCGACGCTGTCGCCCATCGCCCCGGCCCACGCCGCCAGCATGGGCGCCCCCGCCAGCCTGATCGCGGCTGACGGCCGTCGATTGGCACCGCGCGTGCTCGACCCGGACAACGTCTTCCTGATCACCTCGATGATGCAGGACGTGATACGCCGCGGCACCGGCAGCCGCGCGATGGTGTTGAAGCGCACCGACCTGTCCGGCAAGACCGGCACCACCAACGATCACCGCGACGCCTGGTTTTCCGGCTTCAACGATCAGCTGGTGACCACGGTATGGGTCGGCTATGACGACTACGGCACCCTCGGCAAGGGCGAGTTCGGCTCGCGCGCGGCGCTGCCGATCTGGATCGACTACATGGGCAAGGCACTGCAGGGCACGCCGTCCGCCGTACTGCCCAAGCCTGCCGACATCGTGGTCGCCCGCATCAACAAGAACTCCGGCCTGTTGACCGGCGACGACGATCCCGACGGCATCAACGAGTTCTTCCGTCCAGACGCGCTGGAACAATTGCGGGCGCGTTCACCGAGCCCCGAGCAGGCCAAACAGAAGCAGCACGCCTACGATATTTTCTGAGCGGTACGGGCCTGGCCATCGCCGGAAAAAACGGCGATGTCCTGCTCGGCCAGCATGGCTTGCACAACCGACAATGAGGCGCGCCGCATCGGTCGCTCGTCGATGCGGTCGAGCGGTGCCTGCCGCAAGGCATCGTGTGGCAGCACGGTAAGATCAAACGGCAGCTGATCGGCGCTGAACAGCAGCACCGGAAACTCGCGCGCGTGCTCGCGGTCCAGCCGCACACGGCGGGTCTGCGATTCAAATGGAATCTGCTGCTCGGCCAGAAACCGCGCCACCGCATCGGCATCGTCACTGAACAGTTGCAGGCAGACTGCGGAATGTTCATCGGCGCTCCCCTCCAGCACCGCACCCACCAAGCGTGGCTGAAACGGCGCGAAAAAGCGCATCGCCTCGACCGCCGCCTCGCGTCGCGCACGCAAAGCCTGCGGCTGCTCCTCAGCCCGGAACAGGCGCTGGTGTTCGCGCAGCGCTTGCTCGATTTCGCGGTTGCGCGGCAAGGCCTGCTCATCTTGAATGCCCAGCCGATCGGCCGCCTTCAGCTTGGCGTGGTGAAAGTCACGGATGCCGTGTTCACTCATCAGTCGAGCGGCTTCCTGGGCCACGCGGTGGCGGTTGCGCTGCTGTCGATCCTGCGCATGGATGCGGTGGTGATCACCCCTGGCCATACTGTGCTCCCGTCGGACGATGCCACGGATCGAGCCTAGCGCAAGCCAGCGACGAATGGGAGCATGGCAATCACACCGGCAATTTCCGCGCTGCGGACGGAACTGTTACGCTCCGCGCCATCACTGCGCCCGAGGAAGCCGCCCGTGCCAATCGTCTCCGTTTGCCACCGGCGGCACTGAGAACCGCACATGTTGCGCCAGGCAGTCGCCCGCATCACCGGCCTGTTCAACGCCGTCACCAGCCGCCTCGGCTACACGTTCATTGGCAACTGGAAGCGCGGGCAAAAGAGCTACCGCCGCCCGTTGTCGTGGCTGACGCTGCGGCTGGGCTTCGCGTTCTACCCACTTTTCGCGCTGGCCGCCGTGGGTTGGCTGGGTTGGGATTATTGCCACGATCGTTCGCTTGGCGCGGCCGAGAACGCGGTCTTCGATCAGGTCATCCGCTGGCGCCCCGACCAACCCAGCCCGTCGGGACAGGTGGTGGTGGTGGAGATCGACGAATGTTCGATCAACTACTACCGCGCCCGCGGCGAAGGCGGCTGGCCGTGGCCGCGATCACGCCACGCCGACCTGCTGGATGCGCTGGATCGCGCCGGCGCCCGCGCGGTGGGTTACGACATCCTGTTCAGCGACCCGTCCACTCAGAACCACGAAGCCGACGCCATCCTCGAAGCCATGGCGGCCGGCGCCAAGGGCCGCTTCGTGTTTGCCTCCGCGCGTCTGGCCACGGCCTATGACGTCGACTCGACCCTGCGCGTATCCAATGCGCCGTCAGCCTTTCCGTTACACGCCGCTCCCCGCACGGATCCGACCGTAGCCCTGTTGCTGCCCTATGGCAAGGCAATGCGGCAGAACTCGGCGCTGGTCAACATCGACCGCAGCGATGACGGCATCCTGCGCGACGTGCCCTTGCGGGTCGCGGTCGGTGACTACGCACTGCCGTCGCTGGCCTTGCGGCTGGTCACCGGACCCGACCCGGCTCAGATGGCGCGTTATCCGGCCAGCCTGCGCATCAACTGGCGCATGCACTCCCCACTGCCCATGGTGAGTGCAGCCAACCTGATCGAGGGCCGCACGGTTTGCGGCGGGCCCGGCCAAACCACGCCGACACTCAAGGGCCGCACCGTGCTGGTGGGTTATACCGCCGCCGGACTCAACGACGCCAAGCCGACGCCGGTCAACTACGCGATGGCGGGTGTCGCGGTACACGCCGAGGCGGTCGAAGCACTGCTCAATCACACGGCCGTATGGATGCCGCCGGCCTCAACCAAATACCTGCTGGCGATGCTGCTGGTGCTGTTGACCGGCTACTCCTTTTACCGCGGAGAACCGGCGTGGGAGCTCGACGACGTGTTCGTCGCCGGCAACCTCGGCTTGCTGCTGGTCGCCTTCATCGGCATCAGTTTCTTTGCGATCTTTCTGGACATATTCGCCGCGCTCGGCTTCGCCGGACTGTGTTTCGGCCTCTGCCGCAGTTACGCCCAAACCCAGCGTGGACGCGCCATCGGCAACGACGATTACCGCGACGAATACGATCAGGCCGAGACCCCGTGGCTGGCGCTGGCACGGTTGCGCTTCGTGCCCGACCCCGGCCTTGATGCCGCCCAGGCGGAGCGCCGCCTGCGCGAGTTCCGCCGCCGTCTGCGCCGATTCATGTACCGCGGAACCGATGCCGTGGCACTCGATTGCGTGGTCGAGTACGACACCTGGTTCTGGAACGCGATGATGGACATCACCGTGTTCATGTGGGGCGGCAGCGACCGCGACAGCGTGTTGGCAAGCGCCCGCCGCGAACTGGATGCCCTGCACGCCTACCTGACCGCCGCGGAAGCCGTGTTGCCCGACGATGGCAGCGTGCGGATCGCTACGCTGATCTGTCGCATGGACGATGAACACGACACGACACGCTACGCCCGTACTGAAGTCAGCCACGCGGTCGGCGCCGTGCTGGCCTTGCCCGACGAGCGGAAACTGCAAGCACGCAACGCTTTCCCCGCCGCCGCCGCCAGTGGTGACGCTGTGCTACCGTAAGCCGCCAGCCATGCCGAAGGTGTCGATCATGCGCAACGGGTTGCTGTGTCTCGTGCTTCTCTGGTTGGTCCTGCCCGCCGCCGCGGCCACGCCGCCCCACTGGCCGGCCGAAGTGCACAAATCCTCCGTCCAATTGCACGCCAAGCCCGACTTCCAGGCTCCGGTGCTGACCACACTGAAGCGCAACACCGCGCTCACCATCGTCGAGCAACTTGGGCTGTGGTATGGCGTCCAGCTGGCCGACGGCAAAGCGGGCTTTCTGCGCGTCAACGAGGTGCGCCCGCTGGAGCAAAAATCCGCCAACGACAACGCCCTGCACATCTTCATGACCGGAAAGTCCGGGCACGGCAACGTCACCGAAACCGCCGGCGTGCGCGGCCTCGATGAAAGCGACCTGCGCGCAGCCCACTTCAACGCCAAACAGTTGAAGAAAATGGAATCCAACCGCGTCAGCGCCAACGCCGCCGAGCGCTACGCGCAGCAACACGGCTGGCAGGCCAGACGCATCGCCTGGGCTGACGAAAAGCCCAAGGCCCGCCATGGCGACTCCCATGGCGTCGCGCATGTGTTGCAGGAAACACGCGGCCTGTTTGGCCGCCTCGGCAGCGCCTTGAGCGGTGGCGCCAAGGTGGCGAGTGCCGGCGCTGGCCCATCCACCGCCGAACAGGATCAGGAAGAACTCTCGCTCGGCCCGATGATCGCCGGCCGCGTGCTGGGTGCCAGACCGCTGTGGCAGAACGCCACGGCACAGCACCGCATCAACGTGATCGGCCGCTGGCTGGCCTCGCAAACCGCGCGCCCCGACCTGCCCTGGACCTTCGGCATCATCGACACCCCGGAGTACAACGCGTTTGCCGCCCCCGGCGGCTATATTCTGGTCACCCGTGGCCTGTACGAGCTCGTCGACAGCGACCAGGAGCTGGCGGCGGTGCTGGGCCATGAAATCACCCACGTGGTACAACGCGACCATTACGAGGTGATTCGCAAGCAACAGATGATGTCCGCTGCCAAGGACGTGATCAGCAGCCAGATCAACACCGGCGGCGGCCTCGCCGGCAGCCTGGCGCGGGATTACGTGGAGAAAAACGGCGCCGGCATTCTGCTCACCAGCCTTGACCGCAGCGCCGAATACCGCGCCGACGAAGGCGCCGAGATCTATCTGGCCCGCGCCGGCATGGACCCGCTGGCGCTGTACGCGATCTTGCAGAAAATGATGGCGGTCGGCAGCACCAGCGGCGGCCTGGTCCAGCTCTACAAGACCCATCCGGCCATCGAGAACCGGCTCGATCGGCTGGACAAGTTTGATCTTGGCCGTTTGCAGAAGCGCACGCGGCGTAGCTGAATACCATTGCGCGCGACACCGCCGGCTGCCGTGTGGCCGCCGGCGGTGCCAGCTTTTTCAGCGCTGGGTGAGCGGCGTGTAATCGCGCGGCGTGGCGCCGGTGTAGACCTGGCGCGGACGGCCGATGCGCGAGCCCGGCGTTTCGTGCTGTTCGATCCAGTGCGCCACCCAGCCCGCGGTACGCGCGATGGCGAACATCACCGTGAACATTTCGGCCGGGATGCCGAGCGCCTTGTAGATGATGCCGGAATAGAAATCGACGTTGGGGTAGAGCTTGCGCTCGACGAAGTAGTCGTCCTTGAGCGCGGCTTCTTCCAGCTTGAGCGCCACTTCCAGCAGTGGATCGTTGACGCCGAGCTCACCCAGCACCTTGTGGCACATGGCGCGGATGATCTTGGCCCGCGGATCGAAGTTCTTGTAAACACGGTGCCCGAAGCCCATCAGGCGGAAGCCCGAATCCTTGTCCTTGGCGCGCTCAACCGCCTTCTCGACGTGCTTGGCATCGCCGATTTCGGCCAGCATTTTCAGCACCGCCTCGTTGGCGCCGCCGTGCGCCGGCCCCCACAACGCGGCAATGCCGGCGGCGACCGAGGCGTAGGGATTGGCGCCGGTCGAACCGACCAGACGCACGGTCGAGGTGGAGGCGTTCTGCTCGTGGTCGGCGTGCAGGATGAACAAGAGATCCAGCGCTTTGGCCGCGACCGGGTTCAGGTTCAGTGGCTCGCTCGGCACCTCGAACATCATGTGCAGGAAGCGCGTCACGTATTCAAGATTGTTGCGCGGATAGCGGATCGGCCAGCCGATGGTGTAGCGGTAGGCCGCGGCGGCGATGGTCGGCATCTTGGCGATCAGGCGAACCGCAGCCAGCTTGCGCTGCTCCGGATCCTCGATGTCGAGGTTGTCGTGATAGAACGCCGACAGCGACGCGATCGAACCGCACAGCATCGCCATCGGATGGGCGTCGTAGTGGAAACCGTGCAGGAAGTGTTTGAGCGCTTCATGCATCATCGAGTGGTGGGTGACCTGGTGCTCGAAGTGGCTGAACTGGCCCGCGCTCGGCAGCTCGCCGTTCAGCAGCAGATAGGCGACTTCAAGAAAGCTGGATTGCTCGGCCAGCTGCTCGATCGGGTAACCGCGATACAGCAGCACACCCTTGTCACCGTCGATGTAGGTGATCGCACTCTTGGTGCTGGCGGTGGCGGCGAAGCCGGGATCGAAGGTGTAGTGCCCGGTGTTCTTGTACAACGAGGCGATGTCGACGCAGGCCGGCCCCAGGCTACCGGAGACCAGGGGCAGGTCGCAGGAACGGCCATCGGGGGTGCTGAGTTTCACGGAGGGATCGGACACGCGGGACTCCTTGTTGAATCATGAGGCCGGCGCTGGGGTCATCTGGCGCACGGCAAATAGCGGCGTCGCAAAGGCTTTGCGGCGCGCGTGCACGGGGCACAGCCTTGCGATTGTCGCATACCCGCCGCACGGAGCGGCGGAGCGAATCGGCGCC
>DASSXP010000359.1:0-24098 GCA_035703755.1 Rhodanobacteraceae bacterium | reverse complement strand
CAAGAACGAAGAATAGTTGCCGGCACTCACACACATGCAAACGGCCGCCTCGAGCGGCCGTTTGCATGTGTGGAACCCGAGGACGATGGCGCACCCTCCATGCCGACCGGCCTGAGCTGCCATTGACAGGTCCCGCCAATCCGAGTAACAAGGAAAGCGCAACACGCTTGAGCAAGTCATCCGCGTCGAAATTCAAAAGCGCATCGCAGTTCCGACCAGGGAGCCGCAACTCATGAACTTGATCCACAGGCATGTGAAGTCCGCTTTCAGCTGGGCCCGCTCTACCGCCATCGCCAGTGCGCTGGCACTGCACCTCGCCGCGCTGCTGCTGATCCTCGCGCCGGGATCTCCCACGTTGGCGAAGGAGGCACCGAAGAGTGCCCCCATTGATGTCTCCATTGTTGTGCCACCGCCAACGCAAAAGCCACCACCGCCGCCGCCCGAGCCGCCGCAGTTCGTTGTCAGGAAGCAGCCGCCAAAACCGGTCTCCGCCAATCCAGTGACGGCAACGGTTCCGGTGGTTGTCGCGGAACCGGCGGTGTCGTCGCTGCCGGTGACACCGCCGTTGCCGCAGCCATCAAGCGCTGACCCCGGCGATGATCAGGCGCCCAGCGCGAATATCGCCTACGCCGCCCATGCCAAACCCCGTTACCCGGTGCAAGCGATACGCCAACGCCACGAGGGCCAGGTGGTTTTGCTGGTGCTGGTTGGCACGGATGGGCTCCCGAAAGCGATCAAGCTGGGACAGTCGAGCGGTTACCGCGAGCTCGATCACTCCGCCATCCAGACCGCGTGGAAGTGGCGCTTCCATCCGGGCCGTCACCAAGGCAAGCTGGTGGAAGCGTGGGCGCGGGTGCCCATCGCCTTCACGCTCGACTCGGTGCTCTGACCCCGAATGCGCTGCCGTGAGCGCTGGGTTCAATCCAGCGCCCGCAAATAACCGGCGACCGTTGCAGTGAGGCCGCAGTACAGCGCATCCTCGACCAGCGCATGGCCGATGGAAACTTCACTCAAGAAGGGCATGGCGTCACACAAAGGCGGCAGGTTGGCCTGATTGAGATCGTGGCCCGCATTGACACCCATGCCGCAACGTTCGGCCGCGCGGGCGGTGTCTACGCAGGCCGCCAGTGCGTGCGCCCAGTCCCCCGTGGTGAAAGCTTTGGCATAGGGGCCGGTGTAGATCTCAACCCGATCCGCGCCGGCGGCCGCCAGTGGCGCAAGTGTGGTTTCACCCGCGTCGACGAACAAACTGACGCGGCTAACGGCCGCTTTCAATGTCGCCAGCAGTGGTGCCAGTGCTGCGGCATCGCCCGGCCCGAAGCCATGATCGGAGGTGAGTTGCGCATCGGCATCCGGGACCAAGGTGACTTGGTCCGGGCGGGTTTCCAATACCAGGGCAATGAAGCCGGGATAGTCACCCTGCGCCGGATTGAACGGGTTGCCCTCGACATTGAACTCCACGCCTCGCGTCCGACACAGCGCCGCCAATTGCCGCACGTCGGCGGGGCGAACGTGGCGCTGATCCGGTCGCGGATGCACGGTGATGCCGGCGGCACCGGCGTCGATGACGGTGTGCGCGGCACGCAGCAGGTCCGGTTTGCCCTCACCGCGGGCATTGCGCAGCAGGGCGATTTTGTTGAGGTTGACACTGAGTTGGGTCATGCGCGGAGTTTACGCGGCTTGCGCCCCGCAGACGACCACACGTCGCGGCGCGCCATACCAGGCCAGCGTCGCGTCGCAGTCCGTGGCGGGTGTCGCAAGGCTGTGCACCCGCCACAAGGACGGATCGCCGAGCGGTGCGCGGGTCAGTGAAAATCCCGGATCACCGACTGCAATGGCGACCTGTGACAAACCGCGACCCAGGCTGCTGCCGCAGGCCTTGATGACGGCTTCCTTGATCGTCCACCAGCGCCGAAACATGGCGTCGCGTGCGGTCGGTTCCATCGTCGCCAGCGCGGCGTACTCCGTCTCCGCGTAAAAGCGCTGGGCTATGGCCAGCGTGTCACGCGGTCGCCCGGAATGCTCGACATCGACGCCCAGCGGCAAGCCCCTGGCGACGGCAATCACCGCCCACGGCCCGGAATGCGACCAGTTGAAACACAGCCAGTCGAACGGCGGCGCCAGCTGCGGTTTTGCCGTCGCACTGGCTTGCCGCAGCGGCACCGCGTCGGTCGTGAGAGCGAGATAATCGCCCAGCACGCGCAGCAACGGCGCCCGGCCATCGGTGTGGGAGCGGCGACGCCAATGCACATGGATGGCGTCGTCGTCCAGGGCCCGCGCTGGCGCGGACATGGCCTTACCGGATCAGCCGTTCCGCGATCAGCTGCTCGACCACCGCCGGATCGGCCAGGGTCGAGGTATCACCGACCTGTTCAGGCAGGTTCTCGGCGATCTTGCGCAAAATGCGGCGCATGATCTTGGCCGAGCGGGTCTTGGGCAGCGCCGGTGCCCACTGGATGTACTCGGGGCTGGCCAGTGGACCGATCTCGCGCCGCACCACCTCGACCAGCTCGCGGCGCAGGCCATCGGACGGCGCCGCCCCGGATTTCAGGGTGACGAAGGCGTAGATGCACTGGCCCTTGACGTCGTGTGGCGCGCCAACCACGGCCGCTTCCGCCACCGCCGGATGGGTCACCAGCGCGCTCTCCACTTCCGCCGTGCCGAGACGATGGCCGGACACGTTGATCACGTCATCGACGCGGCCGGTGATCCAGTAATAGCCGTCTGCATCACGGCGGGCGCCATCGCCGCTGAAATAGCAGCCGGGATAGGTCTTGAAGTAGGTATCGATGAAACGTTGGTGGTCGCCGTACACGGTGCGCATCTGGCCGGGCCAGGAGTCGGTCAATACCAGGTTGCCCTCGCACTCGCCTTCCTGCACCTGGCCCTCGGTGTTGACGATGGCCGGTTGAATGCCAAAGAACGGTTTGGTCGCGGACCCGGGTTTGGTGGCGATGGCGCCCGGCAGCGGCGATATCAAGATGCCGCCAGTTTCCGTCTGCCACCAGGTATCCACCACCGGGCAGCGATTGTCACCCACCACGCGTGAATACCACTCCCATGCTTCCGGGTTGATCGGCTCGCCGACCGAACCCAGCACCCGCAGCGATGCGCGCGACCAGGCCTTGACCGGGGTTTCGACTTCGCGGATCAGAGCGCGGATCGCGGTCGGTGCGGTGTAGAACAGCGTCACTTGATGCTTGTCCACCACGCGCCAGAAGCGGCTGGCGTCGGGGTAGGTGGGAATGCCGTCGAACATCACGGTGGTGGCGCCGTTGCACAGTGGCCCGTACACCACGTAGCTGTGACCGGTGACCCAGCCCACGTCGGCGGTGCACCAGTACACGTCATCCTCCTTGAGGTCGAACACGCACTCGTGCGTGTAGCTGACATACACCAGATAGCCGCCGGTGGTGTGCAGCACGCCTTTCGGCTTGCCGGTCGAGCCGGAGGTGTACAGGATAAACAGTGGATCCTCGGCATTCATCGGCTCGGGCGCGCATTCCGTCGGCTGGCCCTCGATCAGCGTGTGGTACCAGCGGTCGCGGGGCGATTGCATCTCCACCGCGCCACCGGTGCGCCGCACCACCACCACGGTCTCCACGCAGTGGGTGCCGGACCGGCTCAGGGCGGCGTCGCAATTGGCCTTGAGTGGAATATGCTTGCCGCCACGCAGGCCCTCGTCGGCGGTGATCACCAGTTTGCAGCTGCCATCGGCGATGCGCCCGGCCAAGGCGTCGGGCGAGAAGCCGCCGAACACCACCGAATGGATGGCGCCGATGCGGGCGCAGGCGAGCATCGCCACCGCCGCCTCGGGAATCATTGGCATGTAAATGGCGACGCGGTCGCCCTTGGCCACACCCAGATTGCGCAAGGCATTGGCAAACCGGCAGACCTCGGCGTGCAACTCCCGATAGCTGATGTGGCGCGACTCCGCCGGGTCATCGCCCTCGAAAATGATCGCGGTCTTGTCACCGCGCGTGGCCAGATGGCGGTCGAGGCAGTTGCTGGACACATTGAGTACACCATCGCCGTACCAGCGGATGTGCAAATCGCGGGTGTCGTAACTGACATCCTTGATCTCGGTGGGCGCCTTGATCCAGTCCACCCGTTGGCCCACTTCTGCCCAGAACCTGACCGGGTCGGCAACCGAGGCGGCATAGCGTCGCTCGTACTCGGCAGCATTGATCCCAGCGCTGGCGGCAAAGGCGTTTGGAACAGGGTGTACATGGGACGACATCGCAGAACCTCCTCGAAAAAAGCGGCAACGGCCGGCAGGCCGTTGCCGCGCTGCACTCACGCTTTCTTGATCAGGCTGATCAGGCCCAGAAGAATCACCGCGCCAATGAAGGCATTGATGATGGCGGCGATGAGTCCGCCACCAATCGCCAAGCCCAGCTTGGGCAACAACCAGCCGGCGATGAAG
The DNA here is from genome assembly GCA_035703755.1 of Rhodanobacteraceae bacterium. Classification (GTDB taxonomy): domain Bacteria; phylum Pseudomonadota; class Gammaproteobacteria; order Xanthomonadales; family Rhodanobacteraceae; genus DASSBG01. The sequence goes on along the minus strand of DASSXP010000359.1, from coordinate 19,672 downwards.
GCGCCGACGATGCCGACCACGATGTTGCCGACCAGGCCCAGGCCCCGGCCACGCACCACCACGCCCGCCAACCAGCCGGCCACGGCACCGATTACCAGAAACACGATCAAGGATTCAATCGTCATGGACACTCCCCTTGGTTTGAACACACATCGCGTCCCGCTGCGGCCCTGCAGGGGAACGCCTCCACCGCGCAACCGCGGTCATACCGCACGCCCTCCATGGCGCGCCAAGGCAGAACGAAGACCAGTCGACGCCTCACGGGCGCGGTGAACCGGCACCGGGGCCACGCTCGGCGCGAATCGAGGCGCGCAAATGTTCGAGTTCGGCATCGGACAACATTTCCTGGCGTGACGAGTCACCAATCCGTGACCCGGCCAGGGCGATCACTGCCACCAGCGCAAACACGAAGCCGAGCGCCAGACCCAGGCCCATCCAGCCCGGCGAGTGCGACAACAAGGCGATCAGAAAACCGCACAACGAGAACACCGCGAATAGCCAGAACGCGCGCATGGCAGTCAACCGGGCAGGAAACACCGAGCCATCATAGCGCAGCAAAAACGCGCTAGTGTGCTGTCTGCATTGAAAAATTGTCGTCACCAACACGGCGCGGCAACGAGTCCCGAGCGGGCGCGCGAATGGTATCCACGCGCGCGCATGCAGCAGGCAAGGCGGGTGCCCGGCTGCGCAGGCTGGCGGGGCCGGCCTGCGGTCAATTGGTCTGCCCGCATTCGCAATCACCCTCGCGGCGCCGGCGCACGCGCCAAAGCCCAAACCTCGACACGGGACACGCCAGCCAATCGCAAGGCCCGCGTAGCGGCCGCCAGCGTCGCCCCGGTGGTCATTACATCATCCAGCAAGGCGACGTGCGACGGCAGCGTGGTGCCAGCGCGCACAACGAAGGCACCGCGCAGATTGCGCAAGCGAGCGGCGCGATCCAGCGTGGTTTGCGCCGTGGTGGCGCGGGTACGCAACAACGAACGCGGATCGAGTTGAAGCCCGAAGGCGGCGGCCACCGGTCTGGCCAGCTCCAGTGCCTGGTTGTAGCCGCGTTGGCGCAAGCGGGTGGTGTGCAGCGGGATCGGGATCAGGCGGGTCGGGCGCTCGGCAGGCGGCGTTTGCGCGCACCACAGGCGCGCCAAGGTGCGTCCGCAAGCCAGATCGGCCGAAAACTTGAAGCGGCTCTCCAGCCGGTCCAGCGGCCAGGCGTAGCGAAACGGCACCCAGGCACCATCCCATGGTGGCGGATGGTGTTGACAGCGGCCGCACAGGGAGTCTGGCGTGGTCAGCGGTTCGGCGCAGAGCCGACAGGCCGTGTCATTCAGTGGCAACTCGGCACGGCACGCCCGGCACAGGTCCAAGCCGACACTGCCGCAGTCGCCACACAGCAGGCAGCGTGGTGGCAACAAAACCGCTCCCATGCGCCGCCACTGGTCAACAATTCTTGAACGGATCAGGTTGACAGACACCACCACGACTCCGACACTGCCTCCACTTTACCCGTCGGTAGCCGCGATGTCCGTACTGCGTCATGACTGGAGCCGCGACGAGGTTGTCGCGTTGTTTCAACTGCCCTTCAACGATCTGCTGGCTCGCGCCCACGCGGTGCACGCCGCCCACCACGATCCAAACGCGGTGCAGGTATCGACCCTGCTGTCGATCAAGACCGGTGGCTGCCCCGAGGATTGCGGCTACTGCCCGCAAGCACAGCGTTACCACACCGGCGTCGAGGCACAGAAGCTGATGGAAGTCGACGCCGTGCTGGCGCAGGCGCAAGCGGCCCAAGCTGCCGGCGCCAGCCGCTTCTGCATGGGCGCGGCCTGGCGCGAGGTCAAGGATCGGGATCTGCCCAGGCTCACCGCCATCGTTGGCGCGGTGAAGTCGCTGGGGCTGGAAACCTGCGCCACACTTGGCATGCTGAATGGCAGTCAGGCCAGTGCGCTGCGCGCTGCCGGACTCGATTACTACAACCACAACCTCGATACCGCGCCGGAGTTCTACGGCGAGATCATCCACACCCGCGATCAGCAGGATCGACTCGATACCTTGCAGCATGTGCGCGATGCCGGCCTCAAGACCTGTTGTGGTGGCATTGTCGGCATGGGCGAAACGCGCAGCCAGCGCGCCGGCCTGTTGCAAACCCTGGCCAACTTGCCCGAGCATCCGCAATCGGTACCGATCAACCAGCTGGTGGCGGTGCCGGGCACGCCGCTGGCCAACGCGGAGAAACTCGATGCGTTCGAATTCGTCCGCACCATCGCGGTGGCGCGTCTGTTGATGCCGGCTTCGATGGTGCGCCTGTCGGCCGGTCGTCAGCAGATGGATGACGCGGTGCAGGCGCTGTGCTTCTTCGCCGGGGCCAACTCGATTTTCTACGGTGAAAAGCTGCTGACCACCGGCAACCCGGACGTCGAACAGGATCGGGCGCTGTTTCGCCGCCTCGACCTGACGCCATTGCCGGTGGTGGATGACACTGCGACCGTGCATGCCGACATCGTCGAACCCAGCTGTCACTGCGCGGCCTGAGCTCGCGGCCCGGCTGGCGGCGGCAAGCGCCGCGCGCGAACAGGCCGGACTCGCCCGACGCGTACAGACGATCACGGCTCGGCGTGGTACCCGGGTCTGGATCGACGGCCGTGACTATCTCGCCTTCTGCAGCAACGATTATCTCGGCCTGGCGCAGCATCCGCAGCTGGTGGCGGCACTGCAACGCGCGGCCACCGGCGGTGTCGGCAGCGGTGCGGCGCATCTGATCGCGGGACACTATCGCCAGCACGCCGAGCTCGAACAGGCATTGGCCGAGTGGACCGGTCGTGAGCGCGTGCTGCTGTTCTCCACCGGCATGATGGCCAATGCCGGTGTGCTGCAAGCGCTGCTCACGGGTGACGACCTGTGCGTGCAGGACAAACTCAACCACGCCAGCCTGCTCGATGGTGCCCGCCTCGCCGGTGCCCGCCTGCGCCGCTACCCGCACGCCGATGTCGCGGCGGCAGAACGGCAATTGGCCAGCCAGCCGCAGGCCGCGGCCTTGTTGGCAACCGATGGCGTTTTCAGCATGGATGGCGATGTGGCGCCGCTGGCTGAGCTGGCCGCGCTGTGCCGGCGCGAGGGCGCGACGCTGATGGTGGACGATGCCCACGGCCTCGGCGTGCTGGGACCGCAGGGCGCCGGCAGCCTGGCCGCTGCCGCGCTCGACACGCATCAGGCACCCATCTTGATGGCGACCCTGGGCAAGGCGCTGGGTTGTGCCGGCGCGTTCGTCGCCGGCAGCGCCGCGCTGATCGACGGATTGCAGCAATTCGCGCGCAGCTACATCTATACCACCGCGATGCCGCCCGCCGTGGCGGCGGCGGCGCAGGTGGCGGTGCGTCTGGCGCGCCGCGAGCAGGGGCGCCGCGATCATTTGGCCGCCTTGATCCAGCGCTTCCGGCGCGGCGCGGCCGAGCTCGGCTTGCCGCTGATGCCGTCCGCCACGCCGATCCAGCCGCTGCTGCTGGGGGATACCGCGCGCACGCTGGCGGCGGCCGAGGCCCTGCGGCAAGCGGGCCTGCTGGTGGTGGCGATTCGCCCGCCAACCGTGCCGGCAGGGCAGGCACGTCTGCGCATCACCCTGAGCGCCGCGCACACCGAAGCCGACATCGATCGTTTGCTGCATGCGCTGGACACCTTGCCGAAACGTGGCTGAGTGGACACTGCCACGATCCCGGTCAAGGCGCGGCGATGCCCGCAAACGCTACAATCGCCGGCTTATGTCTGAACTCTTCATCGAAACCCGCGGCCGTGGCGAGCGCCAACTGGTGCTGATCCATGGCTGGGCCATGCACGGTGGCGTGTTTGCGCCACTGGTGGATGCCTTGACGGAGCATTGCACCCTGCACATCGTCGACCTGCCCGGTCACGGCCATTCCCGCGACTGCGACTTGCCGTTGCAGCCGGAGGCGTGTGCCCGGGCGATTGCCGCCGCCACCCCGCCGGCCACCTGGCTCGGGTGGTCGCTGGGTGGCCTCGTCGCATTGACGGCGGCGCTGGACATGCCGGCCCAGGTGCAGGGGCTCGCCATGCTGTGCGCTTCGCCGTGTTTTGTGCGGCGGGCGGATTGGCCGCTCGGGGTGGAGGCGGAAGTTTTTGCCCAGTTCGGCCGCGACCTCGAGCACGATTACCGCGCCACGCTGGAGCGCTTCCTGGCGCTGGAGGCGCTGGGCAGCGAACACGCGCGGGAGGAAATGCGGCAGCTGCGCGGCGACGTGTTCGCCCGCGGCGAACCCGACCCCCGGGTATTGCAGGAAGGCATCGCGCTGCTGCAACACACTGACCTGCGCGAGGAGGTGGCGACCCTCACCCAGCCCAGTTGCTGGATCGCCGGCGCCCGCGACCGCCTGATTCCGTGGCAGGCGATGGCGTGGAGCACCGAAGCCTGCGGTGGGCGTTTCGCCCGCATCCCCCACGCCGGCCACGCACCTTTCATCGGCTTTGCCGACGCGGTGGCGGCCGCCCTCGATAGCGACACGGTGACGTTGGCATGAGCGACTTCCAACTCGACCCGCGGCAGGTGCGCCGCGCTTTCGGCCGCGCGGCGGCCCGTTACGAGCAGTTCGACGTGCTGCAACGCGAAGTGCAGTCAGCCTTGCTGGAACGGCTCGGCTTCTACCTTGAAACCCCGGCGCGGGTACTCGACCTTGGCGCCGGTACCGGTCGCGGCAGCGCCTTGCTGAAACAGCGCTGGCCCAAGGCCGAAGTGATCGCGCTGGATGTCGCGTTGCCGATGCTGCGGCAGGCGAAGCGCCATTCCAGTTGGCGGCGGCCGTTGCTGCGCGTCTGTGCCGAGGCGACCCGCTTGCCGTTGCCGGATCGCTGCATCGACGTACTGCATTCCAACCTGTGCATCCAGTGGTGCGACGACCTGCCGGCGCTGTTCGCTGAATTCATGCGGGTGTTGAAACCCGGCGGCTTCATGGCCGTGACCAGCTTCGGCCCGGACACTTTGCGCGAGCTGCGCGCGGCGTGGGCCGACAGCGACCAGCAGCCGCACGTCGGGCGCTTTCTCGACATGCACGACGTGGGCGACGCGATCCTCGCCGCCGGTCTGCGCGATCCGGTACTGGATGTCGAGCGTTACACCCTGACCTACGCCGAACCGCGTGGCCTGCTGGACGATCTCAAAGGTCTCGGCGCCACCAACGCGGACAGCGCCCGCCAGCGTGGCCTCACCGGCAAGACACGCTACCGCCAGATGCTCGACAGCTACGAAAAATTGCGGATCGATGGCCGCATTCCGGCCACCTGGGAAGTGGTCAGCGCGCACGCTTGGGGTCCGCAACCCGGGCAGCCACGGCGGATTCCGGGCGGTGGCGAAATCGCCAGTTTTTCGATCGACTCGCTGCGCGGCTCCCGGCGCTCGCGGGTGCCGACGGGAGACTGATCGATGCCCGACTTCGCACCGCTGGTTCTGACCACGCAACGTTTGCGTCTGCGGCCGCCGCACACCGAGGATGCCGCTGCGCTGCTTGCCATCTACGCCGATGCCGAGGTTGCCCGTTATTTGAGTCGCCCGGCGTGGACCGATATCGCGCAAGCCCATGCCTGGCTGGAGCGCGTCATGCAGCAAAACGCCGAAGCCAGCGCCGTGCAATGGCTGCTGCAACGCGATGACGACGGCGTCGTTGTCGGCACCGCGGCGCTGTTCAACCTGCATCGCGAGAGTCGTCGCGCCGAAGTGGGTTACACCCTGGGCCGCGAACACTGGCATCGGGGCTATGCCGGCGAAGCGGTGGCGGGCTTGCTCGACCATGCATTCGGGGCGCTCGACCTGCGCCGCATTGAGGCTGACATCGACCCCCGCAACGCGGCCTCGGCGCGGGTGCTGGAGCGGCTCGGTTTCGTCAAGGAAGGCCGCTTGCGTGAACGTTGGGAAGTCGCCGGGGAAATCAGCGACAGCGTGCTCTATGGCTTGCTGCGGCGCGAGTGGCGCGTACCGGGCTGACGCGGCCCGGTCGGGCCGCGTCACCGGCGTGCGCGTGGTTCAGTCGATATCGAAATCGTCTTCGAAGCGCAGGTGCTTGACGCTGCGACCGTTGCGGCGCACCAGCTTCAGCGCCTCGATACCAATCTTGATGTGGTTCTCGACGTACTTGCCGGTGACCTTGCTGTCGCTGGCTTCGGTCTTGACGCCCTCGGGGATCATCGGCTGATCGGAAACCAGCAGCAGCGCGCCGCAGGGAATCTCGTTGGCGAAACCGGCGGCGAAGATGGTTGCCGTCTCCATGTCCACCGCCATCGAGCGGGTGCGGCGCAGGGTTTCCTTGAACGCATCGTCGTGTTCCCAGACGCGGCGGTTGGTGGTGTAGACGGTGCCGGTCCAGTAGTCCAGGTGGAAATCGCGGATCATGGTCGAGATGCCGCGCTGCAACTGGAACGCGGGCAGCGCGGGCACTTCCTTCGGCAGGTAATCGTTCGAGGTGCCCTCGCCACGGATCGCCGCGATCGGCAGCACCAGATCGCCGATCTGATTCTTTTTCTTGAGGCCGCCGCACTTGCCAAGGAACAGCGCCGCCTGCGGATGGATCGCCGACAAGAGATCCATCACCGTGGCCGCGTTGGGGCTGCCCATGCCGAAATTGATCAGCGTGATGCCATCGGCGGTGGCGTTCGGCATCGGCCGGTCGCGGCCTTGCACGGGCACGCCGTGCCACTCGGCGAACAGATCGACGTAATGACCGAAGTTGGTCAGAAGAATGTGTTCCCCGAACGCGTCCAGTGGGGTGCCGGTGTAACGCGGCAGCCAGTTGGCGACGATTTCCTGCTTCTCTTTCATGGGCTCTCCGTTTTCTCTCTGGTTATCCTCGCCATCATGCCACGGCGTGGCTGTCCGGGCGGTTACCGAGCCTTCAATCTCGGGCCGGCACAATGCCCGTTGATACCGGCAGGAGTACGGCATGACGATGTGGATCGCCTTGGTACTGGCGCTGGCGCTGGCCTTGACGCTGGCATTTGCGGGCCGCGGCTGGCTGGCGTGGGTAGCCGGCGTCGCGGTGTTGCTGGGTGGTGGCGCGCTGAGCGGCGCCGCCAACGCGGGCTGGTTCGTTGCCAGTCTTGTGGTTGCCGTCGCGCTTGCCGTGCTGACGGGCTGGCCGCCGCTGCGCCGTGCGCTGCTGTCGCGGCACCTGCTGCCGAGCCTGGCCAGGGCGCTACCGAAACTCGGTGACACCGAACGGGTGGCGCTCGAAGCCGGCACCGTGTGGTGGGATGGCGAGCTTTTTTCCGGCATGCCGGACTGGCGCAAGCTGCTCGACTTTTCCTGCCGGCCGCTCGACCCGCGCGAACAGGCGTTTCTCGACGGGCCGGTTGATCGGCTGTGCCAGATGCTGGACGACTGGCAGGTCGAGCAGCAACGTGGCTTGTCGCCTGAGGTCTGGGACTACCTCAAGCGTGAAGGCTTCTTCGGCATGATCATCCCGCGCGAATACGGCGGGCTGGCGTTCTCGCAGATCGGCCATGCGCGCGTGGTGACGCGGATCGCCAGCCGCTCGATCACCGCTGCGGTGACGGTGATGGTGCCAAACTCGCTGGGGCCGGCCGAACTCCTGTTGCACTACGGCACGGACGAACAAAAGCGTCACTACCTGCCGCGACTGGCCGTCGGTGCGGAGATTCCCTGCTTCGCCCTGACCGGCCCGGAGGCCGGTTCGGATGCGGCCGCCACGCAATCGACCGGTGTGGTCGAGCGTGGCCAGTGGCAAGGCCAACAAGTGCTCGGCCTGCGCCTCAACTGGAACAAGCGCTACATCACCCTGGCGCCGGTGGCGACGCTGATCGGCCTTGCCTTCCGGCTCAAGGATCCGCACGGTCTGCTCGGCGACCGCGAGGATCGCGGCATCACCTGCGCGCTGATCCCGCGCGAGCTGTCGGGGATCGAAATCGGTCGCCACCACGATCCGATGGGCGTGCCGTTCGACAACGGCCCGACCCAGGGCCATGACGTGTTCGTGCCGCTGGAGGCGATCATCGGTGGCCGCGAACAGATCGGCCAGGGTTGGCGCATGCTGATGGAATCCCTGGCCGCCGGGCGTTCGATCTCGCTGCCGGCACTGTCGATCGGCGCGGCGCAGATGGCCACCCGCATCGTCGGCGCCTACGCCACCGTGCGCGAGCAGTTCGACACCCCGATCGGCCGCTTCGAGGGCGTCGAGGAGCCGCTGGCCAGGATCGCCGGCATGACCTACCTGATGAGCGCCACTCGCACCCTGACCTGCGGCGCGCTCGACGCCGGCGAGAAACCCGCCGTGCTCGGCAACATCGCCAAGGCCTATCTGACCGAAGCGATGCGCGAGGTGGTGGCCGATGCCATGGATATCCGCGCCGGCAGCGCGATCCAGCGTGGCCCGCGCAATCTGTTGGCGCGGATGTGGATGGCGGTACCGATCGGCATCACCGTCGAAGGCGCCAACATCCTCACTCGCAGCATGATCATCTACGGGCAGGGCGCGATCCGCTGCCATCCGTGGGTGCACAAACTGATCACGGCGGTGGACCGCAAGGACCGCGCCGGGTTTGATCGCGCCCTGTTTGGTTACGTGAACTTTGTCGTCACTCGCGGTGTGCGGGCGTGGTTGCTCGGGCTGTCCGGCGCGCGGCTTGCCCGTGTGCCGGCGGCGGCGGATCTCGGCCGCCAGTACCAGCACCTGTCGCGCTTCTCGGCTGCTTTTGCCTTCCTCTCCGACATCGCCATGGGCACCCTGGGTGGCTCGCTGAAACGGCGCGAAAAGATTTCTGGTCGGATGGCGGACGTGCTGGCGTGGCTGTACATCGCCTCGGCCACCTTGAAGCGTTATCACGACGAACCCAAACTGGCCAGCAATTACGATCTGGCCCGCTGGGGCGTGGCGCTGGCGCTGTATCGGATTCAGCAGGCCTTGCTCGGCATCCTCGACAACCTGCCCTCGCGCGGCGCCGCCTGGCTGGCGCGATGGGTGATTTTCCCGCTCGGACCGCGTTTCCGGCCGCCGTCCGACGCGCTCGGCCGCCGCGTGGCGCGGGCGATCCTGGAGGACCGCGAAGCACGCCGCAACCTGACCCCGGACATCTTCGTGCCGCCGCCCGACGAGCCCGGCCTCGGCCGGCTGGAAGCGGCGCTGGACCAGGCGGTGCGGGCGCTGCCGATCGAGGCCAAGCTGCGCGACGCGGTCCGTGATGGCCGTCTCGAACGCGTGCCGGGCGACCTGCTGGATGATCTCGGCCTCGCCGCCGGCATCCTCACCGAGCAGGAATACCAGCAACTCGACGACGCCCGCTCGGCCCGCGACGAAGAGGTGCAGGTGGATAGCTTCAGCGCCGAAGAGTACAAAGCACTACATTGAGTCCGAAAACAGGGAGCCCAGTCATGCGCATCGGCATCGTGGTGGATTCGACTTGCGACTTGCCCCGCCCGTTCATCGACGAGCACCGGATCACCTTGCTGCCGATCACGGTGCATCTCGATGACGAGGATTTCGTCGACGTGCGCGACCCCGACGCCACCGCGGCCTACTACCGCGGCAGCGCCGGCCAACGCGGCCACGCCGCCGAAACCGAGCCACTGTCGGTGGCGGCGATCAAGGCGCTGTTCCTCGACCGCCTGGTGCTGGACTACGACTGCGTGTTCTGCCTCACCGTCAGCGCCAGCCGCAGCCCGGTGCACGAGCGCGCCAGTCAGGCCAGTTTCGCCATCCTCAAGGACTACCGCGCGATCCGCCAGCAAAGTGGCAACAACGCGCCGTTTCTGCTGCGTGTGATCGACACCCGCAACCTGTTCGCCGGCCAGGGCGTGAGCGCGGTCGAAGCGATCAAGTTGATCGCCGCCGAGTCCAGCCCCGGCCGCATCCGCGAACGGCTGGAGGTGCTGACCAACCACACCTATGCCTACGCCATGCCGCGTGATTTGAACTACATCCGCGCCCGCACCCGCAAACGCGGCGACCGCAGCGTCAGTCTGTTCAGCGCCGCGCTTGGCACCGCGCTCGACATCAAGCCGATCCTGCAATGCTTCCGCGGCGAAACCCGGCCGGTCGGCAAGGTGCGTGGCTTCGAGCACGGCGCCCAGACCCTGCTGCTGCACGTGGCCGAGCGGGTCAAGCTGGGTCTGCTGACGCGCGCGGTGTGCGTCAGTTATGGCGGCGATCTGGGCGAACTCGAAGCCCTGCCCGGCTATCACGAACTCGCCGCCACCTGCGCCGAGCACCGCACCCAGCTGCTTGCCAGCGTGATGAGCATCACCGGCATGGTCAACATGGGCACCGGCGCATTGACGATCGGTTTCGCCAGCGAGGAATACACACCAAGCTTCTAGGGCAACGCTGGCAGCATTCCGAACTCAAGGCGTCAGTTGCAACGGTGGCAAAGTGGCGTGGCGGCGCTCGTGCGCCAGCAGCCAGTGTTTGGCGGGCAGGCCGCCGCCGTAGCCGGTGAGGCGGCCGTCGGCGCCGATCACGCGGTGGCAGGGGACGACGATGGCGAGCGGATTGGCGCCGTTGGCGGCACCCACCGCGCGCACCGCGCGTGGCCGGTCGATGCGGCGTGCCAGTTCGCCGTAGCTGCGCGTTTCGGCGTAGGGAATGGCGCGCAAGGCGGTCCACACCGCGTGCTGGAAGGCGGTGCCTTGCGGGTGCAATGGCAGCGTGAACTCGATCTGCTCGCCGGCGAAATAGGCCGTCAGTTGTCGCCGCGTCTCGGTCAGGCGGGCGCGGTCCCGAGTCCAGTGCGCTTGCGGTGTCGTTGGTGCTTGCTCGTGCGGCAGGTCGACGTGGGTCAGGCCGTGCGCATCGGCCGCCAGCAGCAGGCGACCCAGTGGTGAATCGAGGTAGTCGAAAAACATCGGCCAGGCACTCAAGCGCCGCGATAGCCCAGGGTCCAGCCAAGCACGCGGGCCATGCGGCCCACGGTGCCGGGATTGCGGCCCAATTCGGCGATGGCGCGACCGCAACAGGCCAGCGTGCCGCGTACGCCCAGGGTGGCGAGATAGGTTCGGCGATGGCGCTGGATCACCGCCAGATTGCGGCGCATTTGCCACCAGCGGCGCGAGCTGAGATTGCCGTGATCGAAGCGGCGAAAGCGCACCAGTGGCGTTTTGACAAAGCCGACCTTGGCGCCGGAAAGCAGCAAGCGGATGCCGAGGTCGTGGTCTTGCACCAGCGCACGGCCGCGATGCCAGCCGCCGATGGCCTTCAAGGCGTCCCGCCGCAGCAGCAGAGACGAGGGCATCAAGTGATGGGTGCGCAGTTCTTCGGCGAGGCTCAGCTGCTCGGGCTTGCGGTCGAACACCCGCTCGCGGCCGTCGGGGCGGAACTCGGTCAGCGCGCAATGGATCACGCTGTGGTCGGGGTGATCGGCGGCGAATGCGAGCTGCCTTGCCAGCTTCTCCGGTTGCCACAGGTCGTCGCCATCGAGGTAGGCGATCCAGCACGCCGTGGTGGCCTCGCTGCCGGCTTGACGGGCGGCGCCGGGGCCGCCATTTTCGGCCAGCCGCAGTACGCGCACCCGTGGATCCAGCCCGACCAGTGTGGTGGCGCTGCCGGCGGGTGAGGCGTCATCGACCACCACGATTTCATGGGCCGGATGGGTTTGCGCCAACACTGACGCCAGCGCGGCCGGGAAATGGGCATCGTTGCGATAGAACGTGATGACAACGGCCACGTCGCTCGGCATGCTCAAAACCCGTAACGCAAAAAACCGCCGTCCACCGCCAGCACTTCGCCGGTCACGTAGCTGGCCGCCGGCAGACACAGAAAGGCCACGGCGGCGGCCACTTCTTCGGGCTCGCCGATGCGGCTCATCGGCGTGCGCTCCAGCACTTCGTCGAGATAATCGGCATCGGCCAGCGCGGCTTCCGAGCGTTGCGTGCGGATGTACCACGGCGCTACCGCGTTGACGCGAATGCCGTCGTCAGCCCATTCGCAGGCGAGGTTGCGGGTCAGTTGATGCAGGGCCGCCTTGGACAGGCCGTAGCCGGCGCCGGTGCGCACGTGGGTGATGCCGGACACCGAACCGACGTTGACGATGGCCGCGTTGGCATGTTGCGACAGCGCCGGGTGTGCCAGGCGGCACAGCGCAAACGCGCTGACCAGATTCAGCTCCAGCAGCGCCCGTACCGCCGCATCGTCGTAGTCGAGCGCGGCCCGGGGCTGGTTGCCGCCGGCGTTGTTGACCAGCAGTGACAGCGGCACTTCGAGATCGGTGATCCAGTCGAAAACCGCCAGGCGGTCTTCCTCGCGGGTCAGATCGGCGGCCAGCGCCCGCGCGCGGATGGCCGGGAACTCCTCCGCCAGCTCACTGCGGACTTCTTCGAGGTAGTCGCCATCGCGCGCCACCATCAGCACATCGGCGCCGAGCAGCGCCAACTCGCGCGCGCAGGCAAGGCCGATGCCCTTGCTGGCACCGGTCACCAAGGCCGTCTGTCCGTCCAGTCGCCACCGCCGCAGGCTCGTATTCATGCGGCGGAGCTTACACGAAGCGGCTTGCAACGCCAGCGGCGCGGCGCAACACTGCCACGGCGATCTTTCCGGAGGTGCAACATGCGCAAGTTTCTGTTGATCCCGTTGTCCGCGCTGGCACTGGCCGCGTGTTCCCAGCCACCGGCGCCGCAGGCGGCGACACCGGCAGCGGCGTCCACCGCGCTCTCGCCAGCCAATCCACTGAAGCCGCTGCTGGATGATCGTGACAAGGCCAAGGCGGTCGGCCAGCAACTGGAAGATGCTGATCAGGCGCGCCGCAAGGCCATCGAAGCGGCCGGTGGCTGACGGCGCTGGCGGTGCCGGCCAGCGCCGTTGTTCCGCGATGGTTTACTCGACGCGGCAGAAGCAATACGCGTAGGCGTTCGGCATGCCGGGTTTGAGGTTCGTCAGCAGTGACAGTTCCGGTGCCGATTGTTGCAGCGTCAGCCACCACGACGGCAGCCGGAAACCGACCGCGCGCAACATGGCGCCGCCACTGCCGCGGCCGAAGTCCATCAGCAACCGCTCGAAGGTGCCGAGCGCGCGCTCCTGGTACACCACCTGGTAGTTGTCGCCCAGCTTGGCCGCAGTGGCGGCCAGCTTGATGGCGTCGGTGAGGCCCCCGAGTTTGTCCACCAGCCCGCGCTCCAGCGCCTGCTGACCGCTCCATACACGGCCCCGGGCGATTTTGTCGATGGCATCGAAGGGCTGGCCACGGGCGGCGGCGACATGGCCGACGAAGTCGCGGTAGCCCTTGTCGATCACGCTCTGCACCACCCGACCCACGCGCGGGTCGAGCGGGCGGCGGATGTCGAAGGCGCCGGCCCACGGCGTGGTGCCGACGCCGTCGACGTGCACGCCAATTTTGTCCAGCGTGGCCGGTACTTCGTAGAACAGGCCGAAAATGCCGATCGAGCCGGTGATGGTGTTGGGTTCGGCCAGGATCGTGTTGGCGTTCATGCTGATCCAGTAGCCGCCGCTGGCGGCCAGGTCGCCCATCGACACGATCACCGGCTTGCCGGCCTTGCGCGTCAATTCCACTTCGCGGCGGATCTGCTCGGCTGGGTACACCGCGCCACCGGGCGAATTGACCCGGAGCACCAGCGCCTTGACGCTATCATCCTCGCGCGCCTGACGCACCAGTGCGGCGGTGGAATCACCACCGATCTTGCCCGGCGCGAGGTTGCCGGCGGCGATTTCGCCTTCGGCCACCACCACCGCCACCGTCGGGCCACCGGCCTTGGCCGGCAGGGCGTCGGTGTAGGCGCTGAAATCGACGCGGCGGAAATCGCCGTCCGCGCTTGCGGCGTCACCGCTGGCGAGCAGTTGTCGCAGTTCTTCGCGCGTCGCCAGGCCATCGACCAGATGCTGGTTCAGCGCCAGCGTGGCTTGATCGCCGTTGACCGCCTCGATCGCGTCCGGCAGCGCGTCGATGTCGGCGCGCAACTGCGCCGGGTCGAGGTGGCGTTGTGCCGCCACTTCGCTCAGCAAGGTATCCCACAGGCTGCCCATCCAGTAGGCGTCGGCTTGCTTGGCATCGTCTGAAGCCTGATCGAGGATGAACGGTTCGGCCGCCGACTTGTACTCGCCGACGCGGAACAGGTGCACCGCCACGCCCAGCTTGTCGAGCAGACTTTTGTAGTAGGCCCGATAGCTGCCGATGCCGAGCAAGAGCACGCTGCCTTGCGGATCCAGCAGCACCTTGCTGGCGTGTGCGGCAAGGTAGTATTGCGCCTGCTGCATCCCGGCCGACCACACGACCACCGGCTTGCCGGCGGCCTTGAAGCGGTCGAGGGCGGCGCCGACCTCGCGCAGCGAGGCGTAGCCTTGCGGCTGCAATTGATCGGGCAGCAGCAACAGCTTGTCGATGCGGCTGTCCTTGGCAGCGGCATCGATGCCGCGCACCAGGTCACGCAATTGCACTTGCCGCGGGGCCTGGCCCGACAGGCCGGCCAGGGCGCGCTCGGCCGGATCGATGGAGTACTGCTCCACCAGCGCGCCCTTCGGTTCGAGCACCAGCACGCTGTGCGGCGCGACCACCAGCGCCTCGTGCGAGGCGGCGCCGATGAAGAAAATCGCCAGCAGGCCGAAGAACACCACGTTGAGGATCACGATCCGGGTCAGGTTCAAGCCCCGGAAGATCACCTTCAGAAAACCCACGAAACCGTTGGAAGTTGCCATGTCCCTGCTCGATGCGCGCAAAAGCGGACAGCCTAACCCATGCGCGCAAGTTTTGCGGTGGGGCTGGAGTGCGCTTGCGCCATGACCGCGCGCCGGCTCAGGTCACTTCGCTCGGATCGGGTGGCGGCGCGGGCAGGTCTTTCCAGCGCTCGGGTTGTTGCGACAGGCGCTGGAAGCGCGTCGTCAGCACCACCGCCGCCACCGTGAGCCCGGCGATCAGGCCCATCCACCAGCCGCGGGCGCCGAGGTCGTGGTGGATCGCCAGCCAGCCGCCCACCGGCATGCCGACCACCCAGTAGGCGAAGGCGGTCAGGAACATCGGTACGCGGGTGTCCTTCAAGCCGCGCAGCGCGCCGTTGGAAGCGACCTGAATGCCGTCGGAAAACTGGAAGATGCCGGCCAGCATCAGCAGCTGCGCCGCCAGCGTGGTGACCTGGAGATCGCTGCTGTACAAGCCGGCGATGGCGTGCGGCGCCAGCAGCATCAAACCCGACGAAACGCATTGGGTCACCAGCACCAGCAGCAGGCCGGCCCGTCCAGCCGCGCGCACACCCTCCGCATCACCGCGACCAGCGGCGTTGCCGACGCGGATGGTGATCGCCATCGCCAGACCCAGTGGCAGCATGAACGCCACCGCCGCCACGTTGAGCGCCACCTGATGGGCTGCGACCACATCTTCGCCCAGGGTGCCGATCGCCAGCGCCACCGCCACAAACAGGCTCGACTCCATCAACACGCTGACGCCCATCGGCGCGCCCAGCCGCAGCAACTTGCCGATCGAGGCCGGGTGCGGCGCCGGCCAGCGCGCGGGCCAGCCGAGGTCACGATAGCGGCGGCCAAAGGCCACATGCAGTGCCATCGCCAGCGCCATCAACCAGATCACGATGGCGGTGGCGATGCCACTGCCGCGCGCGCCGAGCACCGGCAGGCCGAGCTTGCCGTACATCAGCACGTAGCCGATCGGGATCAGTGCCGCGAGGCCAAGCATGCCGATCAGCATGGTCGGGCGCGTTACCGACAGACCTTCCGGCAGGCCGCGCAGAGTGAAGTAGAACGCCAGCGCCGGTGCGCCCCAGGCCACCGCGTGCACGAACGCGTTGACGTCGGCCAGCAGGCCGGGCGCCACGCCGATGACCCGTACCAGCCACGGCGCCCCGAAACGCAAGCCGAAAAACAGCAGCACGCCCAGCGCCAGTGCCAGCCACAGCGCCTGCTGGAACAGATGACCGATGTGCTCGCGGCGGCCGGCGCCATCGAGCTGCGCCACCGACGGCGGCAGCGCCAGCATCACCCCGAACGCCGCCGTCACCGCCAGCGACCACAGGCTGGCGCCCACGGCCACCGCGCCCAGCACATGGGCGCTGAAATGGCCGGCCAGCATCGCATCCACCAGGCTCATGCCGATGGCTGACAACTGACCGATGATCAGCGGCAGCGCCAAGGTGGCGGTCGGGCGCAGCTCGGCGCGGGTGCGGGCGGAGAGAGAGAACATGGCAGACGGGGCAGTGGTGGGGCGATGCAAGCGGGCCATTCTAATCACCCCGCGTGTCGCGTCGCTGAAGCCCGCACGTTCCGCGCCTGCATGCCCTTTCGACGCCCCGGTTCGTGGAGTAAAGTTAAGGCAACGTTGAAGGCTCGTTGCATGTCGCCCCATTCTTACAGCCGCACCGAATTTCTGCGTTCGCTGTGGCCCTGGTTGCCGCTGTGGACGCTGCTGGCCTTGCTGGCCATTTTCGCGCACGGTCCGATGCCGCTGTATTCCACCCGCACCCTGGCGGTGGCGTGGGAGATGTGGCAAGGCGGGCACTGGATCGTGCCGTATCTCAACGGCGAGCCGTACAGCCACAAAGTGCCGTTGTTGTTCTGGCTGATCCACGCCGGCTGGTTCGCCTTCGGCGTCAATGACATCTGGCCGCGGCTGCTGGAAGTCGCTTTCGGTGCAATCGAGCTGGTACTGGCCTCGATGCTGGCGCGGCGGCTGTTTCCGCGTTCGCCGTGGATCGCCAAAGCCACGCCGTGGATGCTGCTGGCGTTGGGCTACGGCTTCCTGTTCGGTTTGCAGATCATGTACGAGGTGCTGCTCGCGGTGTGCGTGCTGGCGGCGCTGTTGTGCCTGACACCCAAACCCACGCGCGCCGCACCACGCTTTGCGCTGTTTGCTTTCTGCATCGGGCTCGGGCTCCTCACCAAAGGCCCGGTGATGCTGCTGCATGTGTTGTTTCCGTGGTTGCTGGGGCCGCTGTGGAACGCGTGGGCGCGCGACCATCGCGGCCGCTGGTACGGGTTCGGGTTGCTGGCACTGCTGGGCGGCTTTGCCATGCTGGTGGCGTGGGCGTGGCCGGCCATCCATCTCGGTGGCGTGGATTACGCCAACGAACTCTTGTTCAAGCAGACCGGCGGTCGCGTGGTTGATGCTTTCGACCATGCCCGGCCATTGTGGTGGTATCTGCCCTATCTGCCGGTGTTGCTGTTTCCCTTCAGCCTGTGGCCACGCGCCTGGGTGGCGTTGGCCGCACTCAGGCGGCCGTGGTCCGATGGCGTGCGCTTCGCGCTGGCGTGGTTGCTGCCGACGCTGCTGGTGTTTTCGCTGATCAGCGGCAAGCAGCTGTACTACCCCTTGCCGGAATTCGCCGGTGCCTGCCTGCTGCTGGCCGCTGCGCTGGCACGCTTGCGTGAACGGCGGCCGGCGCTGGCGCAAAATCCCTGGCTCGGCCCATGGCCGGCGGCGCTGGCCGCGTTCGCGGCCGGCCTCGGTCTGCTGGCCTCACCGTGGCTGATCGAAGCCTCCGGCACCGACAACCACTGGTTCATTGATCTGGCCCGACATGGCCAGTACTTCGGCGTGATCTTTCTGCTGCTGGGCGCGCTGGTGTTGCTGCGCGGACGCGGTGAGCTGCGGCGGTTGGCCATCGCTGGCCTCATCGGCGCGTTTGCCGGCAATGCACTATTCACCCTCAGTCAATGGCAAAAGTACGACTTGCGGCCGGTGTCGCAGCTGCTGGCCGCCGCCGATGCCGGTGACCAACCAATCGCCAACCTTGCCGGTTACGCCGGCCAGTTCCAGTTCCTGGCGCGGCTGACCCATCCGGTCACCGAGCTGACGCCCGCCGCGCTGGCGGACTGGGCGCGCGCCCATCCCGACGGTCTGGTCATTGCCTACCCGCGACAGCTCTCCGCCGATGACCTGCGCTACGCGATTCTGGTTGAGCCGTTCCGTTCCGACTGGCTGGTGGCCTGGCGTGCGCCGGTGCTGGCGGCACTCAAGGCCGGCCGCACGCCCGACGAACCGGCGCAGGCGACCTTGTTGTACCCGGAAAACGACTGGCGCTATCGCAAGACAAACTGAGCTGTGCGCTATGCTGACGGGCCAACAACGAGGCAGGGCATGAGCAGCGCGCGCATTCTGGTGGTAGACGACGAGCCGGACATCCGCGAGCTGGTCGGCGACATCCTGCGCGACGAGGGCTACGCCGTCGAGCTGGCCGCCGATGCGGGGCAGGCACGCACACTGCGCCGCGAGTTCACCCCCGAACTGATCCTGCTGGACATCTGGATGCCCAAGCACGATGGCATCAGCCTGCTGCGTGAATGGGTCGAAGCCGGCCCGCTCGATGCCACGGTGATCATGATGAGCGGCCACGGCACCATCGAAACCGCGGTCGAGGCAACCCGGCTCGGCGCCTGGGATTTCATCGAAAAACCCATTTCGCTGGCCAAGCTGCTGTTGACGGTGCAACGGGCGCTGGAAGCGCACAAGCTGAGCCGCCAGAACGCCGGCTTGCGGCGGCAACTGGCGGCGCCGGTGGAGCCGCAAGGGCAGAGTCCGGCGCTGCGGCAACTGCGCGACGAAATCGAACGTCTGGCCGGTCTCGACGCCAGCGTGCTGATCGTCGGCGAGCGCGGCACCGGCAAGGAGAGCCTCGCCCGCTGGTTGCACGCGCGCAGCCAACGGGCGGATCGGCCCTTCGTGGTATTCGGTGCCGCCGGCCTTGACCGCGAACAGGCGCGGCGACATCTGTTCGGCCACGGCACGGAACCCGGTTTGCTGCACGAAGCCGACGGCGGCTGCCTGTTCCTGGAGGAAATCGCCGACATCGACGGCGAAGTGCAGGAGGTGCTGGCGCAAGCGATCGAGCGGCGCAGCCTGCGCCGCGTCGGTGATGCCGCGCCGCACCCGTTGGACTTGCGTCTGGTTGGCGCCAGCACCCACGAGCCTGCCGCGCTGTTGAAAAAAGCCCAGTTGCGCGAAGCGCTGTACTACGCGCTCAACGTCGCCAGCTTGCAGGTGCCACCGCTGCGCCGGCGCAGCGAAGATGTGCCCTTGCTGCTGCGCCATTACGCCGAGCATTTCTCGCAACGCGACCATCTGCCGTATCGCCACTTCCCGGTGGCGGTGCAAAACCGCTTGCGCCATCACGGCTGGCCCGGCAACCTGCGCGAACTGCGGGCACTGGTGCAGCGCTTGCTGGTGATGAGCAGCGATGCCGAAGTGACGCTGGATGAAGTCGAAGCCGCGCTGGCGCCGTTGCCGGTTGCCGGCGGCATCGACGCCATGCACGGCATCGATCTCGGCATCGGCCTGCGCGAAGCGCGCGAAGCTTTCGAGCGCGACTACCTGCTGCGGCAATTGCGATTGGCCGAAGGCAGCGTGTCCAAACTCGCGCAACGTGTCGGCCTGGAACGCACCCACCTGTACCGCAAACTGCGCGACCTCGGCATCGAGCTGAAGCCGCGCGACGAGACATGAGCGCCACCATCGACCGTCTGCGCGGTCTGATCGGCGGCCCGCGCGATGGCGCGCTGCTGCGCCTCGGCCTGGCGCAAGCCTTGCTCGATGCCGGCGACGCCGCCGCCGCCGTGCAGTCGGCCCGCGATGCGCTTGGCTTTGATCCCGATTACTCCGCCGCGTGGAAACTGCTCGGCAAGGCGTTGACAGAAAGCGGCCAGCGCGACGCGGCCATCACCGCCTACACCGACGGCATCAACGCCGCCGAGCGCCGTGGCGACGTGCAAGCCGGCAAGGAAATGCG
>DASSXP010000314.1:0-4742 GCA_035703755.1 Rhodanobacteraceae bacterium | reverse complement strand
TCGTTCTTGCTTGTGGCTTGTACATTGGCCGTGGCATCCATGAAGGTCGTCGCGGGCTCCGGCCAGAACTCACCATACATTTTCGTCCTGTTATCGACGCAACCTGGTGCGCCCACGCCAAGCGCTATCGTCGACTATCTGGACTCGACAAGAACGGCGCCCCCACCCGTAAATGCTCTATCCGCTCCCTCTCCTCAACGTGCTTTCTTCCTGCTGCCCTTCCGCGCCAGTGGAGACTTCTTGGCCTATCTCAATTTCAACCCTGATTCACCAAGAGCCTCACTCGAACGGTATCTTGTCATCCAATACCCTTCAGAATCTAACCTTCAGTCTGCGCTCTCCGCATGGCGAAATGAGCCGTTTGTCGAGGCTGCTTATCCGGCTGACAACAGCCTTCGGTTTTCCTCGGTGGAGCTACAAGGCTACTCGGTCTCCACGACAGAAGCTGCGGCTGATAACCAGTACGGCCGCGAGGCTCTGAACGTAGACGCTGCATGGAGAATTGCCGGAGGATATGCTCTTGTCGGTGACATCGACTCAGGCGTGGCGGTCGACCATCCTGCCCTAAGACAATTCTCCAACAGCGGGCAATATATCGGCGGGAACTTCATTCCCGTGGCTGCGATTGACGTTGGAAGTTGGCCGAATTCAATCGACTACAACTTGGATGAAGAAGAGCCTGTCTCCATCCCCGTGAACAGTGTTTGCAATCCGCAGCACCTTGCCGTCTTGCCTCCTGACTACGCCGGCCACGGTACACACGTCAATGGAATTATTGCTGCGAATGGCGGCTCTGGCTTGGGGGTCTTGGGTGTTTGCCAACATTGCGGTTTGGCGCAACTCAAGGTCGCGAACATGGTATGTGTACCGAGCACCCGCAAACTGGTGCCAGCCCTCAACCCCGTTGCATCAGCTCCTGCTCTCACGTTACTTGCAGACACAGGCGCTCAGGTAGTGAACATGAGCTTTGGCGGGCAAAGAGTGGCCGATTTTTGCACAAGCAGTCCAACGGATGCTATGTGCAAAGCAATCGCCTACGCGCGAGATCGTGACATCGTGCTCGTTGGAGCCTCTGGCAATGCACGCAGCAACGTCCAATTTCCCGCTAGCGACAGCCGCGTCATCGCCGTCGGCGGGATCGACATGTCAATCAATTTGTGGGATGAATCGCCCGGCAGCAACATGTATTGTCCAAACTACCGAACTGGCGAGTGTGGCTCCGACTACACGAAGGTGCCAGGGGGTCCGAAGCAGGAGCTGATGGCAGCGGCAAAGTCCGTCCTGTCAACGACGTATCCCGGCTACGACTGGAACCCGGACATCTATTGTGGTGACAGCATCGGAGGCCCGAACGGGGATGGAGTGGGCCTATGCACAGGGACGTCAATGTCATCCCCTCACGTGGCCGGCATTGCCGGCCTTCTTCGTTCCATCAATCCACTGGTGCCTGTCGGCAACCCGACCTACAACCCGGTCTTCGAGAAGCCATCGCTGCGGTCCGTCCTGGCATCGACGACCTTCGACGCGCAATCGAACCATCCATGGAGCCCAACCTTCGGCTACGGACGACCCGATGCGGCGGCGGCAGCCAGAAAGATGATCGGAAACGTCGCAGACGTCGTGATACGCAACCGTGCCACGCCGCTCTTTCGGTTGCGGTCCACGGTGGCGAAGGATTATGCCGACGTGACCTCGCCGCAGTATGCAATCTCGCTGATCATCAACCAGGCCAATGCGTATCAGCCTACGGGTACCACAGTTCCCGGGTACACAGAGTTCCCGATTGATCCCGACAATGGCCCGTTACCGACACCCAGAGCATCGGTGTACGTGCTGACGACTGAAGTGCAGCCGCGTTACGAATGGCCGGCTTTGGTACCACTGTATCTCATGGACAAGAGTCTTGCCGGTGGTAGTCGCGATTTCATGCTCGTCACGACAACCTCGGACATTGAGGCGGCTCACGCCGACGGCTACAACCTCCGCAACATCCAGGGCTATATCTACAACACTTGCTCGCCGGAGCCCGGCTGTATGCCACCGGGCACGCAGAAGCTCTATCGTGGGTGCAAGACGGCCGACAACGATTGTGCGGCGTTCCTGGAAAGCGAAAAGAGCACCTTCGAGGCCGCCGGTTACACCAGTGCGTATCCCGCAGGCAGCAGCAAGGTGCTGGGCTATGCCTACCCCGCCGAAGACGCGGATGGCGACGGCTTGCCCGATGCGTTCGAGCGCGTCGTCGGCACCAGCCCGACACTAGCCGATTCGGATGGCGACGGTACCAACGATGCCGCTGAGTTTCCGATGGCCGGTGTTCCCCTGAGCGACCCCTGCCGCAATGGAACCGAGGCAAAATACTGCGGCGCCGACAGCATTTTCAAGAGCGGTTTCGAGTTCCCGCAGCTGCATGACTGATCGGATGATTGACTGACATTGCCATGTAATGAAATCGGGCAGGGAACGGCAAGCACATTGCCACTTTCCCGCGCCATCGGAAGATGGTGGCCCGAGTTTCCCGTTCCCAACTCCTGACTCATTACCCTCATGACCCAACCTCTGTGGCAAAAATCCGGCATCCAGATCGACGCCAAGATCATGGCCTTCCTCGCCGGCGACGACGTGATCCTTGACCGCGAGTTCTTCCTCTACGACATCACCGCCAGCAAGGCGCATGTGGAAGGCCTGGCCAACATCGGCGTGGTCAGCGCGGACGAGGCGGCGGCGCTGAAGCGCGAGCTGGATCTGCTGGCGGCTGATTTCACCAGCGGCGCCTTCGTGCTCGACGAGCGCTTCGAGGATTGCCACAGCGCCATCGAGGCACGCCTGACCGAGCGGCTTGGCGATGCCGGCCGCCGCGTGCATACCGGGCGCAGCCGCAACGATCAGATTCTGGTCGCCACGCGCTTGTGGCTGAAGGACAAGCTCGAAGCGCTGGAAACCCATTGCCGCGCCATCTCGGCGGTGTGCCTCCAGCGCGCCGCCGAGACGGCCATCCCGCTGCCGGGCTACACCCACCTGCAGCGCGCCGTGGTGTCCTCCACCGGCATGTGGTTCGCCGGCTTCGCCGAGGGCTTTATCGACAACGCCTTCCGCGCCCGCGGCACCCGCGAGCTGATCGACGCCAATCCGCTGGGTACCGCCGCCGGCTACGGGGTGAATCTCAAGCTGGATCGCGAACACACCACGGCCGCGTTGGGTTTCGCGCGCATGCAGGTGTCGCCGATCTACGCCCAGCTCTCGCGCGGCAAATACGAGATGGCGGTGCTGGAGGCGATTGGCGCCGCCATGTTGGACGTGCGCCGGATGGCCTGGGATCTGTCGCTGTTCACCACCGCCGAATTCAACTTCGTCCAGCTGCCGGCCGAGTACACCACCGGCAGCTCCATCATGCCGAACAAGCGCAACCCCGACGTGATCGAACTGCTGCGCGCCAGCTACGCCAGCGTGGCCGCCGCGCGCACCGAGATCGAGCAGCTTCTGTCGCTGCCGTCCGGCTACCAGCGCGACCTGCAGTTCTCCAAGGGCTCGATCTTCCACGGCGTGCGCCACGGATTGATGGCGCTGGAGCTGGTGCCGGATCTGTTGGCGAACCTTGCGTGGAACGAGCCGGCGATGCGCGCCGCGATCGAGCCGTCGATGTACGCCACCGACGTGGCCATCGAGCAGGCCGCGGCCGGCGTGCCGTTCCGCGACGCCTACCGCGCCGCAGCGGAAACCGCCGCCAGCGCGGGGCAGGGGCGCTCGCCCGAGGCCAGTCTCGCCGAACGCGTGTCGCCGGGCGCCGGCACGGCCCTTGGACTTGAAACACTGACCGCGCGCTTGCGCGCATTCGACTGAGACGCTCACCCATGCGTGATACCGACACCGTTCCTGTCACCTGTGCCTTCTCGCCGCAGGCATTGCCCAGTTGGCAGCGCGCCGTGCTCAAGGTAGGCAGCAGCTTGCTGGCATCCGATGCGGGTGGGCTGACCAAACGATACGCCTCGGCGCTGGCCGCGTTCGTTGCCGCAAGTCAGGCGCAAGGCCGCGAGGTGGTGCTGGTTTCCTCCGGTGCAGTGGCCGCCGGGCGTGCGATGTTGCGAACACATGCGCTGACACCAGGGAGTTTGGCAGCACGGCAGGCACTGGCCGCATTGGGGCAGACGCCAATGATTTCGTTGTGGCAATCGCTCTCCGTGCGGCCGGTGGCACAAGTGCTCCTGACCCACGACGACTTGCGCAATCGCCGCCGTTATCTCAACGCCCGCGCCACGCTGCGCGAGCTGCTGCGCCTTGGCGCATTGCCGGTGGTGAACGAAAACGACACTGTGGCGGTGGACGAGCTGAAACTTGGCGACAACGACAACCTCGCCGCCATCGTCGCCGCGCTGGTGGACGCCGACTTGCTGCTGATTGCCTCTGATGTCGATGCGCTGTACAGCAGCGATCCGCGGCGGGATGCCAGCGCCGTGCCGGTGCATCGCATCGATGCTCTTACGCCCGCGCTGTTGGCGATGGCCGGGGGCAGCGGCTCCGCCGTCGGCACGGGTGGCATGCGCACCAAGCTCGAAGCCGCCAGCAAGGCAGCCGAAGCGGGTATTCCCACAGCCCTGTTCAGCGGGCGTGATACCGATACCGTGCGGGCGCTTGAGCGTGGCGAGCTGCGCGGCAGCCTGTTCTCGGTCCAGCGCAGCCGCTTGCAGGCGCGCAAGTACTGGTTGCGTCATGCGCCAGCCGCCAGCGGCCGGGTGTTGGTTGACGCT
>DASSXP010000253.1:0-3039 GCA_035703755.1 Rhodanobacteraceae bacterium | reverse complement strand
CGATGTTCATGTTCTGATAGTAGATCGCGTCACGCACCTTGATGTGCTGGTAGTCGGCGGTGGCGATCAGGCCCCACCACGGCAGCTCCTTGTCCATGCCGACGCTGAACTTCCACACGCTCGGCAGGCGGAAGCCCGGAGAGATGGTGTTGACCGTCTGCTGACCCGAACCCACCACGCCATCATGCTGGTCGTGGGCATTCGGGCTGAAGACGGGCGGATTGGGGTTGCAGGGATCGTTGCCGCCGCTGGGTTTGCAACTGAACTGCGTCTGCGTGGCACCCGAGTTGGAGAAGATGTTGCCGATCCACACGCCGGGCGGGTTGGAGATGAACAGGCCCGCGCCACCGCGCAACTGGGTCAGATGCTCGGTGTCGAAGTTGTAGTTGAACGACAGGCGCGGCTGCACCACGCGGTTGCCGTTGATCGTGGTCTGGTTGGTACGACCAAAACCGCCGGTGGCAGCGCCGGTCACCGGATTGATGCCCGGCGCCGCTGCGAACAGCGGGTTGTAGATCGGCTTGTCGCTCATCAGCGGGATGTCGACGCGGACGCCGTACTGGACCGACAGGTTGTTGGTGACCTGCCAGGTGTCCTGCAGGAACACGCCCCACTGCTTGAGCTCGAAGTTGGCCGCAACGTCATTCAGGCTCAGGCCATCGGACGGACGGCTGTAACGGTACTGGTAGTAGTTGCCGGCCTCGAAGTTCTCCAGGCCGGTCATGCCATTGCCATCCTCGAACGTGTAGCTGCCGAAATAGTTCTGCAGGAACAGGTTGTAGGTGGTGTCGCGCTCGTAGTCGAAACCGCCCTTGATGGTGTGGTCACCCGCGTAGTACGTACCCGCCCAGGCGGCGTTCAGCGTCTTCACGTCCAGGATGTTGGCCTGGTACGAATAGTTGGTGCCGAATTCCACCTGCGCGCCGTCGCTGTAACCGACCGGATAGATGGTGATGTCCGGCAGGTCGCCACCCGCCACCGGGTTGCTGCCCTTGTGGAACTTCGCGTACGAGATGGTGGTGTCGGTCGAGAACGTATCGGACCAGTCATCATAGAAATGCAGCGCGTAGCTGGTGTTCTTGGTATCCGAGTTGTACCAGCCGCTGGACAGCACCAGCTTGCTGCTGGTGCCGCCGATGGTCGGCTTGCTTTCCTTGGTCTGGCTGAAGGTGAAGCTGGCGCGATGGCTGTCGCTGATGTTCCAGTCGATCTTGCCCAGGTAGCGCTTGTCTTCCAGGTCGGTGTTGCCACCGCCCGCGGTACCGATGTCGGTGATGCCGTACTTGCTGGCGGCAATGTCGCGCACCTGCTGGATCATGTCGGGGGTGAGCCCCTGCACGATGACGCTGGCGCCGCTGCCTTCCGCACCGTAGGGGCTGCCCGAACCGATCTGCTTGCTCTTCTCGGCCGAGATGAAGAAGAACAGCTTGTCCTTGATGATCGGACCACCAACGGTGGCGCCGCCGGTCCACTGGCGATCGAAGCCGTTGAACTTGGTGTCGCTCTCGTTCTTGCCGATCATGTTCTGGTTCTGGAATACGTAGTAGACCGAACCATGGAAATCGTTGGTGCCGCTCTTGGTCACCGCATTGACCACGGCGCCCACGCCGCGGCGGGTCGCCACGTCATAGTTCGCGGTGGAGATGTTGTATTCCTCGATCGTGTCCTGCGAAATCGGCGTGGACAGGGTCGGCAGGCCGTTCGCATTCAGGCCGAACGGGTCGTTCGCGCTGACCGAATCGACGGTGATGTTGTTGTAGCGGCTGTTCTGGCCGATGGCCGAGAACGAACCGGCGGCGCGATCGGTGACCACGATGCGCGGATCGAGGCGCACGATGTTCTGGATCGAGCGGTCCGGCGTCGGGGTGGCTTCGATTTCGCGGCTCGACACGTTGGTCGAGATGCCCTTGTTGTCTGCCGAAAAGGTCTGGGCCAGCGAGTTGGCCGAAACGGTAACGCCGCTGAGGTTGGTGGCTGCCTGCTCACTGGCGCCGCCCATCGTCAGATTGACCGGGGTTTCCTGAGCCAGCTGCAGATAGACGTTGTCCTGTTCCGCCTGCGCCATGCCGGCCTTGGAGACGGTCACGTCGAACGGACCGCCCACGCGCAGACCCTGCGAGGAGTAACGGCCATCCGGACCGGTGGTGGTGATCTTGGTGGTGCCCGACGGCTCATGCACGATCTGCACGGTGGCGCCGGCGACCGGCTGGCCGTTGGCGTCGAGCACGCGGCCGCTGATCGAGGAAGAGGTGTCCTGCGCCATGGCAGGCACCGACGCTGCCAGCAACGAGGCAATGGCAAACGGAAGGAGTTTGGTGCGAATTCGGCTATTCATTCTTGATCGACCCTCAGGCTCGCAACGAAAAGGAAACTCAGGTTTGAAGGTCAAAAACGTGACTACGCCCGGCACGGGCCAGGCAACATCGACACGATCTGCAACCCCAATGGATTTGCGCGGCTCCAAAACAGCACGAACCGCAAGAACTCCAGCACGCTGGACCAACCCGTCCGCGGCTTTGTTAAATGATTGTAACGACATTGTATGACATTTTTGTAACGTTTACACGTCACTCCGGCGCGGCGAACCTCTCCCCCTCACGCGAGCACGAAGCCTTTCGAATCAGTCACATGGCGACCTTTCTCGGGATCGCCATGGCCGTCGTGCGACACCTTACCCAGGGGTGCGCCTATACCGAACGGAGAATGTTTGCCGCGGTTTGGCGCACACCTGCCGGATGTCGTTCTAGCGGGACCAATGCGCATCCCAGTCGCCGCGCTGAAACAGCTCGTGGCAGGGGCGAAAGCTCAGGTGCTCGCGTGCAGGAACGAGGCCACGCCAGCCATGAACATCTGCACCGAAAGCGCGATCAGCAGCATGCCCATCACGCGCTCCAGCGCGGTCAGCACGCTCTCGCCGAGCCAGCGGAACAGATAGGTCGAGCTGAGCAGGATCAGCGCGGTGGCGAGCCATGCCAGCAGCAGGGCCAGCACCCAGTCGGCGGTGCGGCCAGGCTGGGTGTTGGTCAGCAGCAGCAGCGC
>DASSXP010000203.1:0-7935 GCA_035703755.1 Rhodanobacteraceae bacterium | reverse complement strand
GTAATCTTCGTTGCTGCTCGGCCAGTCAAGGCGTGCTTCGATCAGCGGCAATTCGACGGCATAGGCCTGTGCCGCCAGCACGTTGCGACGGATGCCGTGCATGGCAACGCGGTCGTATTGCGTGGTGACGGTGGTGAGCAGGGCAACGACTTCCCACGCCGGGTCGTCGCGCAGACGGCTGAGCGCCATCAGGCAATCCTTGCCGCCACTCCAGGACAAAAGGACAGGGGTACGCATGGCGTCATTGTGACGACTGCGGATGGCGCACTACAAGCCGGCGATGTAGTGCGCCAACGCCGCAATGTCGGTATCCGTCAGATTTTCGGTCACGCCATGCATCACGGCGGCGTTGGTGCTGCCGCTGCGTTGTCCGCCACGATAGGCCTTCAACTGTTGCTGGACATAGGCGGACGATTGTCCAGCCAGGGCCGGGAAGGTGGACCACGCTACGCCTGCTATGCGGTTGTTGCCGATGGATTGCGGGCCATCGCCATCGGATCCGTGGCAACCCTGGCAGGCGGGAATGCCGCGATTCGATGCGCCTTCCAGGTACAGGTTGCGGCCATCGCTTGCCGTGCTTTCGGCGCTGGCTTTGCGCGTCGGCATGGCAGTGAAAAAGGCGGCAAGGTCAGCCAGTTCCGTGTCGCTCAAGGGTGACAGCTGGCTTTGCATCACCGCGTTCGAGCGCCAGCCCTGCTTGAAGGCCTGCATTTGCTGGTAGAGATACGTGGTCGATTGGCCGGCGAGGTTGGGGAATTCGGGCACCACCGAGTAACCGTCGCTGCCGTGACAAGCCATGCAGACGGCGGCTTTGGTCTGGCCCGCGGCGGGGTTGCCGTGGATGGTCGGCGTGCCGCGCATATCGTGCAGGTCGGCGGCCTGCGCGGTAATGGACGCCAGCATCAACGCGATGACGATGGCGGTGGCGTGACGGAACGACGTGATCATGTCGCACTCCTTCAAAGCTTCACGTTGAACAGCACACCCACGACGCTGGCATTCCAACTGCCATTCGGGCCGCGGTCGGTGTAGATACGATGGTCGATCACCGGCGTGTCATCGAGCCCGAGGTAATGCCAATCGAAGAAGTCGCCCGCCTGCAAGCGACCGAACCAATGCATGCCGATGCGTGGACTGAGCGGAATATCCAGGCCGAAGTCGAGTGTATTGACGCGGTAGTGGTTGTCCGGGAAGCCGTTGCCAACCTGTGCCGCGAATTGCCGCTGGGTGCCGGCGATGGCGGTCGTGCTCGCGTAGCGGTAGCCCACCTGACTGGTGGTGAAAGTCCATGTGTAGCCGATGTTGGCGCGGACGCCGCCACCAAAATCGTGGTTCCAGGTGAAGCCGAGATTGCGGTCGCGGTCGGCGAGGTGCTCCCACCACTGGTTGGCCAGTGGGTACAGCGGCCCGCCGAGTGACGGGTCCTGCTGCGCCGGATCGTTGCCCACCAGTGCTTCCACGTCACCGACGTTGGCGATGCCAAGGCGGGATTTCTCCAGCCCGAGCCAGGCGCCGAGGTTGGTTTCCGGTGCCGGCTGCCAATCCCACTGCACGGTGAGGCCGTCATTGCGGGTGTTCTGGCGGCCGATGTCGGTGCGGTAGTCGTCGTGGATTCCGTGCGCGGTGGCCGATACGGTGGCGCTGTCGCCGACGGGATAGATCAGGATGGCGCGATACTTGGTTTCATCGCGGTCGCTCAAGTCGTACTTGCGCATCGCATCGGTGGTGAAGGCGGCGATGCCGTTGGCGGCCGGCACGAAGCCGGGCAGGGCGATCGACATGAACTCCTCGTAGGGATCGTAGTTGTAGGTGTCGCCGCTGCGGTGCGCGCGCTCGATGCTGGTGCGCAGGGTGGCCTTGCCGATGGCGCGATTCACCCAGGCCAGTTTCAGGCGCTGCTCGTCAACCCGCTTGCGTTCGCGGTGCTTGGGTTGGTTGTGGTCGAAGCTGTAGGTCAGATTGAGGGAATTGTTGTCGCTGACACGCCAGTCCGCGCCGAGTTCGAACAGGGTGTCGTCGTAGGCGAAGGGGACGTTTTTGACTTGCGCGACGTAGGAACGGTACAGCGGATTGGTGGGGTCGAAGATGCCGGTTTCCCCGGGCACCACGCTGCCCTGGGCGCCGTTTTCGGAAATGTAGCCGTATTGCCCGGTCAAGGGATTGAAAGCCAGATAGTTGGTGCGGTTGTCCTCCCGATACCAGCGCAGATTGGCGTGCCAACCGAAGCGGCTGGATGGGCGGAAGCTCAGCTTGGCGTTGAGCAAGCCGGTGTCGATGCGTGCTTCGGCGCTGCGGCGGGAGAGTGCGGCCGGGGCGTTCCAGTCGGCGCAGTTGAAGGTGAAGTCCGCAGGTGGCGCGATGAAGATGCCGCCCTGGCCGGTACAGGTCACTGGTGCCAGCAGGGCGTCGTTCTGGCGCATGGTGCCCCAGGCCGCGGCCAGCGACAGCTCGCCGTTGTGTTGCAGGCTGCGGGACAGTTCCAGCCGCAGATTGTGATAGTCGTTGTTCGGCTCCAGTGAGAACTGGCCTTGATAGATGTTGCCGACCGGCGGCGTGCCGACCACGTTCCACAGCGCGAACGGGCTCTGGAAGTCGAGGTGGTTCTTGTGGTTGCGGAAAAAGGAGCCGGTATAGACCGCGTTGAAGCGCCAGGTCTTGCCGACGTTGCGCAGGCCGAGGTTGATGTCGGTGGTGCGAAAATCGATTGGTCGCACGGTTTCCAGAGCGCCGCCGTTGGCGGGGAATGGATAGTTGAAGAACATCGGCCCGCCCCACAGGCGCGTGCCTTTGCGATCTTCGTTGGTGACGTTGGCGTAGCCGATCCAGTGGCGAGACAGACCGGCTTCGATGCCGATGCCGCTGCGGGTGCGAACCAGCTTGATGTCGCGGCGCGGTGCGGCGGCCGCGGTGGCGGCGACGTCTGCCGCGCTGCTGCCGCCCGGTGTCAGGTCCGTGGGCAAGGTGAGCGCGGTGCTGCCGACGCCTTGCCACAATGGGTAGGCATTGGTGGCGACGGTGTGCGGCATGTCGCGGTAGAACGCCTCGACTTTGTAATGCCCGGCGCGTCCGGCGCGCACGCGCAGATACTGGTCGTCGGGGCTCAAGTGACTGGCGCGCAGTTCCAGGTACTTGCCGCTGGAAGCTTGTTCAACGTTGAGGGCGAGCAGGCCCAGCACCAGCCCCGAGCGCCAATCGGTGTATTGGCGGAAGAACTCCGCGTGCTTGTCACCGCTGACACCGAGGTAGCCAAGTTGCAACACGCCCCAGTGGTGCCACGCGCCGGAATCGGCGTCCGCTGCGTCGTCGCGGGCCGGCGGATAGGGGTAGAGCATGCCACTCGGTGTGCGCAGCATGCCCGCGTGCAACCACGAGAATCCGTTGCGGTCGGCTGGCCACAACAGCGGCGCCCAGCCGCTCGGGTCGAGGCCGTTGCCGTATTGCATGTCGCCTACGCGCATGCTGGCGCTGCCGTCGGCGGCGTTGGCGCTGGGCGCAAGGATGCTGGTGCCGAGTAGTGCCAGCGCCAGGACGGTGGGTTTCATCCTTTGCATGGCGTTCTCCCGTCCGTCACTTGTGGAAGCGTGAGCCCGAAGGGTTGTTCGAGCCGTGGATGTTGGTGTGACAGGTGAGGCAGGCGCGACCGATCAGGCGCTCGTCGGGTGAGCCACCGTTGGCGAGGCCGGCCGCCGTTTGCAGGTCGTTGGGGTGCCGGGTCATGGTGTGGCATTGCTGGCACAGCATCGGCAGCGGCAGCACCAGCAGAGTTTGCTGGTTGGAGCCGTGCGGGTCATGGCAGTTGAGGCAACTGCCGCGTACCGGCGCGTGTTCGAACAGGAACGGGCCGCGTTTCTCGGCGTGACAGGTGTAGCAAGTCTCGTTGACGGTGTCGGTCTTGAGCAGCGGCCGGGTCAGGGTGCCATGCGGGTTGTGGCAGTCGGTGCAGGCCATCTGGCCTTCCGGCAGCGGCATATGCGAGCGGCGGTTGAACTTGGCGCGAATGTCCTGATGGCAGGTGGCGCAGACTTCGTTGATGGACGATTTTGCCAGTACGCCTTCCGGGGACAGCCGTGCCATCGGGTTGTGGCAGTCGGTGCAGGACAGCCCGCGTGAAGCGTGGATGGAACCGATCCAGTGCTGGCGCGCGCCGCCGGCATGGCAGCCGAGGCAGGTGGCGGTCTGGGTTTCTATCGGCGTTTTGGCGTCGTTGGTGTAGGCAATGATCAAGCCGGGTGTGCCCGGGTGCTTGGCATGCAGGGAGCCGGCGCCGTGGCATGCCTCACAGGTGGCATCCGGGCCCACGCCCGCGGCGCCGGCGCGAAAGGCCTGCGCGTGCAGGGAATGCGACGCATGGACATTCTCCAGCGCATGACAGGCGATGCAGGTCTTGGCGCCGAGTGGAATCGCGTCCGGCGCCAGCGGATTGACGGGGATCACGCCGGCCGCGAACGGCGTTGCATCCAGGCTGCCGCTGCTGTCGGTGAGGCGAGGATGGCCGGCCGGCAGACCGCGGCTGGCGCCCATGTCGGTTGGCGGCAGCATCCGCGTGATGTCGTCGCGGGTGAGCTTGCCCGCATCGGTGTCGGTGCTGATGGTTGCGTGTTGCGCAATCGCCACCGGTGTCTGCCATGTCAGGCAGGCAACGGCGAGCAACAGGTTTGGGCACAAACCTTTCAGGATCCAGTTCGCACGCATGGCTTTCCCCGGCTTTGCGTGAAACAGCGAACCTGCCATTCGCGGGCCGCGAGCAGGCGAATGCAGGCGTCTTGGGGCGATTCTGCGCCGAATGATCGCCAGATGGAAGCCTCTGGGCGCTGGCGCATTGGTTTGTGGGGAGAAGAAAGCGCCATTGCCCGCTCACGCCGCGGGCGCATGTACACGTGCTGCCGGTCGCGCGTGGGTGCTTGAGCGCTGCGTGCTGGCCGTCCCTGGGTAGCCGCGCCGGGGCGCGGAATCAGTGGTTTGTCTGTCCCGATTTCTGGCGCCGGCGCCAGCGGTGCAAGACTGGTTCGGTGTAGCCGTTTGGCTGTTCGATGCCGCTGAAAACCAGATCGAGCGCGGCGGCGAAGGCACAGGAGCTGTCGTAGTGCCCGGCCATCGGCTGGTAATCCGGCGTGGCGGCGTTTTGCTGATCGACCACGACGGCCATGCGCTGGAATGTCGCCTCGACCTGCTCGCGGCTGACGATACCGTGCAGCAGCCAGTTGGCAATGTGCTGGCTGGAAATGCGCAAGGTGGCGCGGTCTTCCATCAGGCCGACGCCGTGGATGTCGGGGATCTTCGAGCAGCCGATGCCGCGGTCGATCCACGCCACCACGTAGCCGAGGATGCCTTGCGCGTTGTTGTCGAGCTCCTGCTGGCGTTCTTCGGCTGTCCAGCTGGGCCTGGTCGTGATCGGCAAACTCAGAATGCCGTCGGTGAAGTCGTGCTGGCGGCCTTCAAGCGCCTGTTGCGTCGCGCTCACATCGATGCGGTGATAGTGCAAGGCATGCAAGGTTGCTGCGGTCGGCGAGGGCACCCAGGCGGTGTTGGCGCCGGCTTCGAGTTGCGCGCCTTTTTGTTCCAGCATCGCGGCCATCAAGTCCGGCATCGCCCACATGCCCTTGCCGATCTGCGCATGGCCGCGCAGGCCGCAGGTCAGGCCGGCTTGCACGTTGTTGGGTTCGTAGGCGCGTATCCACGCTTGCGATTTCATCTCGCCTTTGCGCACCATCGGGCCGGCGTGCATGGCGCTGTGGATCTCGTCGCCGGTGCGGTCGAGAAAGCCGGTGTTGATAAAGACCACGCGGTCTTGGGCGGCCTGGATGCAGGCCTCAAGGTTAAGGCTGGTGCGCCGCTCCTCGTCCATGATGCCAACCTTGAGCGTGGTCGGCGGCAGGCCGAGCAGGGCTTCGACGCGGGTGAACAGTTCGGCCGTGAAGGCGACTTCGTCCGCGCCATGCATTTTCGGTTTGACGATGTAGATCGAGCCGCTGCGGGAGTTTTGGCGCGTGGCGAGATCGCGTTTGGCGATCAGCGCCGTGCAGGCGGCATCCAGCAGGCCTTCGAAAATGTCCTTGCCATCGGCATCGATGATTGCCGGGGTGGTCATGTGGTGACCGACGTTGCGCACCAACAGCAAGGCGCGGCCATGCAGCGTGGCGGTGGTGCCATCGAGCGCGGTGTAGGCGCGATCGGCATTGAGGCGGCGCGTCAGGGTCTTGCCGCCCTTGTCGACAGCAGCGGTAAGGTCGCCCTGCATGAGGCCGAGCCAGTTGCGATAGGCGGTGACCTTGTCCGCGGCGTCGACTGCGGCAATGGAATCCTCGAAATCGATGATGGTGGTGAGCGCTGCTTCCAGCACGACATCCTTGATGTGTGCCGGGTCGGCGCGGCCGATGCGGTCGTCGGCGTCGAAGTGCAACTCGAGGTGCAGGCCGTGATGACGAAACACCAACGCCTGTGGCTGTGCCGGATCGCCGCGCCAGCCGACCAGCTGCGCCGCATCCTGCAGCGCGGTGTGGCTGCCGTCGCGCAGGTCGACCATGAGAGCGCCATTGCGGATGCCGTAGGCGGCGGCGTCGCGGTGCGAGCCGTGGCGTAGTGGCAGGCTGTGGTCGAGGAATTGGCGTGCGAATTCGATCACCCGCGCGCCACGCCGTGGGTTGTAACCCTTGCCGCGTTCGGCGCCATCGGCGTCACTGATCGCGTCGGTGCCGTAGAGCGCGTCGTACAGGCTGCCCCAGCGCGCATTGGCGGCGTTGAGTGCATAGCGTGCATTGGATACGGGGACCACCAGCTGCGGCCCCGCCTGCCGGGCGATTTCCACGTCGACATTCGCTGTCGTCACGGAAAATGGTGCGGGCGCGTCGCGCAGGTAACCGATTTCACGCAGAAATGCCTTGTAAACGGCCATGTCCGCAATCGGGCCGGGGTGCTGCTGGTGCCAGTCATCCAGCCGTGCCTGCAGACGGTCACGCTCGCTCAGCAGTGCCGCGTTGCGCGGTGACAGGCCCTGCACGATTGCAGCAAAACCACGCCAGAACGCATCAGCCGAGATGCCGCTTCCGGGCAACGCTTCGTGCTCGATGAAATCGGCCAGCGCCGTGGCAATGGTGAGCCCGTGCAGGGTGATGCGGTCGGTCATGTGGCGGGGTTCGGCTTGCTGAAGGGATGCGGTCAAGTCTAACCGACGCCGCTTGGGGACTGTCACTGGCGTGGTGAAGCGTGTCGTGCGGGCAGTGGCCGGCGGCTTGTCGAATGTCGAAGTCGAATGGGAGAATGGCGTCCCCTGATAGTATGGAAACGCCTTGTCATGTGCCGAGTCACAGCAGTTCTGATTGCATTGTTGTTTGCCAGTGTCGCGTATGCGGACACGCAGTATTACCTTGTAGACAGCATCGCCACCCAGGCAAGTGATGCCGATGTGCGCGCCGAGGCGGCCGGCCTGGAAAAGATCTACGCTGACCTTGAACGCGCTTCCGGGGTGCAGGCACATCTGCTTTTTTCCACCGATCCCGCCATCAATGCCTTGTCGTTCGAACTCCACGGCGAAAAGTACGTCATCGTGCAGGCGGGGGTTCTGGCCCTGCTGGAGAATGATCGCGATGCAGTGGCTGCGGTACTCGGGCATGAGCTGGGCCACCACAAGGCCGGCCATCTTCGGGCCGGGCAACGAAAGAAAAAGGCGGCGCGCGTCGTTGGCACGATCCTGGGTGCGATCATTGGTGCCAAGCTCGGTGGCGACGACCATGGCGCGGCGGGCGCGATACTCGGCGCGGGTGCCGGCAATGTGGGCGGCAACCTGGTGGCGCTCAAGTTCAACCGCAATCAGGAAATGGAGGCGGACCGTCTGGCCGTTGGCTGGATGATCGCCGCCGGTTACAACCCGGAAGGCATGGTACGCGTGCAACAGGATCTGGCCCGTCTGGAAGGCGGAAGTGCGCCGGCGACCATGTT
>DASSXP010000140.1:0-2383 GCA_035703755.1 Rhodanobacteraceae bacterium | reverse complement strand
AATGATTTGGGCGGCACCTGTCTGCGCCGATCTCACGCGCGCGCTGCCTTGAAAGACAGCCAGTCTGTCGGCGTCAGCGCGCCCGCGATCTCGACGCAGACAGGTACCGTGGCGTTTGTGCCACTTTATCAGCGTTGCCTTAAAGATCGGCTACATGCCAAGCGACGACACCGAATATGCCATCGGTTACGTGCGTCAGGATGGCGAGAAAGGCAACCCGGTCTATACCGGCCGCGGCAGCTCCGGGATTCGCTACTGGCGCTGGCCGTGGTGGGACAAGAGCAGCCTGTACTTGATCGGCAACCAGCGCCTGGGCCAGCACCAGACGCTGAAGCTGCGCGCCTATGAGGACCGCTACGGTAACGGCCTGGAAGCGTACACCGACGGCAGCTACGACACACCGCTCAACACCACCAGCTTCCCCAGCAGCTACACCGACCGCACCCGGGGCGCATCGGCCATACTCGCCAGTGACGCCCTCTCCAATCACTTGCTGCAGTTTGCGGTCAGCTACAAGAGTGACCGTCACCTGGACGAAAACCCCAAATCACCGCCGAAAAACTACCGCGACGTCACCATCTCGTTCGCGGTCGAGGATGCGATCCAGATCGCCCCTGCCTGGCAACTGAAACTCGGCGCCAGCCACGAGCAACGCAAGGCCCGCGAGGTTTATCAATGGCCAACCGGCAGCACTAGCGCGAACAACGGCGTTTTCGAACTCCAGCACGATCTCGGCGCTGGCGGCGAACTCCTGTTCACCCTATCGCACAAGACCCGCTTCCCGACCATCAAGGATCGCTACTCGGCGCGCATGGGCCGTGCGCTGCCCAACCCCGACCTCAAACCCGAGCGCGCGCAGCACATGGAACTCGGCTGGCGTGGCAGCCTGTGGCAAGACGGCACCGTGTCCGTAGCGCTCTACCAGAGCCGTGTCTCGGACCTGATCCAGGATGTACTGGTGCCATCGGATCAATGTGGTGACACGTTCTGCGACCAGGCGCAGAATATCGGTCGCGCACGCCACCGCGGTCTGGATCTGGCGCTCGATCAACACATCGGCGACTGGCTGCAACTCGGCGCCGCCTACACCCTGCTGGACCGCGACAATCTGAGCGACCCCGCCACCCGCCTGACCGACACGCCACGCCAGCGCCTGTCGACGCATGCACGCTGGATATTCAGCGAACGCTGGTCCGCGGTCACCACCTTCGCCGCCGAGCAAGGCCGCTTCGTTCGCAGCCGGGCGCCCGGCAACCATGCGGGCACACTCGAACTGCACGGGTTCGCCGTCTGGGGCACCAAGCTGGTGTACTCGCCGCAGCCGGCGTGGGACATCGAAGTCAGCGGCCGCAACCTTGGCGATCGATGGTACGAACTCGCCGAAGGCTATCCGATGCCGGGTCGCAGTTGGTTCGCCAACCTGCGCTATCGCTATTGAACCAGCCCGGCGGCGCCTTGCAGAACGCTACACCGCCACCGCGAGGATCACCTGTGACGCCTTGATCAGCGCGGTGACGGCACTGCCCTTGCGAATGGCCAACGCGCGCACGCTCTCGTTGGTGACGGTGGCGACCAGCGTCTTGCCGCCGGCCAGCGCAAGCTCGACCTCGGCGTTGACGGCGCCTTCGTGGCATACCAACACCGTGCCGGCGAGTGCATTGCGCGCGCTGGTCCGGGGGGCGCCGGTGGCCAGCACCACAAACGACGACTTCACCAACGCGACGGCACTGGCACCCACCGTCAGCCCGAGCTGCTCGACGCTGCGATTGGTGATGATGGCAACCAGTGCATCACCACCGGCCAGTTCGAGTACCACCTCGCTGTTCACGGCGCCGCGCACGATTGCACGCACACGGCCCTCGAATTGATTGCGCGCACTGGTCTTGAGCATGAGATTGCCGAGCCTCCGCAGCAGTTGGTCTATGTCCGTCGCGCCTGCAGCCACCGGCGCCAGCAAACGCCCCTGCAGGTCGCTCAACGCCTGATGGAACGCCAGCACCCGCTGCCCGGTGGGCGTGAGGCTGGCGCCACCACCGCCCGCGCCACCGGTCGCGGCGGTGACCACCGGTGCATCCAGCATGGTGTTGAGCGCCGCCACGGCATCCCACGCCCCCTTGTAACTCATGCCGACCGCACGCGCTGCCGCGCTGATCGAGCCGTGCTCTGCCACCGCCGACAGCAATGCCGCACGCGCCGGCGTCAGCGTGATGCCGCGGCTGCGCAGATCGATCAGGGACTCCAGTTTTGCGGCGAGTCGGGAGCGTGCCATGAGGGAAAGCTTAGCGGAAGGCCCGACGACGCGGACAGCGCCGCGCACATGGGCGACAATGGCAGCTGCCCCGCCTTGACCCGGAAACTGGATGGCCTACTTTCGCCTCACCGC
>DASSXP010000132.1:0-2133 GCA_035703755.1 Rhodanobacteraceae bacterium | reverse complement strand
AATGATTTGGGCGGCACCTGTCTGCGCCGATCTCACGCGCGCGCTGCCTTGAAAGACAGCCAGTCTGTCGGCGTCAGCGCGCCCGCGATCTCGACGCAGACAGGTACCGTGGCGTTTGTGCCACTTTATCAGCGTTGCCTTCAATGCCCACTGCGAACAGATGAACATGCACATGGCCAGCCAAGCCGACAAAGCCGAGTCACTGCGCGCCTTGCACCACGGTGCCACGCCGCTGCTGCTGCCCAACGCCTGGGACGCCGGCAGTGCGGCACTGTTCGCCCGGCGCAACTTCACCGCCATCGCCACCACCAGCGGCGGCATGGGCTGGTCGCTCGGTTATGCCGACGGCGAACAGGCGCCGTTGGACGAGATACTGGCCGGCATCCGGCGCATCGCCCGCGTGATCGGTGATTTGCCGCTGACGGTGGATTTTGAATCCGGCTACGGCAGCACGCCGGCGGCGGTGGCCGAACACGTGCGCGCGGTGATCGATGCCGGCGCGGTCGGCATCAACCTCGAAGACAGTCTGCCCGGCCACGGCCCCTTGCGGTCATTGTCCGAGTCCGCCGCGCGCATAGCCGCCGCGCGCGAAGCCGCCAGCGCCTGCGGCGTGCCCATCGTCATCAACGCGCGCATGGATTGCTGGATGCAGGCTGGCGACGAACGCGGGCGCTTCGACGCCGCCTGTGCGCGCGGCCGCGCCTACCTCGCGGCCGGTGCCGACTGCCTGTTTCCGATCGGCCTCACCGATACCGCCACGCTGGGCCGGCTGGTGCGCGAGCTCAAGGCACCGATCAGCGTTGCCGCCGGCCCCGCCATGCCCGACCGCGATGCGCTCGCCGCGCTCGGCATCGCCCGCATCAGCACCGCCACCCGCTTCGCCACGCTGGCGCTGGATGCGCTCGATCGCGCCGCCGCTGAATGGCTGGCGCATGGCCTCGGCGACAGCCTCGCCGCCACTTTCAGCTACGCCGACGCGCAAGCATTGTTCGCATCGGAGTGAGCTGTTCGCCGACACGCCAACGCCCGCCGCGGGCATGACGCCCGGCAGGCTTGTGCGCACCGCGGCAGGCGGGCACAGTGGTACGAGTTTTCATTCGTCAAGGAGTCGTCATGTCTGTCTTGCATCCGATGAAGTCCGCGCTGCTGGCGCGCTGTGCGCTTGCGTTCGCCGGCCTGCTGCTGATCGCTGGCGCATGGGCGCAGACGCCACGCAGTGCCACGATCACGCCGCCGGCCGACACGCCTTATCCCGGCACACTGTCCATCCACGTCGACGCCAGCGACACCCGCCAGGGCATTTTCCGGGTTGCGGAAACGATTCCGGTGCACGCCGGCCCGCTGACCTTGCTGTACCCGAAGTGGATCCCCGGCAACCACTCGCCCAGCGGCCCGGTGGCGATGCTGGCCGGGCTGGCGTTCCACGCCAACGGCCAGCCGCTGCGCTGGCGCCGTGACAAATACGACGTCTACGCCTTCCATCTCGACATCCCGGCTGGCGTCACCTCGATCGACGCGTGCTTCCAGTATCTGTCACCGCGCCACGGCGGTTTCGAGATGACCGACCGCATGCTGATGCTGGAGTGGGAGAAGATGAGCTTGTACCCGGCCGGCCACTACACCCGCGGCATCACCATTACGCCCAGCGTGACGCTGCCCGCCGGCTGGCAGTTCGGCACCGCGCTGGAAGTCGCTTCGCAATCGGCCAACACCACCCGCTTCAAGCCGGTCGGCTACAACACCCTGATCGACTCACCCATGTACGCCGGCCAGCACTTCAAGCGCGTGGATCTGAATCCCGGCGGCAACGTTCCAGTGCACATGGACATCATCGCCGACGCAGCAAAGAATCTCGCCGTCACCCCAACGCAGCTCGCGCAGCATCGGGCGCTGGTGTCACAAGCCTTCAAGCTGTTCGGTTCGCACCACTTCAAGCACTACGACTTCCTGTTCTCGCTCTCCGGCGTGCTGTCCGGCAACGGCATGGAGCACCACCAGTCGAGCGAAAACGGCCTCGGCCCCGACTATTTCACGGGCTGGGATGGCAACCCCACCGAACGCGACCTGCTGGCGCACGAGTTCACCCATTCCTGGAACGGCAAGTTCCGTCGACCGGCCGACCTGTGGACGCCC
>DASSXP010000006.1:0-2350 GCA_035703755.1 Rhodanobacteraceae bacterium | reverse complement strand
CAACCATCACGCTGGCAAACGGCACGCTGCAACTGATCCCCGGCATCACCATCCACGGCCCCGGCTTCGAGCAGCTGTCGATCTCCGCCGGCGGCACCGGTCGCGTGTTCGAACTGCCCGACAACAGCATGATGCATCCGGGTGACGTCATCGACCACGTCACCATCACGGGCGGCGTGGTGCGCGGCACCGATGGCGCCGACGGCGCCGCGGGCGGTGCGCCGGGTGCCGTTGGTAGTGCGGGCGGTGACGGCGGCAATGCGGGGGGCGGCTGCATCAACGTCGGCACGTATCGATCGCTCGACCTCGTCAATACCGTGGTCAAGACCTGCTTTGCGCTGGCCGGCCATGGTGGCGCCGGCGGCGCCGGCGCCCAAGGCGCGGGTGGCACCAACAACAACCAGACCGTGGGCGTCGGCGGCAGCGGCGAGGCCGGCGGCAAGGGCGGTGCCGGCGGCAAGGGCGGCAGCGGCTTCGGTGGCGCGATTTCCATTCAGGGCCACGGTCGCCTGACCTTGAACGCCAGCACCATCATGGACAGCTACGCCGTCGGTGGCGCGGCCGGTGTCGGCGGGCCGGGCGGCGCGGGCGGCACCGGCGGTACCGGCGGGCCGGCAGCGTGCGCAGTGATCACGCCCGGCGGGCCGTGCGTGCCCTTCGGCGCCGGCGGCAGTGGCGGCGCAGGCGGGCCCGGCGGCGATGGTGGCGTGGGCGGCGCGATGGGTTTCAGCGTCGGTGGCGCCGTCGCCGCGTGGGGTCAACTCATCACCCTCAACTCGACCATCATCGACAACACCGTCATCAACGGCATGGCGTTCTTCGGGCCGCGACCCATGGGTGGCGCCGGCGGCCTGCGCGGTGTGGGCGGCGCCGGCGGCGCCGGTGGCAGCGGCCCCTCGCCAGGCGCGACGGGCGCGGCCGGCACGGCGGGCGTGGGCGGCATCGGTGGCAGTGGCGGTGTCGTCGAAGGCGGCGCGGTGTTCCACTACAACACGGACACCGACAACGGTTCGTTGCTGGAGCACTCCACCGTGGCCTTCAACGACGTCATCGCCGGTCTGCCGGGCCTCGGTTCCAATGGCAGCGGATCAGGTGCGGAGGGCTGGAACTCCGGCGGCGGCATCCAGAACCAGGCCGGCGGCGTCATCACCTACTGGAACAGCATCATCGCCGCCAACGACCGCACCGACAGCGCCAACGCCGTGCACTTGAACAACTGCACCATGAACGGTGCCGCGACCCAGAAGAACGACAATCTCAGCGACGATTCCAGTTGCGGCGTCGATACCGTCGCTGACGCCAAGCTCGCGCCGCCCAGGGCTGGTGACGCGCCCTGGGCCTGGGGCGGCAACAACATGCCGGTGGTGATGCCGTTACCGGACAGCCCAGCCATTGATGGCGCGAAAGTCGTCACCCAGATCGGTGATGTGGCGCATGGCGGTTGCGCCACCAACGTCGACGAACGCGGCGTGGCACGGCCACTGCCCGGAATCTTGATGCCGGTTCCCTGCGACCTCGGCGCGGTCGAGAGCGACCTGATCTTCGTCAACGGCTTCGAGCTTTGAGACCGTGACTGGTGTTGAGCCGCGAGCATTCAAGCGCGCATCGAGGAAAAGACATGCAAGCTGTCCGACGATACACACAAGCCACCCAGCGCCACGCAATCGGAGCCCTGATAGTGCTTTCGGGGCTCGCCCTGGCCGGATGTGGCGATGAAAGCGCGACTCCGGCAACCGCAGACACACCGGTGATCGCGACGGCAAACGCCGCAGAGAACGATACCGCCGCGCCATCATCCGCGGAAACCCGCACGACCGACTGGGCGCTGGTGCCGTTGACCCAGGGGGATATTCAGCTCTACCTGAGCGTCATGCGCGCCGCCGCCGATCGTGTCCGACATCCACCGGCATCGGATCTCGCGGCGCTGGCACTCGAGCAATCGGCGATGAAAAAAATGCAAGACGGCCACCCGGAGCAGATCACCCAGGCCGAAGTTGACGTCGAAGACCTGACCACCGAGCTGGACGGACACGTAGACGACTTGATCGTTGCTGACCGCCACCTCGATGCGGACCGCTACGCGCGCATCGTCGACCGGGTGGAAGACGCCGTGGTGCCGCCGCAAGAAGACTTCGTGGGCGACGGCGATCCCAGCACCACACCCTATATCCCCACCGCACACGAGCGTGCCATCGAGGCGGCGCACGCCGCCAACGTGAAAACGCTGGCGCCATTCCGCAAGGAGATTCGGGCCTTGGAAGCGGTGGTGCGGGATGCGTCCCGCGAACCTTGATCGCGAATCCAGATGCGGCGCCGCACGTGAGCTGCGGCCAACCGCGGCCCGCGCCAA
>DASSXP010000217.1:0-8921 GCA_035703755.1 Rhodanobacteraceae bacterium | reverse complement strand
GTGTCGCGCTTCACCGAGCGCAAGCGCACCGTGGCCGACGAGAACATCGGGCCACTGATTGCCACCGAGATGACCCGCTGCATTCACTGCACGCGCTGCGTTCGTTTTCTCGGTGAAGTGGCTGGTACCGATGAGCTGGGCGGCATGGGCCGCGGTGAGCATCTGGAAATCGGTACCTACGTCGGCAAATCGATCGAAAGCGAAATCGGCGGCAACATCATTGATGTCTGCCCGGTGGGCGCGCTGACCGACAAGGTGTTCCAGTTCAAGGCGCGGGCCTGGGAGCTGATCGCCAAGCCGTCGATCAGCAACCACGATGCGCTCGGCTCCAACCTGTGGCTGCACACGCTGCGCGGCAAGGTGCTGCGCGCGGTGCCGCGCGACAACGAATCGATCAACGAATGCTGGCTGGCCGATCGTGACCGCTACTCGCATCAGGGCCTGTACGTCGACGACCGCGCGGCCAAGCCACAGGTCAAACGCGACGGCGCGTGGCACGATACCGATTGGGACGATGCCATCGACGCGGCGGCGGGTCTGCTGCGCGGTGTCAACGGCAGCGATCTCGGGGTGCTGGTGCATCCGGCGTCGAGCTGCGAGGAAGGCGAGCTGTTGCGCCGCCTGGCCTCCGGCCTCGGCAGCAACCATATCGATCACCGCTTGCGCCAACTGGCACCGGCGGGCTGCGCCGCGCCATTCGAGATGGCCGCTGCGGACATGCCAGCGATTGGTGCCGCATTGTTGCTTGGCTCCAATCTTCGCCACGAGCTGCCGCTGGTCAATCGCCGTCTGCGTCAGGCTGCGGTGAAGGGCGCGAAGGTTCACGTATTGAACCCGGTCGACTTCGACTTCAACTATCCCGTGGCCGGCCGCATCATCGTGGCACCGCAGTCGATGGTCGAGGCCGCGCTCAAGATCGCCAAGGCGGCGCTAGCCGGTGACACCGCAAAGCTGGAGCCGACACTGCGCGAGGCGCTGGACGCGGTCGCCGTCGATGCCGCCGCGCAAGCCGCCGCCGATGCGCTCAAGGCCGCCGCCGACTCGGTGGTGGTGGTGGGCGAAATCGCCGCGATGCACGCCGAAGCGGCTTGGTTGCGCGCGGTTGCCCGCGTGATCGCCGATGCCACCTGCAGTCAGCTCAATGAAGTTCCGCTCGGCGCCAACGCCATCGGTCTTGCCCGCGTCGGTGTGCTGCCTGGCAACAACGGCCTCGATGCCCGCGCCATGCAACAGCAACCGCGCAAGGCCTACGTGTTGTTCAACGCCGAGCCGCCGCACGATTTTGCCGACGGCGCGTCGACGCTGGCGGCGCTGGGCGGCGCCAAGGTAATCGCCTTTGCGACCCACGTCAGTGATGCCCTGAAGCAGGTGGCCGACGTGATCCTGCCGCTGGCGGCGTTGCCGGAAACGGCCGCCACACTCGTCAATCTCGATGGTCAGGTGCAACAGGTGGAAGCCGCCGTGGCCGCGCCCGAGGGCGCCCGCCCCGGTTGGCGCATCCTGCGCGCACTCGGTGGTTTGCTGAGCCTGCCCGGTTTCGAGTTCACCGAGATCGACAGCGTCCGCGCCGATATCGCCAACACGCTCAAACAGCCGCGTGGCGCTGACACGCCCAAGCCGGGTGCGCGGGCGATACGGCCGTCGAACGGGTTGGCGCGTCTGGCGACGGTGCCGATCTATCGCAGTGACGCCGTATTGCGGCGAGCCCAAGCACTCAGCGCGCACCCGTTGACGCGGCCAGCCGAAGTTCGGCTGGCGCCAGCCGATGCCAGCGCACTGGGTTTGGTCGATGGCCAGCGCGTGCGCGTCACCGGGGGTGCTGCATTGCCGCTGGTGGTGGACGCGCGCGTTGCGGTCGGCACGGTGTGGATCGAATGCGCACACGCGGAAACGGCGGCAATCCCGCCCTGCGGTGCTTCCCTCTCGGTGGACAAGGCGTAATCGGCATGGACATGCAATCCGACCTCTGGCTGGTGGCGTGGCCGCTGATCAAGATCCTCTGCATCGTGGTGCCGCTGATCCTCGCGGTGGCGATGTTTGTC
Organism: Rhodanobacteraceae bacterium; assembly: GCA_035703755.1. Taxonomy (GTDB): domain Bacteria; phylum Pseudomonadota; class Gammaproteobacteria; order Xanthomonadales; family Rhodanobacteraceae; genus DASSBG01. The sequence goes on along the minus strand of DASSXP010000217.1, from coordinate 6,879 downwards.
TACTGGGAACGCAAGGTCATCGGCTGGATGCACGTACGCATGGGGCCGAACAAAATCGGGCCCTGGGGCTTGCTGCAAGCCTTTGCCGACGTAGTCAAGCTGCTGGTGAAGGAAATCATCTTCCCCACCAATGCCAATCGTGCGCTGTACTTTCTGGCGCCGCTGATCGCCTTGATTCCGGCCTTTGCGGCGTGGGCGGTGATTCCGTTCGATCAGGGCCTGGTGTTGTCCGACATCAACGCCGGCGTGCTGTATCTGCTGGCGATGACCTCGATGGGCGTGTACGGCATCATCCTTGCCGGCTGGGCATCCAACTCGCGCTACGCGCTGCTCGGCGCGATGCGTTCGGCGGCGCAGGTGGTCAGCTACGAAATCGCCATGGGCATGTCGCTGGTGTGCGTGCTGGTTTTGGCCGGCAGCCTCAACTTCAGCGACATCGTGCTGGCGCAGGCCGGCGGCAAGGGTCTGTTCGACTGGTTCTGGCTGCCGCTGTTGCCGGTGTTCGTGATCTATTTCGTTTCCGGCGTGGCGGAAACCAACCGCGCCCCGTTCGACATGGCCGAAGGCGAATCGGAAATCGTCGCCGGTTTCCATGTCGAGTATTCCGGTTCGGCGTTCGCAATCTTCTTCCTGGCCGAATACGCCAACATGATCCTGGTCAGCTTCCTCGCCGCGGTGCTGTTCATGGGCGGCTGGCTAAGCCCGTTTCCGGCCAGCTGGGCCTGGCTGGGCCACGGTGGTTGGTGGTGGCTGTTCATCAAGGCCTTCCTGTTCTCGTTTTTCTTCCTGTGGTTCCGTGCCACCTTCCCGCGTTATCGCTATGACCAGATCATGCGCCTGGGCTGGAAGGTGTTCATCCCCATCACCATCGTGTGGGTGCTGGTGGCGGGCTGCCTGAAGTATTTCCACCTGCTCACTATCGGGGCGTAATCCAGCCATGAGCAAAGTTGCCAATTACTTCAAGAGCCTGCTCCTGATCGAAATGTTCCAGGGCATGGGCCTGACCCTGCGTTACCTGTTCAAGCCCAAGTACACGATGCGCTTCCCGATGGAGCACATCCCGAAGTCGAACCGTTTCCGTGGCCTGCATGCGCTGCGCCGCTATCCCAATGGCGAAGAGCGTTGCATTGCCTGCAAATTGTGCGAAGCGGTGTGTCCGGCACTGGCGATCACCATTGATTCCGGCCCGCGCGAGAGCGACGGCAGCCGCCGCACCACCCGTTACGACATCGACCTCTTCAAGTGCATCTTCTGCGGCTTCTGCGAGGAGAGCTGCCCGGTGGATTCGATCGTCGAGACCTCGATCCACGAGTACCACTTCGAGCATCGTGGCGAGAACGTGGTGCACAAGCCGCAGCTGCTCGCCATCGGCGACCGCTTCGAGGAAATGATTGCCGCCGACCGCGCGCAGGACGCGCCATACCGTTGATGCCGGAGACCGATCGATGACTTTCGAGCTGTTCTGTTTTTTCGTCTTCGCCGGCATCGCCGCGTTGGCAGCGTTGGGTGTGGTGACGCTGAAGAACACCGTGCATTCGGTGTTGCTGCTGGTGCTGACTTTTTTCAGCACCGCCTGCACCTGGATTCTGGCGCAAGCCGAGTTCCTTGGCGTGGCGCTGGTGGTGGTCTACGTCGGCGCGGTGATGGTGCTGTTCCTGTTCGTGGTGATGATGCTGGATATCGATCAGGAAAAAATGCGTGAAGGTTTCGCCAAATACCTGCCGGTCGGCATCGTGGTGGCGGCGGTGATGCTGGTCGAGATGCTGGCCATCGTCGGCGTGCGCTCGATGCACGCGGCCACCATGGGCCCCGACCCGGCGCAGGCGCTGGCGCAGGGCAACACCGAGTGGTTGGGCATGGCGCTGTTCAGCACCTACCTGCTGCCGTTCGAGATCGCCGCAGTGATCCTGACCGTCGGCTTGATCGCCGCGGTGACCCTGACCTTGCGTACCCGCAGCGGCGTCAAGAAGCAGTATCCATCCGAGCAGGTGGCGGTGGACCCGAAGCAGCGCGTGCGGGTGGTCAAGATGGCAGCCAGCCGACCGGAAGGAGAGGGCGCATGATCACCTTGGCGCATTACATCGTGTTCGGCGCGGTGCTGTTTTGCATCGCCATCGCCGGGCTGTTCATCAATCGCAAGAATGTGATCGTGCTGTTGATGGCGGTCGAGCTGATGCTGCTGGCGGTCAATATCAACTTCGTCGGTTTCTCCCGCTTCCTCGGGGATGTCTCCGGTCAGGTGTTCGTGTTCTTCATCCTCACCGTGGCCGCGGCCGAAGCCGCCATCGGCCTCGCCATCCTCACCTTGCTGTTCCGCAATCGCCGCACCATCAACGTCGGCGAAATCGACTCGATGAAAGGCTGATGACGCCGATGACCATCTCGACGAATGCATTGCTGGCCATCGTGCTGGCACCCCTGGTCGGTTCGCTGATCGCCGGCCTGCTGCGCGAGCGCATCGGCCGTGGCCTGGCGGCGGCCTGCGCCATCGCCGGCGTCGGCATCAGCACCCTGCTGTCGGCGTGGGTGTTCTGGCAGCTCGCCTTCGGCGGCGCCGATCCGTACAACGCCTACATCTACACCTGGCTCGAAGTCGGCAAGCTACCCATTGGCGTCGGTTTCATGATCGACCGGCTGACCGCACTGATGATGCTGACGGTCACCTTCGTTTCCTTGATGGTGCACATCTACACCATTGGCTACATGGCCGACGATCCCGGCTTCAAGCGCTTCTTCAGCTACATCGCGCTGTTCACGTTCTCGATGCTGATGCTGGTGATGGCCAACAACTTCATGCAGCTGTTCTTCGGCTGGGAAGCGGTGGGCCTGGTGTCGTACCTGCTGATCGGCTTCTGGTTCAAGCGGGAAACCGCGATCTTTGCCAACCTCAAGGCGTTCCTGGTCAACCGCGTCGGCGACTTCGGCTTCATCATTGGCATCGCCGCGGTGTTGTATGCCTTCAACACCCTCGACTACGCCACCGTGTTTGCCCACGCCGGCGAGCTGGCGGGTCGCGATGTCACCTTGTGGGGCACGCACACGGCGAGCTTGGCTACCGTGATCGGCGTGTTCCTGTTCATCGGTGCGATGGGCAAGTCGGCGCAGGTGCCGTTGCACGTGTGGTTGCCGGACTCGATGGAAGGCCCGACACCGATTTCGGCACTGATCCACGCCGCCACCATGGTTACCGCCGGCATCTTCATGGTGGCGCGGATGTCGCCGCTGTATGAAATGTCCGAGGTTGCACTCAGCGTGGTGCTGGTCATCGGTGCCACCACGGCTTTCTTCACCGGCTTGATCGCCATCGTGCAGAACGACATCAAGCGGGTGGTCGCGTATTCCACCTTGTCCCAGCTCGGCTACATGACGGTGGCGTTGGGTGTGTCGGCCTACACCGGGGCGATTTTCCACCTGATGACCCACGCCTTTTTCAAGGCCTTGCTGTTTCTGGGTTCCGGTAGCGTGATCATCGCCATGCACCATGGCCAGGACATGCGCTACATGGGCGGCCTGCGCAAGTACATGCCGATTACCTGGATTACCATGTGGATCGGCTCGCTGGCATTGGTGGCCTTTCCGGGTACCTCCGGCTTCTTCTCCAAGGATTCCATCATCGAGGCGGTGGCCGAGTCACATCGCTTCGGGTCCGGCTACGCTTACTGGTGCGTACTGCTCGGCGTATTCGTTACCTCGCTCTACAGCTTCCGCTTGCTGTACTTGACCTTCCATGGCAAGGAGCGCTTCACTGTCGATGCGCACGCGGGTCACGGTCATGATGACCATCACCATGCGGACGGTGTGCTGGCACATGCGCCGAAGGAATCGCCGTGGGTGGTGACCGTGCCATTGATGCTGCTGGCGATCCCGTCGCTGGTGATCGGCTGGCCGACCATCGAACCGTTGCTGTACGGCGGCTGGTTCGGCGACGCGGTGGTGAGCGAAGCGCACGCCGAGGGCTTCCATGGTGCCTGGGCGATGATTGTCCATGGCCTGACTGCCTGGCCGTTCTGGCTGATGGTGGCCGGTTTTGCCGTGGCGACCTGGGTGTACCTGTTCAATCCGGCCATTGCCGATCGTGTCGCCGACACCTTCAAACCGATCTACCGCATGTTGTCGAAAAAATACTGGATGGACGACATCCAGTACGCGCTGTTCGCCAGCGGTGGCCAGAAGCTTGGCAACGGCTTGTGGAAGCTGGGCGACGCGGGGCTGATCGATGGTGGTCTGGTCAATGGCTCGGCGCGGATGGTCGAGCGCATTTCCTCGGTGCTGCGCGGCTTGCAGTCGGGATACCTCTATCACTACGCGTTCGCCATGGTGCTCGGCCTGATCCTGCTGCTGGGCGGCAACTGGTTGTTCGGGGGCGGCTCGTGATGGCGATCCCGACTCGGCCGCTGCTACCGAAATCCGGCGTGTTCGCCGGCGCTAGTCGATTCACTGGACGTGCCCGGGCGCGGGCATGGCTGCTCAACCAACCACGCAAGGAATCGGTATGACATCCTGGCCCATCCTGAGCCTGCTGATCTGGATTTCGTTCGGCGGCGCCGTTGCGGTGCTGGCGGCGGGTGATGCGCGGCCGCGTCTTGCGCGCTGGTTGGCATTGGCCATCGCCTTGGTGGTAATGCTGCTCAATTTCGCCATGGTGCCGCATTTCGATGCCTCCACCGCGGCGATGCAGTTCGTGGAAGACCACGCCTGGAGCGCCGGCGCCGGCATCCGTTATCACTTGGGTGTCGATGGCATTGCGCTGCCGCTGATCCTCCTCACCACCATCATCACGGTGCTGACCATCGTCGGTGCCTGGCAGGTGATCCAGAAGCGCGTGCACCAGTACATGGCGGCGATTCTGGCCTTGAACGGCAGCATGATCGGTGTGTTCTGCGCCTGCGACGCGATCCTGTTCTACGCCTTCTTCGAGGCGATGCTGATCCCGATGTTCCTGTTGATCGGCTTGTGGGGCGGCCCGCGGCGCGTCTACGCGACCTTGAAGTTCTTCATTTACACCTTCTTCGGATCGGTGTTCTTCCTGATCGCCCTGTTGTACCTCTACAGCAAAACCGGCACCTTCGACATCGCCACCTTGCAGGCGCTCAACTTGCCGGCCACGGTGCAGTTCTGGTTGTTCCTTGCCTTCCTCGGTGCATTCGCGATCAAGGTGCCGATGTGGCCGGTACACACCTGGTTGCCGGATGCCCACGTCGAGGCGCCCACCGGCGGCTCGGTGATCCTGGCGGCGGTGATGCTGAAGATCGGCACCTACGGCTTGCTGCGCTTCTCGCTGCCGATCCTGCCCGATGCAACGCTGGATTTTGCCTGGGTGATGATCGTCCTCAGCATCATCGCGATCATCTACATCGGCTATGTGGCGATGGTGCAGCAGGATTTGAAGAAGCTGATCGCGTATTCGTCCGTGTCGCACATGGGTGTGGTGACCGTCGGTATTTTCATGGCGATCCTGCTGGTGCGCTCGAAAGACGCCGCCGAGGCGGCGCAGCTCGGCATTTCCGGCGCCATGGTGCAGATGATTTCGCACGGCTTCGTGTCCGGCGCGCTGTTCACCTCGATTGGTGTGGTGTATGACCGCCTGCACACCCGCGAGATCGCCCGTTACGGTGGTCTCGTCAACGTGATGCCGTGGTTCGCCTGCTTCTGGGTGCTGTTCTCGTTCGCCAACGTCGGCCTGCCGGGTACCAGTGGTTTCGTCGGCGAGTTCATGGTCATTCTGGCCACCTTCCAGGTCAATATCTGGGTCGCCCTCGGCACCGCCTTCACCCTGATCATCGGTGCGGCCTACACGTTGTGGCTGGTCAAGCGCTTCATTTGGGGTGAGGTCAAGAGCGAGGAGGTAGCGGGCCTGTCCGACCTCAATCCGCGCGAGAGTTTCGTGTTGCTGCTGTTTGCGCTGTTTGTGTTGGCGCTGGGTCTGTGGCCATGGCCGTTGACGCACATGATGGATGCCTCCATCGCGCACCTTGTTTCACAGCTGGTCTGAGGATTTTCTGATGCCGACTCTTGCCGATATCCTCACCATGCTGCCGGAGCTGTACCTGGTTGCATCCATCTGCGTGCTGCTGCTGATCGACGTGTTCCTGCCCAAGGAACGGCGGGACGTGACGCATTACCTCGCCATCGTGATCGCGCTGGTGGCGATCTGGCTGGTATTCGGCAATGCCGCGCACGGCACCCTGACCGCGTTTGGCGGCATGTATGTCAGCGATGGCATGGCCACCATCCTCAAGGTGTTCATTCTGCTCGCGGCCATCCTGGTGATGGTGTTCGGCCGGCCGTACCTCAAGCAGCGCAATTTGCAGGTGGGCGAGTTCTACGTGCTGGTGCTGTTTGCCAGCGTGGGTGGCATGCTGCTGGCTTCGGCCGGCAGCCTGATCACGGTGTACCTCGGCCTGCAGTTGCTGGCGCTGTGCTCGTACACGCTGGTCGCGCTGAACCGGGAGTCGCCGCTGTCGTCCGAGGCGGCCATGAAGTACTTCGTGCTCAGCGCGCTGGCGTCGGGCCTGCTGCTGTACGGCATGTCGATGATCTATGGCGCCACCGGCACCCTCGACCTCGGCCAGATCGCCGGCATCATCCCCAACGCCGCGCACCCCAACCTGCTGCTGTTCGGCATGGTATTCATGCTGGTCGGCATCACCTTCGAGCTCGGCGTGGCGCCGTTCCACATGTGGCTGCCCGACGTCTACGAGGGCGCCCCGACCGCGGTCACCAACTTCATCGGTTCGGTGTCCAAGCTGGCCGCCTTCGGCCTCGCCGTGCGCTTGCTGGAATATGGCCTGCACCCGTTGGTAACGGACTGGCAGGCGATACTGGCGGCGCTGGCCACCGTATCGCTGATCCTCGGCAACGTGGTCGCCATCGCGCAGA
>DASSXP010000128.1:0-14185 GCA_035703755.1 Rhodanobacteraceae bacterium | reverse complement strand
TTCAGAAACGGCCGATACAAATGCGCGCTGCGCTCCGGCAGCGGATCGCCGGACATCGCGTGCAACACCGTCAGCATGGTCATCGAGGCGCCGATGCCGAGGCCAATCGCCAGCACCATCAATGCCGTCAGCACCTTGTTGCGCTTGAGGCTGCGCAGGGCAAGATCCACGTAGTACCCAAACATCACGTCACCCTTCGTGTAGGAGCGGCCCATGGCCGCGATCGAGGGCATCCCGCACGCGGGAAACCTTCACCAGATATGGACCATCCGAATCGCGGCCATGGGCCGCTCCTACATTGGTTGTCGGCAGTCATGCGGTGTTCCTCCTCAAACCGAACGTGTGGCGACGACCGGCGGCACATTGGCGGCGCGCAGTGCCGGCGCCAGCACCGCCAACTGGCCCAGCGCCCACAACACCGCGGCGCCAATCGGCAGGTACCCGAACGGCAGCCGCGGCAGTTCGTACTGCGTCATCAGGATCAAGTTGAGGCCGAACGCGAGGACCATGCCCAGCGCGATGCCGAAACCGACGATGAGGAAGTTCTCGATCTGGAAGTAACGCAGGATGTCGCCGCGGGTGGCACCGATGGCGCGGCGGATGCCGATCTGCTTGCGCCGCTGCGCGACCCAGAAGCTGGCCAGGCCGACAATGCCGAGCGCGGTGACGCCGAGCAGCGCGGCGATCACGCCCACCATCATGCCGGCCATCACGCGGTCGCTGCGGAAGTAGCGCTCGCGCAGGTCGGAAACACGGCGGCTGGCATCGTGATCGAGCACCACGTCGGGGGCAATTTTCGGCACCGCCGCCTTGGCGTCGCGCAGCACGCGCGGCAGATCGCCCGGATCGGCGCGCAGCAGGTAGGTGCCGGCCAGGCTGTCCCCCGGCAACGTCGGTACGAACACCGACCACTCGATGGTACCGCTGCCGCCCTCGCCCGCGCCGGGGCGCGCCATGTGCGCCACCACGCCGATCACGCGGAAGTGCAGGCTGCCGCTCCAGAATTCCTTGCCCAGCGGGCTCGCGCCGGGCCACAGGTGATCGGCCAGCGTGCGGCTCACCACGACCTGCGAGTCCTTCGGCGCAAAGCTGTCCATCGGCTGGAAATCCTCGGCCGTGGGCGCGCGACCTGCAACCAGCGTGAGGCCCAGCGCCTCGAAGCTGCCGGGGCCGTCGAGGTACAGACCCACCACGCCGCCGAAATGCTTGCCGGCGGCATCCAGGGTGACGCCGGTGTTGCCATACGCGATGCCGAAGGGCACCGTGTTGACCACGCTCACCGACTGCATGCCGGGAATCGCGCGCAGCCCCGCAAGCATGCGCGCGTTGAGATCGCCGGACTGCACCGGATCGAAGCCGCCTACCTGCAACACCGCCAAAGAAGCCTCGTCCACGCCGCTGTTCACGCGGGTGAGTTCGAGGCGTTGCGCGATCAGGAAGCCGGCGTTGCACAGCACCGCACAGGCCAGTGCGATCTCCATCGCGATCAGCACGGTGGCGAGGCGGTGCTTGCGCAGGGCGGCGAGAATCAATCGAAACTGCATGGTCGTCCCCTCACAAAACCTTGAGTTGCAGGCCGGGCGCGACGCGGCTGGCACGCAGCGCGGGCAAGGCGCCGGCAAGCAGACTCACCGCCACGGCCAGCGCGAAGGTGGTGAAGAACATCGACGCGTCCAGGTGCGCCAGGTCGGCGTATTGCACCGGTTGTCGGCGCACCAGCCACAACCCGAACAACGACAGCAGCCAGCCGCCCACGCCACCGACCAGGCCGATCAGCCCCGCCTCCACCAGGCACTGCGCGAACACCGCGCGGCGGGTGGCGCCCAACGCGCGGCGCACGCCGATCTCACCGCTGCGACGCAGGAACTTGGCCAGCAGCAGGCCCACCGTGTTGCACAGGCAGATGGCAAGGAAAGCGAACGCCAACCAGGCCTGCAGGCGCACGTCGCCGGGCACCACACGGTTGAAGTCCAGCCACTCCATCAGGCTCATCATGCGGGTATTGCCGGCGTTGGCGATGCGCCCCAGCGACTTCTGCTGCGCGGCGTAGCCGGCGAGAAAATCGCGGTACCCGGCGACCTTGGCCGCACTGTCCAGCTCCACCCACAGCGTCAGCCACAGGCAGGGCGCGTTGGCGAGCGACTGCCGACCCGGATCCCAATCGCCCCAGCAGGTGAACCACTGCAGGTCGCTGGGCGCGATATCCTGGGCGCTGCCCAACGGCAGGAACACGTCTTCGGTCTTGCCGTAGAAGCTGGCGGTGTCGCCATTGCTGAAGCGCCCGCCGGCCACATCGAAGAACACCGGCGACGGCCGCCACGGCTTGAGCACACCGACGATGCGCACGTCGCTGTCTTTCAGCATGAGCGTGCGGCCGACGCTGTTTTCGCCACCGAACAGCTTGCGGTTGAGGTCGTCGGAAATCACCGCCACGCGCGCGTGCCCCGCATCGTCCCCGGCACTCCAGCCCCGGCCCCACGCGAACGGCACGCCAAACATCCCAAAGAAATCGCTGGTAGTGGCCAGCGACGGCACCAGCAGCGGTGGTTGGTTCACCGACGGCGCACGCAACTTCAGCGTGGCATGCGCCACCAGCGCTTGACGGTCGGCGCGACGCGCGCTCCACAGGTCCATCGCCGAACGGTAGTCCAGCATGTCCCACGGCTGGTGCTTCGGATTGGCATCGGGCGAAGGATCCAGCTGCGGGTAATAGATGTGCGCGCTACGCCCGGGCAACGGATCGCCGGAGAGCAAGTTCATTACCGTCAGCGTGGTCATGCTGGCGCCGATGCCGACCGCAATCGCCAGCACCATCAGCACGGTCAGTGCCTTATTGCGCTTGAGGCTGCGCAGGGCCAGATCCACGTAATACCCAAACATCACATCGCCCCACCTGTAGGAGCGGCCCATGGCCGCGATCGAGGGCATCCCGCACGCGGGAAACCTTCACCAGATACGGACCATCCGAATCGCGGCCATGGGCCGCTCCTACATTGGTTGTCGGGAATCATGCGGCGATCCTCCTCATACCGACCGCGTCGCCACCACCGGCGGCACGTTGGCGGCACGCAGCGCCGGCGCCAGCACCGCCAACTGGCCCAGCAGCCACAACACCACGGCGCCGACCGGCAGATACCAGAACGGCAGGCGCGGCAGTTCGTACTGCGTCATCAGGATCAGGTTGAGGCCGTAGGCCAGCGCCATGCCGAGCACGATGCCCATGCTGGCGAGCAGGAAGTTCTCGGCCTGGAAGTAACGCAGGATGTCGCGGCGCGTCGCCCCGATGGCGCGGCGGATACCGATCTGCTTGCGCCGTTGTGCCACCCAGAAGCTGGTGAGGCCGACGATGCCCACCGCCGTGACGACCAGCAGCAACAGGCACACGCCCACCAGCATCCAGGCCATCGCGCGATCATTGCGGTAGTACTTGTCGCGCGCCGCCTCCAGCGTGGTGGCGCCCTTGGGCGACACCAGCCGCAGCGGGCCGTCGGTCTTCAAGGCGTGCAGGGCCGCCGCGATCACTGCCTGCCGTTGCGAAGCGTCTTGCACGCGCAGCAGGTAGGTGCCCTTCGCATACGGCATGTCAACCGGAAACACCATGGCATAGCCGTAGTACTCCGCCGGACCGAAGTCGTGCGGTTGCACCAGCCGATCCACTACCCCCACCACGCGGTTGGCGCCGAAGGCATAGAGGGTCTTGCCCACCGCCGGTTGTCCGGGAAAGAGATGCTCGGCCAGCGCGCGCGTAATGACCACGGGCACGCTGGCGCCCTGCCCTTTCAACTGCTCGTCGGTGACGAATTCGTCCGGCTTGAACCAGCGCCCGGCCGCGAGTTTCAGGCCTAGCGTATCGGCCAGCGTGGCGTTGCCGAAATACTGCGTGACCGGGATATGCGGCGCGTTGTCGGCGTCGCTGAGACTGACGTCGCTGGCGCTGAGCGAATGGCCGAACAATGGCTGGTTGACGATGGCGACATTGGCCACGCCGGGGATGGCGCGCAGCGCCGCCAGATCCGTGCGCGTCTGCGCCATGATCGCCTCGGCCGAGCCGGGCACGGTGCTGCGCACGGCCACCGCCACCAGGTGCGTCTCATCGACGCCGGTGGGCCGCTGCATGCGTTCCAACCGCGCGCCGATCAGGAACAAGGTGTTACAGACCACCGCGCAGGAGAACGCGATCTCCAGCACCAACAGGAGCACGGCGATGCGATGGCGACGCAGCGCGCTGAGGATGTGGCGAAAATGCATGGCGTCCTCCTGCCTAATTCGATTTGATCGCGATGGCGGGCGCCACCTGCATCGCCCGCCATGCCGGCAGCAGGCCAGCCAGCAGGCTGCTCAGCAAGGCCAGCACGAAGGTGCCCAGCAGCATGCGCAGATCCATGTGGATGAAGGCCGCGTAGTCGGTCGGCTGGTGGCGTACCAACAGCATGCCCAAGCCGGCCAGCGCCAGGCCGAACACGCCGCCAGCCAGCCCCACCACGCCGGCTTCAACCAGGCATTGCAGGAAGATTGCGCGGCGCGACGCACCCAGCGCGCGGCGCACGCCCAGCTCGTTCGCGCGACGCAGGAACTTCGCCAGCAGCAGGCCCACCGCGTTGAGCAGGCAGATGCCGAGAAAGCCCAGCGCCAACCACACTTGCAAACGCACGTCGGCAGGCACCACATGCTTGGCATCCAGCCACTGCATCACGTCCTGCATTTCAAGCTGGCCGGGGTGATGGAAGCGCCCCGCTTTCTGTTGCACGGCAATGTAGTTGTGCAGGTACCGCCGATACGCTGCCGCCTTGGCCGGCGTGTCCAGCTCGGCCCAGTACTGCAACCACAGGCACGGCGCATCCGCCGCATGCGAATCGCTCACGTTACCCCAGCAATTCATGGTGCCGCTGGTACCCAGCTTCATGTCCAACGCCGTGGCAATCGGCACGAACACCTGTTCACTGTCGCCGAACTGGCCGTTGCTCAGGTCATAGAAGCGCGGGTTTATCCCCCATTCGCCCAGCACGCCAATGATGCGCAGGCCCTGGTTGCCCACCTGCAAGGTCTGACCCACGCTGTCCTTGCCACCAAAGAGTTGTTCGTTCAACGCGCCGGAGATCACCGCCACGCGCGCATGCGCCGCGTCGTCGACGCGGCTCCAGGCATGGCCGTAGCGCAGCGGCACCTGGAACATCGGAAAGAAATCCGCACTGGCGTAGCGCGCCTCCACGTTGAGCGGATCGCCCTGCGCCGACATCACCACCATCGAGCCGGCCGACATCATCGCCTGGCGGTCGGCGCGCGCATCACGCAGCAGCGCCTCGGCGTCGCGCCGGGCCAGGTTGTACGGCAACTTGTCGCCCGGCCTGAAGCGGTCATCGGGGAACACGTTCATGCGCACGCGGAACAACTGCGCGCTTTTCTGTGGAATCGGATCGCCCGACAACACGTGCAGCACCGTCAGCGTGGTCATGCTGGCACCGATGCCGAGCCCGATGGCCAGCACCATCAGCGCGGTCAGCGCCTTGTTGCGCTTCAGGCTGCGCAGGGCGAGGTCGAGGTAATAACCGAACATCACGCCGACCTTCTTGCAGGAGCGGCCCATGGCCGCGATCGAGTGCGTCCCGTGCGCGGGAACCCTTCATCAGATACGGAACATTCGAATCGCGGCCAAGGGCCGCTCCTACAGGGGTTTTCGGCAGTCACGCGGGAATCCTCCTCATACCGACCTCGTCGCCACCACCGGCGGCACGTCGGCGGCGCGGCGCGCGGGCACCCATACCGCCAGTTGACCAAGCACCAGCACCAGCGCGACACCGGCCAGCACCAGCGCGATCGGCAGGCGCTGCATCGCCATGTGTTGCATCAGCCACAGATTGAGGCCGACGGCGAGCACGATGCCGAACAGCGCGCCGATGCCGGCGATCAGGAAGTTTTCGGTCTGGAAGTACCGCAGGATGTCGACCTTGCGTGCACCCAGCGCGCGACGAACACCGATCTGCTTGCGCCGCTGGCCGACCCAGAAACTGGTGAGGCCGACGATGCCGGCGGCGGTGATCGCAATCAATATCAGCGAGATGATGCCCATCAAGACGGCCATGCCGACGTCGCCCTGATAGGCTGCGGCACGGATTTGGGCGAAGCTGCGGACCCCGCCATCGTCATCCAGTACGCGCATCGGATCGGCTTTGTACAAGGCCGGCGCGGCTGCCCGCATGACGGACTCCAGTTGGCCGGGCTGCGTGCGCACTGCGTAACGCGTGAAGGCCGCATCCATGCGCTGCGGGATCAGCGTGGCGTTCCAGGCAAAGCTGTTCGCCCACTGCCCGAGACCCGGCGACTGCATCCGCTCGACGATACCGATGATGGTCGACGGCGCCTTGCTGCCGCCGACGTAAATCACCTTGCCGAGCGCCTTGCCGTCGGGATAGAGCTGGTTGGCCAGCGCCTGCGTCAGGATCACCACCGGGGTTTCGATACTGGTGCGAAAGCCCTTGTGCATCACTTCTTCGGGCTTGAAGTTGCGCCCCGCCACCAGTTTCGCCCCCAGCGTGGCAAGACCGTGATCATCCAGAAAGTAGAAGGTCGAGAAATCCTTGCTGTCGAAGCTGAACTGGGCATCGGGTTTGATCGCAACGCCGCCGTTCCATGCCGATTGCAACAGCGGGACCGAGTTGACGGAAGTGACGTCCACCACGCCGGGCAATTGCCGCAACACCGCCACGTCGCGGCGCAAGCGGCTGTCAAGTTCATCGATACTGGCTTCGTCATCGCCGGTGGGCGCGCCGACGTACTGCTGGGTCACCAGCAACAGGTTGGACTCCTCGATTCCGGTGGGGCGGTTCACCCGTTCCACGCGACCGGCGATGATGAACACCGCGTTGCAGACGATGGCCAGGGTCAGGGCGATTTGCAGTGCAATCAGCACCACGCCGGATTTGTGTTTGCGCAGGGCGGCCAGAATGGGATGGAGAGTCATGGCGCGTTCCTTTAGTTGCTTTTGAGTTGCCAGGCCGGCTGCACTGCCGCCGCCCGCAAGGTGGGGTACAGGCCAGCCAACGCGGCCACCAACACGGAGAGCAGCACCGTCAACGCCAACAGCGCGGTATCGATGCGCGCCAGCACGGCAATTTCGTGGGGCATCACCCAACCCACACCGAGCACGCCGAGGCCGGTCAGCAGCAGCCCCAACACACCCCCGGCCACGCCCACCATGCCGGCTTCGATCAAAAACTGGCGCACGATCTCGCCCTTGGAGGCGCCGAGTGCGCGCCGCACACCGATCTCGGCGCTGCGGCGCAAAAACTTGGCCAGCAACAAGCCGGCCGTGTTGACCAGGCACACCAGCAGCAGGCCCAACGCGACCAGCAACGAGGTGCGGGTGTCATCCGGCACTACGTGTTGGTAGGCGAGCCATTCCGGCAGGCTGCGCAGACGGTTGTTGGGCGCCCAGCTGAAGCGGCCAGCCTGTTGTTGTTCCCGTGCGTAGCCATCCAGAAACTGGGTGTAGGCTGCCACCTGCGCGGCATCATCCAGTTCGACCTGGAAGGAAATCCATACGCATTCGGAATGCATCAGGCCAACAAAGCCGGGCTGCTTGGGCGACTCGTAACAGTTGGTATTGCCGTTGTTGCCCATTTGCAGGTCGATCGCCGTGTTGAACGGCAGCAGCAAGTCTTCTTGCTGGGCATTGAAGCCGCCGCTGTTGACGATGTCGTAGAAGCGCGGCTGTGGGTTCCACGACGCCATCACGCCGACCACGCGGTAGTCCGTACCATCAACGTTGAGGGTCTTGCCGACACTGTTGGCGCCGTCAAACAATTTGTCATTCAACTTGCTGCTGATCACTGCCACGCGGGCGCGTTGGGCGTCGTCGCTGGCACTCCATGGACCGCCGTAGGCAAACGGCACGTCGACCATCGGAAAGAACTCGCCAAACACCGCGTGCCCACCGGCATAGAACGGATGCTGACCAGCGCGCGTCGGCACGATAGCCGGTGAAATGGCGTACAGCGCCGACTGATAGTGGGCGCGATGCGCGCGCATCAGGTTCATCGCATCGGGCCATGACATGGCCTCGGGCGGATTGCCCGTCTTGCCGGTGTGTTTCGGCCCCCAGTTGTCAACCTGCGGCACGAACAGTTGCGCGGACTTCCACGGGATCGGGTCGCCCGACACCGCGCGGAACACCGACCAGGTGGTCATCGAGGCGGCCACCCCGAAGGCGATGGTCATCACCATCAGCGCGGTCAACGCCGGGTTGCGCTTGAGGCTGCGCAAGCCGAGGTTTACGTAGTAGGCAAACATGATTGCTCCTTCGGAGCAGGGAATGGGGAATGGAGAATTGGGACGGCGGACGTTCCGGGCGCCGTTGCCCTTGACGGTTGCCTATTCCCTACCCCCTGCCTTAAGGGCATGAAACCGCGGTTCCTCGGCGAGATCGATCACCTGACCATCGATGACGTGCACATTGCGCTGGGCACGCGCGGCCAGTTCGGGGTCATGGGTGACCATGACGATGGTGGCGCCGTCGCGGTGGATTTCCTCCATCAGCTCCAGCACGCCGCGGGCCATCTGGGTGTCGAGGTTGCCGGTCGGTTCGTCGGCGAGCAGCAGGCGCGGGCTGCCGGCCAGCGCACGGGCGATGGCAACGCGCTGCTGCTGGCCGCCGGAGAGTTCGGCCGGGTAGTGCTTGTGGCGTGAAGCCAGGCCGACCCGTTCCAGCGCGTCCATGATGCGCTGCTTGCGTTCGCTCGCCTTCATGCCGCGGTAGCGCAACGGCACCTCGACGTTGTCGAACACGTTGAGATCCGGAATCAGGTTGAAGGCCTGAAAAATGAAGCCGATCTTCTCGTTGCGGATTTTCGAGCGCGCGTTGTCGTTCAAGTTGCTGACATCGACGCCGTCGAGGTGGTAACTGCCACCGGTGAAGGTTTCCAGCAGGCCGGCGATGGTCAGAAAGGTGGTCTTGCCCGAACCCGACGGCCCGGTCACGGCAACGAACTCGCCCTCGGTGACGTCCAGGTTGAAATCGCGCAAGGCGTAGGTCTCGACCACTTCGGTGCGGTAGACCTTGGACAGGTGGGTCATTTTCAGCATCGTAGGATTCCTCGGTTTGACGTGCATGGGTGGCATTGGGTTTTGTTGTGCAAGATTCGGGGCGGGGGTCGAGCGCCGGGTTGCCGGGGCACTAGCGGGCGATGGCCACGCGCGCGGCGCCGTTGAAACTGTCGGTGCCGGAAATCACGATCTTCTCGCCGGGTTTGAGGCCTTCCAGGATTTCGATCTTGTCGATGGAACTGGCACCGGCGCGGATCGGGGTCTTGACGGCAATGCCATCCTTGACCACGTAGGCGTAGCGGCCGCCGGATTCGTCGACGAAGGAGCCGCGCTGCACGGTCAGCACGTCGTCGCGCTGGTCGAGCAGGATGCGTACCGACAGGCGCTGGTTCTGGCGCAGCGCTTCGGGCTGGTCGCCTTCAAAGCGCACCCGCGCCGCCACCTCGCCATTGACGACTTCCGGCGAGATCGCACCGACCGCGCCTTTCCAGGTCTTGCCGTTGCCGCTGAGCTCGGCCGGCATGCCGGCAGCAAGGTCACGGGCGAAGCTCTCCGGCACCTTGACCTCGACTTCCAGCGCCGACAGGTCGATCACCGACACGAGTTGCGCGTCTTTCGCCACCGTCGCCTTGGGCGCGATGAACAATTGCCCGACCTGCCCGTTCACCGGCGAGCGCACATTGAGTTCGCCGACCTGGCGTTCGTAGTCCTTCACCAGCAGCGCCTGACGATCACGCGCGAGCTTCTTCGCCTTGACGTCGAAATCGAGGCTGTTGGCGTCCAGCTTCTGGTCCTGGCGCGCGTGCTTCAGCGCGATCTCGGCCTTCTGCCACGCATCGTCGGCACGGTCGACGTCCGATTGCGCGAAGGCGCCCTTGGCGAAGGCTTTCTTGTAGCGGTCCAGATCGCGGCGTGCGCTCTGTTCGTCGATGGCCGCGTTGTCGACCGCCTTTTGCAGCTCCAGCCGTTGCTTGCGCGCGTCGATCTCGGCGCGGTGCCAGTCGACGTCCAGCGCGTCCAGCGCGGAGCGTTCCTGCGCCAGCTTGTTGGTGAGCTCGGGGCTGTCGATCACTGCCAGCACCTGGCCTTGCTTGACGCGGTCGCCGGCATGCACCTGCAAGGTCACCGCACCCGGCGAGTTGGCGTACAAGGTTGGGCTGACCGCCGCCACCACGCGGCCCTCGGCAGCGATGTCACGCACGAACGGGCCACGCTCGACGGTGGCGAAGGCAAGCCGCGAGGCACTGATCGAGGCATCGGCCGACAGCATGCGCTTGATGGACGGCAGCGCCAGCAGCGCCAGCGCCAACAGCGCCACGCCGGCGCCGATCAGCGCCAGTCGTTTGCGCGGGTTGGCCTTGACTTCAACCAGACGGTCTTGCGCGGAGGTGTCTCGAATCATGGACTGTTTCCTTGCCGCACTGCGCGGCTCCACGGCAGTGATTGCAATCCCGGTGCCAACCATGGCGCCCTTGCAAACGACTGAAAAAACAGGCGATTGCATCGTTCATGCAACAAGGCAACGTGTCCGCGGACAGTGCTCGCCATGCAGCGGACAGTCGCGGACACGGCGCGAGCTGTTAGGATCGGACGGGTTCCGATGCTCGTGTGTATGTGTTGATGACAGCCGATGAAACCGTGGAGTTCGAGGTTCGCCGCGAACTCCATCGACTTGAGTCCGGCTACCGCGGCGCGCTCGACCGCCTGTTGCCGCTGCTGTCCGACGACCTGCGGCGGCTGGCGCGCCAGCAACGACGTCGCGGCAACAGCGGCGAGACACTACGCACCACTGCATTGATCAACGAGGCCTACCTCAAACTGCGCGCCAGTCACCGTCTCGTGAGTGTCGATCGCCAGCACTTTCTGCATACCGCGGCACTGGCCATGCGGCACATCCTGATCGACCACGCCCGCTCGCGGCTGGCGGCACAGCGGCGCGAGCAGGACGCCGCCGTGGACGATGCGCAAGCTCCCGCCGCGCTGTACCGCCAGGCGCAGCGGGTGATCGACATCGACGCGGCACTGTCGGAACTCGAAGCCAGCAATCCACGCTGGGCACAGATCGTCAATTACCGCTACTTCGCCGGTTACAGCGAGCGTGAAGTCGCCGAACTGCTGGGCGTGAGTGAGCGCACCGTGCGCCGCGACTGGCATCAGGCGCGGGCCTGGCTGGCACTGGCACTGGACGGGCGGGACACCCCATGAGTGAGACCCCACGCATCGCCCCCGCCGCCATCGAGGCGGCATTCGATCAAGCCGCACGCCTCGACGGCGCGCAGCGTGAAGCGTGGTTGCGGGAGCTCGGCTCTCGGCAACCCCGGCTGGCGGCTGAATTGCGCGCCTGGCTGGCCGAGGACACGGACAACACGGGCTTCGACACCGCGCCGGCCGCGCTCGCTGGCGACATGACCGAACAACGGATGGCGCTCGCCACCGGTACGCGGCTCGGCGCATGGCGCATCCTCGCCACCCTCGGCGCCGGCGGCATGGGCCGCGTGTACCGGGCCGAGCGCGCCGATGGCGCCTTCGACAAGGAAGTCGCCATCAAGGTGTTGCGCCGCGAACGGCGCTTGCCCGACTCGCTGTTGCATCACGAACGCCAATTGCTGGCGCGGCTGGAGCATCCGGCCATTCCGCGCTTGCTCGACGGCGGCATTGGCGCGTCCGGCGAGCTGTATCTGGTGATGGAATTGGTGCATGGCGCCAGCCTCGGCCATTGGTGCCGCGCCCAGCGACCAGGCTTGGCGCAGCGCCTCGCCGTGTTCGCGCAGCTGCTCGATGCGGTCGCCTACGCACACCGCGCGCTGGTGGTGCACGGCGACATCAAACCGGACAACGTGCTGGTCGATGCACACGGCCGCGCCCGTCTGCTCGACTTCGGCATCGCCCGATTGCTGGCCGAGGCGCACGCTGATGGCGACGTCGCCGCGGCGGGACTGACGCCGGCCTGGGCCGCGCCGGAGTGCCGCCACGGTGCCATCCCGGATGTGCGCTCCGATGTCTACGCACTGGGTGCGCTGCTGCACTTCCTGTTGCATGGCAACGCACCGGCGAGCCCGCCTGCCGCAAACTCCACTCCGCTGGCGATACCGCGCAGCGCGCGACGCGACCTCGACGCCATCCTCGCGCGGGCGCTGACGGACGATCCGCAGCAACGCTACCCCGATGTCGCATCCTTGCGTAATGACCTCGAACACCAGCAGCGCCACCAACCGGTCGCCGCGCGCAACGGTGGTCGCTGGTACCGGGCACGGCGTTTCCTGCGCCGCCACTGGCTGGCCACCGGCAGCGCCACGGTGCTGGCGCTGGTGTTGCTGGCGTCCACCGCCATCGTGGTCGGTCAAAACCGCATCGTGCGCGCCGAGCGCGACCGCGCACAACTCGAAGTGGCGCGCTCGCAAACCGTGCTCGACTACCTGATCGGCGTGCTCGGCAATGCGCAAGGCGGCGCGGCGGGGCAGTCGGCGCCATCGCTGCGCAGCCTGCTCAGCGACAGCCTCACGCACATCAACAGTGACTTCGCCGGCGACCTGACCGCGCGCCAGCTGCTGTTGTCACGGCTGGCCGAGCTGCACGTGCACATGGCCGATTTCACCACCGCCGACACCCTGCTCGACTGGTTCCAGCAAGGCGAACAAGGCCACTCCTCGCCGCTGGTGCGGGCGCGCGTGCTGGACAACCGCGCACTGGTCGCCTTGCATCAAGGCCAGCTCGATGTCGCCGCCGAGTCGGCCAGCAAAGCGCTGGACCTGCTGCGCCCGCTGGCGCAGGAGACCCGTGGCCGGCGCTCACAAATACTGGTCACCCAGGCGCGCATCCAGCAGCGTCAGGGGCAGGCGGACAGTGCCCTTGCCACCCTGCGCCGGGCGCTGGCGCTGCGCCTCGCGGTGTCGCCGGCCGATGCCGGCCAAAGCGTGGTGGTGCGCAACAGCCTGGCGGTGGCCTTGATGCACGGCGGCAACTACCCAGCAGCACTGACGCAGTTCGGGCAACTGGAACAGGCGCTCGCCTCCAGTCACCGCGAGCACAGCAAGGATGCCGCCGACATCTACAACAACTACGCCAGCACCAGTTTCGCCTGGGGGCTTCATGCACAAGCCGAACGGTTGTTTGGCCGCGCCCTGCGCTTGCAGGAAGGGCTTTACGGCCCATCCGCCTCGCTGGCGGCGCTGCTCAACAACTACGGCAAGCTCAAACTCGCCCGCGGCGAACTCGACGCCGGCGCCGACCTGATCGATCGCGCCATGGCCATGATGGCCCGCTACGCCGGTGCAGACAGCATCGATGCACAGCTGATCGGGCTCAGCCGCGGCGCCGTCGCTGCAAGCCGCGGCGAGTTTGCGCGCGCCAGCGGCATCTATGCCGATGCCATCGCCCAACTGACCAGCGTGCTCGGCGACGCACATCCGCTGTTGACGCGAATACGCGCCCAGGCGCTCGGCGCTGCGGCGCACGATGGCAGCGTGTCGGTGGACGACGCGCGCTTCGACACCTTGCTGACGTCACTCGCCGCCGCTCCATCCGGCACGCGCCCCCGCGCGAACCTGCTGTGCCAGCGTGCACAACTCGCACTGACGCAACGCCAACTGCAAGCGGCGCGGCGCAGCGCGGCGCAATGCCTGGCCTTGTGGACCCACGCGCAAGCGGCGATGAGTCCGCGTCTGGCGCTGGCACAGTTCCTGCGCGATGAAGCCGAGTTCCGCGCTCAGGCGGTCAGCGCAAGCGAGCGCGACGCCAGCTGGCGCAAGTTGACCCGCGCCTTGGGCCCGACACATCCCCGCCTGGCACGCCTGGCCCGCTTGCGCGACGGCTGATCCAGCGCGGCGGGCACCAGCACGGCGCACAGCTCGCGGGTGCACGCAACGCCCGTGGCCGGTTTTCGCTACTGACCTCGTATCCATGGACAGGCAGACAAGGCCAGTGACGCGCCCTGCGGGTCTGCCCGTGACCACTCCAACCAACCGATCCCGGAGCCTGCCCATGCACCCGTCCCGCCTTGCTCTCTTGATCGCCTGCTTCAGCCTGCTATGCGCCTGCGGCGCCGCCTCCTCCAGCGGCGATGACGGCGCCGGCAGCGGTGACTCGCCGATGGCCGCCGCGCTGACGCAAGCCTGGAGCCATGCCAAGAGCGGCAAGAACCCCAGCA
>DASSXP010000094.1:0-7663 GCA_035703755.1 Rhodanobacteraceae bacterium | reverse complement strand
TCGAGAGCCTCGGTGCGCTGAGCATGGCGCAAACCATGCCGGCACCGCCGCCGCCAGAAAAAGCGACGGCCACGCCGGAGTCGATCCGCACCTTGAACCCGATGACCGTGGTCGGTAGCCAGATCAAGGGCAATCAGGCTGCGGCAATCCTGCCGGTGGCCACGTTTCAGGCGGAACAGATCGAGGCCACCGGCGCCGTGTCTGGCGACGACTTGTATCGATCCATCCCGCAAATGGGTGATGTCACTTTCACCGGCACCAATGGCGGCAACAGCTCAAACTACGCGCGCGGCGACATCGCGTCGGTCAATCTGCGCGGTCTTGGCGTGGGCAACACCTTGTTGCTGATCAATGGCCGCCGCACGGTGGTCCATCCGACCAGTCAGGCCGACGGCAATCTGGTGCCGGTACTGGCGTACAACGCCAATACCGTGCCGGTTGCGAATCTGAGCCGGGTCGAGGTGCTGCTGGATGGCGCGGCGGCGATCTACGGTACCGACGCGGTGGCGGGCGTAGTCAACAACGTCCTGCGTGACGACATGGATGGCGCCACGCTCAGCGTGCAAAAAGGCATCGGCCAGGGCACCGATTTGAGCGACGTGTCGGTCAATGGCTTGATCGGCAGGAACTCCGAGGATCTGCGCACGAACGTCACGCTGGCATTCAACTACTACAACACCACCGGCCTGAACTCTCTGGATCAGGACTGGACCCGCAGCGCGGATCGCAGCGCCGATTTCGCCGGCACACCATTCGCGGACCTGTCGGGTGTCGACAATCGCAACACGCGCAGCCCATGGGGCGATTTCACCGTCGATGGGTCGCGGGTGTCGCAGGATGGCACCTGGTTGACCACTTCCGGCGGCTCTTTCCACGTCCAGCCGGGCGCCAATCCGGGCTGCGGGGCGGTCATAGGCGACAACTTGTGTGTGCAGTCCGGCAATCGCAAGACTTCCAGCGACGACGCCAATCTGCGCGACAACTCGCAGAGCCTGTATCCGATATCGATCAACCCGGATGTGCGCCGTGTCAACCTGTTCCTGACCAGCAAGCACGACTTCGAGAACGGCATCAGCTTCTTCAGCGAGACCGGTTTCTACGACGCCCGCGCGCGCAGTTTGCAGAACGCCGTAAACACCATCTCCTCGCTGCCGATGACGGTGTCGGCCAGCAACTACTGGAACCCGTTCGGTGCCACGTATCTGCCCGACGGCACACTGAACCCCAACCGGCTGGAAGGGCTGAACATCGGTGCGGATGGGCGTGATGTCACGATCAAGAATTACCGCTTCGAGCGGCCGACACGGATTGAAGTCACCAATCGGCAGATTCGTGCCCTGGCCGGGCTGCGGGGCTACCATGTCGGCTTCGACTGGGAAACGGCGGCACTGTATTCGGCCGCCAAGGTGACCGACACCCAGGATGCGGTGGACATGGGATTGTTCCAGCAGGCGCTGGCCGATGCCACCGATGCGGCCTACAACCCGTTTTGCGGCGGCTGCAACGACTGGAGCAAGCTCGATCGCTTCTACTTCAAGGCCAGGCGGCAAAGCGAAACCAAGCTGTACCTGTGGGATTTCAAGGCATCGCGCCCCGACCTGTTCCGCACCTGGGCCGGTGATGTCGGCATGGCCACGGGCGTCGAGGTGCGCCACGAGAGCCAGTTCGACAATCGCGATGACCACGTTGACGGCAGCTTGACCTTCACCGATGCCATTACCGGCATCGAGTATCCGAGCAGCATGTACGGCGTCAGCCCGACGCCGGACACGCGCGGCTCGCGCACGGTGGCAGGTGTCTTCGCCGAGTTCTCGGTGCCGCTGGTGTCCCCGGAAATGGGTGTGCCGCTGGTGCGCGCGCTGGATTTGCAGGTCGCCGGTCGTGGTGAGCGTTACAACGACTTTGGCAATGTGGCCAAGCCGAAAGTGGCGTTGGGTTGGCAGATTTTTGACGGCCTCACCCTGCGCGCGTCCTGGGCCAAGGGCTTCCGTGCGCCGAACCTGGAGCAGATGAATGCCACCGTGGTCAGCCGCTCGAACAACCGCACCGACTGGATCCAGTGCCTCGCGGATGTGCGCAACGGCGCGCAAGAGTCAATTGCCGATTGCAGCGGCTACCGCAATTCCACCACGGCGCGGCGTTCGGGCAATCCGGATCTGAAGCCGGAAACCTCAACCAACACCAGCGCCGGGCTGGTTTTCAATCCGCGCTTCCTGCCCGACAACTATGGCCGCCTCAGCCTTGCCGTGGACTACTACCAGTACGATCAGAAGGGATTGATCGGCCTGTTCGGCGAGGCCAATGCGCTGATTCTCGATTACGTGTTGCGCCAGCAGGGCAGCTACAACCCGGACGTGGTGCGCGCCGATCCGACCGCCGACGACATTGCCCGCTTCGAGGGCAGTGGCCTCGCTCCGGCCGGCACCGTGCTGTACGTCAACGACAAGTACGTCAATCTCGAGCCGCAAACGGTGCGCGGCGTGGATTACAGCGTCAACTGGACGTCGCCGGACACCCAGCTCGGGCACTTCGGGGTGTCACTCAATGCGACCCGCCTGATCGAGTTCTATCGTGACCGCTCGCCGGCCTTGCAAGCGCTGGAAGACGCGAAAAACGAGGGTCTGGTCGATCCCTCGATCCGGGTCTATGGCGGCGGCAACTTCATCGGCAATGGCGGCAATC
Source organism: Rhodanobacteraceae bacterium (assembly GCA_035703755.1). GTDB lineage: Bacteria > Pseudomonadota > Gammaproteobacteria > Xanthomonadales > Rhodanobacteraceae > DASSBG01. Next base: position 4,981 of record DASSXP010000094.1, on the reverse strand, counting down.
CGAAGTGGAAGTGGACGGGCGTGGCCACCTGGCGCGGACAGGACTGGTCGGCCGGTTTCACTGCCCGCCATGTCGGCTCCTTTGTCGAGAATGGCCTGGTTCTCGAAGACGGCACGCCGTGGACGGTGAAATCGCACACGCAGACCAACGCCTTCGTCAAGTACGAATTCAAGGGCGATCACTGGCTCGATGGCGCGGCGATCAAGTTGGGCATCAACAACTTGTCCAATTCGCGCCCACCGATCGCCGATGAGGAATTCGGCTACTCCTCGGTCGCCTATCAAGCCTATCCCCGCTACTTCTACGTCAACTTCAGCAAGACTTTTTGATGCCCATCTTGCAGACAAGGCCGCGTCATCGATGCGTGCCGCCCGGCGTAACGGGGGCGGCATGGCGGTGACGATCAGCGGCGAACGGGCGCGCTGGTTGGCCGATCATGTGTTGCCGGTGGAGCCATCGCTGCGCCGCTGGCTGGCTCGCCGGCTGTCGGTGCGGCAGGATTGCGACGACGTGATTCAGGAAACCTACGCCATCCTCGCCGGCTTGGCGGACGTGTCGCACATCCGCCAGCCCGAAACCTATGTGTATCAGGTGGCCAAGTCGGTGGTGTTGCAGCAGTTGCGGCGCGCACAGGTGGTGTCGATCGAAGCGGTCGCCGACATCGAGCGTGAGGCGGGCGTCGAATCGGGATCTTGCCCGCTGCGCGCGCTGTCATCGCACCAGGAGTTGTCCTGGATCGCCAGCCTGATCGAACGCCTGCCGGACAAGAGCCGCAAGGTGTTCATTTTGCGACGGGTTGAGGGCTATTCCCAGCGTGAAATCGCCGCGCAGCTGGAGATCAGTGAAAGCACGGTGGAGAAGCATGTCGGCAAGGCCTTGCGCAAGTTGATGGACTGGATGCAGCACGACGACCCGGTGCGCGTGTTGCAGCGCGGCGGTGCCGCCGTTGGAGGGAAGAGACATGCACAAGAGCAGTGACGCAAACATCGACGATATCGCCGCGCGCTGGGTAGCACGCGAGGATCACGGCACACTGAGTGCGGCCGATATCGCTGCCCGGGATGCGTGGTTGAGCGTCGATGGCCGTCATTTTGGCGCCTATGCCCGCGCTCGTGCGGTGCTGGCCCGGATGGACCGCGCCCGTGCTCTGTCCGACGGTGGCGTCAATGTGCTGGCAATCGCGCCACAGCTGGCGCGGCGGCAGCGCCGCCGGTCTTGGGGCTGGGCTGCTGCCGCCGCACTGTTGCTGGGTGTGACGGGCTTGGCGTGGCAGCAGCAACAGGGTGGCGTCAGCGTGTACGCCACCAGCAAGGGCGAGATTCTGCGGGTGCCATTGGCGGATGGATCGGCCATCACGCTGGATTCGGCATCCCGTGTCCGCGTGCATTTCACCGAGCGCCAGCGCAGTATCGAACTGTTGCAAGGCGAGGCGCTGTTCGACGTGGCCAAAAACCCCGAGCGGCCGTTTATCGTCCATGCGCGGGACACCGATGTCACGGCGGTAGGCACCAGCTTCGCGGTCAACTTGAACGCACGCCGCACGAGTGGCGTCGAGGTATTGGTACGCGAAGGCGTGGTTGAAGTGGCAAACCGGCGCGGGGAAGTCGCGCCGGCCCGCTTGCCGGCGAACTACCGGGCGCTGTCCAGCCGCAATCACGGCATCCAGATCGAGTCGGTGCCGCGCAAGGAACTGCGCCACGAGCTGGCCTGGCGTGAGGGCATGCTGTCATTCAATGGCGATACCTTGTCCGCGGCGGTGGCGCAGTTCCAGCGTTACAGTGACGCGCGCATCGTGATCAGCGATCCGGCGGTCGGCAGCCGCCGGATCGTGGGTCTGTACTCCGCCAGCGACCCGCAGGGTTTCGCCCGCAGCGTGGCCTTGAGTCTGGGCCTGGTGCTGGAACGCGACGGCAATGTGTTGCGGCTGTTGTCGTCATCCGCCAAGCCGGCATCCACGCCGCCAGTCAAACCATCACACTGACTATCAGGACAAACCATGACGAGTGCCTGCCGCGCAGGGGTAATTCTGGCGCTGTCCATGTTGGGCAGCGTGCTCACCAGTTCGGCGGCTTGCGCGCGCGCGGATGCCGTACTGATTCGCAACGCCATGGTTTTTGACGGCACCGGCCGGGATGCCTTTGCCGCCAGCGTGCTGGTCGTGGATGGCAAAATCGCCGCCATCGGTACGCGCGTTGATGCACCAGCGGGAACGCGGCAAGTCAACGCACACGGCAAGGCTTTGTTGCCCGGCCTGTTCGATTTGCATACGCATTGGACGCCGAACGGCCAACCGGCGTCGCTGCCGGAAATTGCCAACCGGTATCTGGCTGCCGGCGTGACCACGGTGGCCGATTACCATCAAGCGCCGGAGGCCTACGCGCCGCGGCGCGCCTGGCTGGCCACGCTGGCCGCGCCGACGGTCAAGTTTGCCGCACGCATGAGCACGCCACTTGGCCATGGCGCCGACTGGGGTGACCAGAACACCACCCGCTGGGTCAACACGCCGGCTTCGGCCCGCGCGGGTGTGCGCAAGGTGGCGGCCTATCGGCCCGACTTCATCAAGGCCTTCACCGATGGTTGGCGTTACGCCAACGCCGCCGACAACAGCAGCATGGATGAGGCCACCCTGGCCGCATTGGTGGATGCAGCGCACCAGAATGGCCTCGAAGTCTTCACGCACACCGTTACCCTGCGGCGTGGCAAGCAGGCGGCGCGGGCCGGGGTCGACATGATTGCGCACAGCCTGCTGGATCAAGCCGTGGACGCGGAATTGCCGCGACTGATGCGCGAGCACGGCACTGCCTATGCGCCCACCCTGGCGGTGTATCTGCCGACCCGGGTCGATGGCAGCGGCAAGGACAGATTCAGCCCCGAGCAGTTGCAGCAGCGGCAGCGGAACTTTGCCGTGGCGATGCGCAATGTCAAAACACTGCATGCGGCGGGCGTGCGCGTGGTGGTTGGCACCGATGCGGGCATGAGTGGAACGCCGCACGGGGAATCCACTTTGCGCGAGCTGGAATTACTGGTGGAAGCCGGCCTTTCGCCAAGCGACGCCTTGCAAGCCGCGACATCGCGCAGTGCTGCCGCCATTCACATGACCGATCGCGGCACGATCGAAGTGGGGCAGCGCGCCGACCTGATTCTGGTGGACGGCCGCCCATGGCAAGACATCCGTGACTTGCGCCAGTTGCGGCGGGTCTTCGTGGCTGGCCGGCAGCTGCTGGGTCCGGGGAGCCAACTGCCGGCCGGCAATCGACGGAGTTCGCTGCCCGCGACACCCGCGGCGGCCTTGGTGGATGATTTCGAGCGCGCGGATGGACGCACGGCATTGGATACTTTGCGCACGGACGAGGCCGATGGTGGCAATGACCGCAGCGTACAGGTAAGCGAGATCGTGGCGCGGGAATCGACGGGGCATGCATTGTCGGTGCAGGCGCGGCTGTCCGACAACCCGCACGCCTATGCGGCCGCCATCCTGCCATTGAGCCGAGGCTCGGTGGCGCCGGTCGATGTTGGCGCTTATCGCGGTGTGCAATTTGATGTTCGTGGCCACGCGGCGAATTTTCGCTTGCAGCTGCGCGCGTTGGGCAAGCGGCGCTTTGCCGTGTCAATGGCCGTTGGCGATGACTGGCGAACGGTGCAGGTGCCGTTTGTCACGCTGCAAGGCTTGCCACCCTATCGCGCCACCCGGCCGATTGCCGTGTGGCGGGGCAATGACGTGCTGCAACTGGTGTTCTCCGCATCGGCCACGCCCGGCAGCAAGTTGTGGTTCGAACTCGACAACGTGCGTTTCTACAAATGAGCAGGTGGCCCATGCAAACACGCATCTTTCAGCGCACGCTCGTGCTGGCGGCATTGTTGATCAGCGCGGGCACGGCCGGTGCCACGGACGTGTTGACGACTCTCGATGCGTATGCCGCGCGGCAAGCGGATGTGGGCCGGCAATTGTGGCAGCACCCGGAGCTCGGCTACCTTGAGCAGGCCTCCTCGGAGCTGTTGCAACAGGAGTTGCGAGAGGCCGGTTTTCGCATCGAAAGCGGCATCGCCGGCATGCCTACCGCGTTCGTCGCCAGTTACGGCACGCGCGGTGCCGGGCCGGTGATCGCGGTACTGGCGGAAATGGATGCGCTGCCCGGCATGGCACAGGCGGCCGAGCCCACGCGCACGCCGATCGCCGGCCAGGATGCGGGTCAGGCCTGTGGTCACAACCTGTTCGGTGCCGCCTCGGTGGGCGCCGCCCGCGCGATTGCCGCGTGGTTGCGCGACAGCGGCACCGCGGGCGAAGTGCGGCTCTACGGCACGCCGGCCGAAGAGGGCGGGTCGGGCAAGGTGTACATGGCCCGGGCCGGCCTGTTCAAGGATGTCGATGCGGTGCTGCACTGGCATCCTGGCTCGCGCAACTCCGCGGCGCAGGGCACGAGCCTCGCCAATATCAGCGGCAAATTCCGTTTTCACGGTGTCGCGGCGCATGCCGCCAGCGCGCCCGATCGCGGCCGCTCGGCGCTGGATGGTGTGGAGGCGCTCAATCACATGGCGAACCTGTTGCGCGAGCATGTGCCGGATGGGACCCGCATTCATTACATCGTCAGCAACGGTGGCAGTGCGCCGAACGTGGTGCCCGATTTCGCCGAAGCGTATTACTACGTGCGGCACACCGATCCGGTTGTGGTGCGCGCGGTGTTCGAACGTTTGCAGCTTGCTGCGCAAGGCGCAGCGATGGGGACCGGGACCACGGTGGCATTCGAGCAAACCGGCGGCGTATTTTCCCTCTTGCCCAACGACACCTTGGGCCGGGTGATGCAGGCATCGCTGCAACGGGTAGGCGGCGTGCAGTACGACACGGCGGAGCGTGCGTTTGCCGCGCAGCTGCAGAAAAGTCTGGCCGCGCCGCGCGACCTCGCGGAAGCCATGCAGTTGCAGGCTTACCGCGACGATCGGCGTGGCACCGCCTCGACCGATGTCGGTGACGTCAGCTGGAATG
>DASSXP010000204.1:0-2476 GCA_035703755.1 Rhodanobacteraceae bacterium | reverse complement strand
CGGGGAAATCACGCAGGAAGGTTGGGTGCGAACGCAGGTAGGCGGCGACTTCCATTGCATCCAGCCCCGCCTTGAGATTCATTTCAGACATGCCGCTCCCCGTCGCTGTGAATGTTTGGCTGAGCATACGCGGCCACGCGCCGCGCGCAACTCAACAGGCCCACTCGCCTTCGAACACGAAGGCCGCCGGGCCGGTCATCCACAAGGTGTGGCCGGGGCCCGCCCAGTCGATCTGCAAGCGGCCGCCGGGCAACTGCACGGTCACGCGGGGGCCAACCCGGCCGCGCCGCGCCAGCACCGCGACCGCCGCACACGCGCCAGTGCCACACGCCAGCGTCCAGCCACTGCCACGTTCGTGCACCTTGAGGTCGATTTCGCCAGATGATCGGCGCAGCGCGAAACCGGCATTGCAGCCGTCTGGAAAACGCGGGTGTGCGGACAGGGCAGGGCCGCGCGTTGCGAGGTGTGGATCGTCGAACGACTCCACCTCCACCACCGCGTGCGGATTGCCCATCGACACCGCGCCGATGGTCAGCATCGTGCCGGCCACGTCGATGGCGTAGTCATCCTGTTCACTGCCCGCGTCAAACGGTATGGCGACCGGCGTGAAACGGGGCGCGCCCATGTCGACGGCGACGCTGCCAGCATCAATCAGCCGCACATGCACCGCGCCGGATGGGCTTTCCACCTGCATCAATTGCGCGGTGTCGAGCAAACCGGCGCGATGCAGCCAGGCCGCCACGCAGCGCACCCCGTTGCCGCACTGTCCGGAAGGCGAGCCATCCGCGTTCCAGATGCCGTAGCGCCAGGCGCTGGCGCCGTCGCGCGCCGGTTCGATGCTGAGGAGCTGATCGAAGCCGACGCCGGTGTGACGGTCGGCCATGGCGCGAATCTGCGCCGCATCCAGTGGCATCGGCGCGTGGCGCGCGTCCAGCACCACGAAGTCGTTGCCGGCGCCGTGCATTTTGCTGAAGCGCAGACCCATGCCGCCGGCTCAGTGGCCCACGGTGGTGGTCGCGGCGGGCCGCACCAACGGCCCCTTGTTGCCGCAGCCGGCGACAGCGGCAATGGCGAGCAACAACACGATGAGGAGCAGCAAACGACGCATGGCGGTTCTCAGGCTCTCAGTGGGTGGATGCCGCGGTCGCGGGTTGCGGCGGCTTGGCGCCGGGCTTGCTCACGTCCTCCACCGCGCCGACGGTGACGCTGCCATTCCACTGCGCGTCAATCGCCTGGAAGTAGAGGTCCGGTATCAACCGCCAGTCGGCGTAGATATCGCCGCTGCCGCAGCCCGCTTCCGGCAGGCCCAGCTTGTTGCTGCTGGTGCAGCCGTTGCGGGTCGCGGCATGTCCCATGCCGGCGCTGACGAAGCCGGTGCGCGAGCCGGTGATCTGGGTGCGGGCATAGTTGAGCTCGTTGGCCATGCGGCGCTTGGCAATCTGATCGCCGTATTCGGCCTGGATGCGCTGGGCCGCCACGGTGGCACGTTGGCGTTGTGCGGCATCCAGCGACGCCCACACGCGGTCGCGGGTGGCGACGAATTGCGGGTACTTGCGTTCGGCCGCCACCGCCAGCCAGGCGTAGGCTTCGACCGGATCGGCGGCGACGCCCTTGCCGTTGAGGTACATCAGGCCAAGCGACAGTTGTGACAGCTTGTCGGCGTACCACGCGCCGTTCTTGAACTGGTTCATGGCGTTGGCATAGTCGCCGTCGGCGTAGGCGCGCATGCCGGCGAACTGGCCAAACTGATCTGGGTGGCCCCAGGTCGAGGCTTTGCCCATCGCTTCCAGCGTGCTGTCGACCTGGGCGTCGCCGGTGTCCTTGCTGAGATGGACACAGCCGGCCGCGAGCATCGCGGCGAGACAAAGCGCAATCCACGGCAGCAGTCGAGGCGTTTTCATGGCGTCATTCCTTGGCAACAGGGGAGACGCCATTGTAGCCACGAATGCCGCCGCGCCGCTGGCGCTGGATCAGGTATCGGCGTCGGCCGCGAAGCCCTCGCGGCTACCGCGCTGGATCACTGCATCCGTAGCCAATACCTCGCGCGCCGGCAGCGTGGCTTGCGTCGCCAGGCGCTGGTAGATCGGCGTGAAGTCCGGCCGCGTTGCCTCCATCAGCTGCTCGAAGCTGTCGATCACGAAATAGCTTTGCTGGTAGGTGTCGATGCGGTAGCGCGTGCGCATGATGCGCTCGAGGTCGAAGCCGATGCGGTTGGGCGCCGGCGACTCCAGCGCGTGGCGCGACTCGCCGCCGGAGGAAACGATGCCGCTGCCGTAGATGCGCAGCCCGTCGGCCTGGCGGATCAGGCCGAACTCCACCGTGTACCAGTACAGCCGGGTGAGGTTCTGCAGCGCATCGGCGCCGATGCCGTGCGCCTTCACCCCGCCGCGCCCGTAGGCCGCCATGTAGTCGGCGAACACCGGGTTCATCAGCAGCGGCACGTGGCCGAACAGGTCGTGGAACAGGTCCGGCTCCT
>DASSXP010000123.1:0-3885 GCA_035703755.1 Rhodanobacteraceae bacterium | reverse complement strand
CGCCAAACTGATGGCCATCACTTGCCTGATCAAGCAACCCGAGCGCTACCAGGTTCGTCTGCCGGACCCGGCGGACAATACGCTGCTGGTGCGCACGCGCTTGCCCGCACCGCTGCCGATCCCGCTGGCGGCGCGCCTCGCAAACGCCAGCGAGGACAGCGTGCGCGACTACAACGCCGCCTATCTGGACCCGGAACTGCCGGCGCGGACAATCCTGCTGCCGGCGCAAGAAAGCCTGCGCTTCACCCGCGCCTACGCCGAACTCGTGCAACGCGGCTGGACGCTGTGGCAACGGGTGGAATTGCGCCAATCGGCGCAATTGACACGCCTGGTGGACGATGCCGCCGGCAGTGAACTGCTGGCCCACATCAACCGGCTGCACGGTGCCAATCAGCCGACTGCCAAAAACCAGCGCCTGTGGCTGCCGGCAAACCTGGCCGCTGCGCTGCCGGCCGACATGGCGGTGGCGGTAAGCAGCCAGCCGCGCAGCCACCGCGTGGTAGCCGGTGACAACCTGTGGGATCTGGCGCGCCGGTTCAAAGTCAGCGTTGCCAACATCAAGCGCTGGAATGGCCTGCGCCGCGACATGTTGCATCTTGGGCAAACCTTGCGGCTGGAGCCACCGGACGACCTCCCCACGATGCCGATCAAGGCACTAAACTAGCCGTTTTGCGGCCAACCGGCCCGACTACACACGGAGACACCATGGGATTTCTTCAAGGCAAGCGTGCCCTCATCACCGGCATCGCCAGCGACCGCTCGATCGCCAGCGGCATTGCCGAAGCCATGCACCGGGAAGGCGCCGAACTCGCTTTCACCTACCAGAACGACCGCCTCAAGGACCGTGTCGAGGCGGCCGCCAAGGAATACGGCTCGGACATCGTGCTGCCACTTGACGTCGCCGACGATGCGCAGATCACCGCCTGTTTCGACGCCCTCGGTCAACGTTGGGACGGCTTCGACATTCTGGTTCACGCGATCGCCTACGCCCCCCGTGAAGCACTGGCCGGCCAGTTCCTGGATGGCCTGACACGCGCCAGTTTCGCCATGGCACACGACATTTCCGCCTATTCGCTCGCCGCCCTGTCGCAAGCCGCACGGCCGCTGATGCAGGATCGCAAAGGCGCCATCGTCACCTTGACCTATCTTGGTGCCGAACGCGCGCTGGAGGGCTACAACGTGATGGGCGCGGCCAAGGCGAGCCTGGAATCGACCATGCGCTACCTCGCTTGCAACCTCGGTCCGGAGGGCATCCGTGTCAACGCAATTTCCGCCGGCCCGATCCGCACGCTGGCGGCGTCCGGCATTGCCGGTTTTCGCAAGATCCTCGGTCACGTCGAGGACAACGCACCGCTGCGCCGCACCGTCAGCATCGAGGACGTGGGCAACGTGGCCGCGTTTCTGTGCTCGGACCTCGCTGGCGGCGTTACCGGTGAAGTCACCTACGTCGATGCCGGCTACAACATCCTCGGCATGACCGGCATCTGATTCCGGCACTGGACATACAAAAAAACGGCCGGGATTCCCGGCCGTTTTTTTGTATCCTTGGCGGCAGCGCGCTTATTGCAGCTCGTTGTTGCCCATGTTCTTTTCGTGCACTTCCACCTTGGTGTGTGCGCGCAAGACTTCCAGCATGCCCTGCATCGCGGCGCTGCCGCGCAGGTTCTGCAACTGGCTGGCGATGGCCTTGTGCTCCGCTTCGGGCGCCTTGCTCGGGTCGCCGTCGTGGACGCCATCCAGCACCACCAGACTGAAGTCGCCATTGCCGAGTTCGACCAGCGCCGACGACGGCGTCTTGGCGGCCGGATGCGGCATCTTGAAGATCTCCTGCACCATCTGCGGCAACAGCTTGTTGTCCATGCGGGACAGACCCGCCAGCGTCTTCACCGTCAGCTTGTGGGCGGCGGCGATCGCATCCAGGCTCTCACCCTTGCGCAGATTCGCCAGCAAGGTGTCGGCCTGGGCCTTGGCCGCCTGCTCGCGGCGCTCCATCGTGATGCGCAGCTTGATGGTGTCGGACACCTCCGCCAGCGGCTTCGGCGTTGCCGTCTGATGCCTGGCCACCCGCAGCACCAACAGGTCGTTCGGGCCGAGATTGATGGCGTCGGAGTTCTGGCCGCGCACCAGCACCTGATCGGAGAACGCCGCCGCAATCACGTCCTTGTTGGCGGCCACACCGCTGGCACCGCCCTGGCGCGTGAAGGGTCCGGCCTGCTTGACTGTCAGGCCCAACTTGTCGACCGCTGGCTGCAACGAGCTCGGGTTGGAGTACAGCAAATCGGTCAGCTTGCCGGCGGTATCGTTGAACGCCCGTTCGCGCTCGGAACCCAGCAGCTCCTTGATCAGCTCCGGCTTGACCTCGGCCAGCGCCTTGGTGCTGCCCGGCCGGACATCGCGCAACCAGATGATGTGATAGCCCTCGGGCGACAACACCGGCTGCGACACCTTGCCCTTGGCCATGCCGAATACCGCGCCGTCAAATGCCTTGTCGGTCATGCCCGGCTCGATCCAGCCGAGATCGCCGCCCTGACGCTTGGAACCGAGATCGTCGGAGTCCTGCTTGGCCACGGTGGCGAAATCGGCACCCCCGGCCAGTTGTTTCTCGATGCCCTCGGCCTTGGCCAGTGCGGCTTTTTGCTGCGCCGGGGTGGCATTGGCCGGCACTTGCACGAGGATGTGCGACACCAGCCGCTGCTCGGGGCTGACGAAGCGATGTTTCTCCTGCTCGTAACGCGCCTTGATGGCGTCTTCGTCCGGCACGGCATCGGTCTTCATGTCATCGGCCTTGAGCTCGATGTAGTCGATGCTGACCGTCTCCGGGTTCATGAAGTCGGCCGCGTGTGCCTTGTAGTAAGCGTCGATGTCGGCGGCGCCGATGGTGCCGCTGGACGCGGCCGGCGCCGGAATGTCCATGTAGCGGACGTCGCGGGTCTGGTCGCGCAGTGCGAGGTAGGCATCCACCTCGTAGGCCGGCGCCAGCGCGCTGCCCTGGACTGCCGTCGGCAGCAAACGCATGGCCAAATCATCCTTGACCTTCTGCTGGAAGCCGAGCGGCGTCATGCCCTGCTGCGCCAGCACCGCCTTGTAGGTGTCGGCATCGAACTTGCCGTTGAGCTGGAACGCCGGAATCGCGGCGATTTCCTGCGCGATGGCATTGCTGCCGACCACCAGGCCCAGATCTTCATTCGCCTTCAGCAGCAACTGCTGGTTGATCAGGCCATCCAGCACCTTGGCGCGAAACTCCGGCTTGTCGAGATCATCCGGGTTCAACTGCGCCGGGTTGGCCTGCGCCTGCTGCCGCAGCTGGTTCATGCGGTTCTGGAAATCCTGCTGCGCAACGGGGCGCCCGCCCACGGTGGCGACACTGGTATCGGCCTGAGTCATGAAATACGACTCGATGCCGAAGAACGAGAAGGCGAATACCAGCATGCCGAGAATGATCTTGGCAATCCAGCCGGAGGTGTGTTCACGCAGTTTTTGCAGCATGGGTTCTTTCCGCAGATGCCGCACGAATGCGGCGCTGAACATGGCAAGGGCGCCGCGCGGCGCCCTCGCAGAATACGGTTGCCAGACAGCATCTGTAAGGCTGTCACCGTAGCGTGGCAGCCGGTCATTCTACCCGACTGCGGTCGCAACGTCTTGGCCGTCTGCCGGCCTGGTGGGTGCTGAGGGTTTCGAACCCCCGACCCTCGCCTTGTAAGGGCGACGCTCTACCGCTGAGCTAAGCACCCGGGACAGACAGGCGGGAAGCACGCCGGCTTCCCTTTGGAGCCAGCCCGGTTTGCCGCCGGACTGGCTCGACACGGCATGCAGGCGCTCGCACCTTCATGCCGACTTCAACCTCAGTTCAAGGCATCCTTCAGGGCCCTGCCGGCCTTGAACACG
>DASSXP010000244.1:0-2600 GCA_035703755.1 Rhodanobacteraceae bacterium | reverse complement strand
CCGTTGAGTTGGCCAGCAAATCCGCTTCATCAAGCGTCTGTGGCCGGATGCGCATCGCCGCTGCTCAACATCCATTGAAGCGTCTCGCGCAGTGGCACATCGGCCACCGGGCCGATGGCTTGCTCAAGGGCCCGTTTGCTCCCCACCAGTTTCTTGACTTCGTTGGCGCGCACGAAGGCGGGGTTGACCTGCACCTCGGGCATGTAGCCCGTCAACTCCTCGGCCAGGCTCAGCACCTCACGAAGGGTGTAACCCTGGCCGGAACACACGTTGAAGATCGCGCCGCTCTCGGTCGCCAGTGGCTGCGCCTTGAGCAGCAGGCGGTAGCAGCGAACGACGGTGCGCACGTCGGAGAAGTCGCGCTCGACGTCGAGGTTGCCGAGTTCCAGCACCGGCGCGCGGCGCCGGAAATGGCTCACGATCTTCGGCAGCAGAAAGTCTTCGGTCTGGCCCACGCCGGTGTAGTTGAACGGCCGCACGAGGGTGATGGGCAGTTGCTCGCGCCACAGCTGGGCCATGTACTCCATCGCCAGTTTGCTCACGGCGTAGTCGTTTGCCGGGGCAGGCGGCACCGATTCATCGACGACACCCGCGGAAGCGTTGCCGTAGACATTGGCGCTGCTCGCCAGCAGCACCGCATTCGGGCGCTGGGGCAGGGTGGTGAGTGCCGTCAGCAGATTGCGGGTGCCGAGCACATTGGTGCGGTAGATCGCATCGACGTCGCCGTGCGCCACGAAACTGACGGCCGCCAGATGCACCACGACTTCGGGTTGAAGTTGCCGCAACGCCGCCTTCAACCCCGCCACGTCGCTCAGGTCGCAGGCGATCGTGCCGGGTTGGGTCGCGCCGCCGGCGTGGGTCAGGCCCACCACCTCATGGCCCGCGCCCGTCAGCTCGGCGGCCAGATGCCGGCCCGTGAAACCCGCTATTCCCGTGATGAGGGCGCGCGCCATGGTCAGAACGAGAAGCCGCTCTGGTTGCGCCGCAAGTCCGCGTCCACCATCAACTGGCACATCTGTTCCAGCGTGGTGGTGGGCGCCCAACCGAGTTCACGGCGTGCCTTCTCGGGGTTGCCGATCAGTTGCTCCACCTCGGCGGGCCGGTAGAACTTGGGGTTCACGCGCACCAGGGTCTTGCCGGTGGCCCGGTCGATCGCCACTTCGGATTCGCCGCTGCCCTTGAACTCCAGATCGAAGCCTGCCGCCGTTGCCGCCATCGCCACGAACTCCCGCACCGACACCGTGCGGTGCGTGGCCAGCACATAGGTGTCGGGCTTGTCGGCCTGCAGCATGCGCCACATGCCGTCCACGTACTCCTTGGCAAAGCCCCAGTCGCGCTGCGCGTCCATGTTGCCCAGCTCGATCACGTCGAGCTTGCCGAGCTTGATCTTGGCCATGCTGTCGGTGATCTTGCGCGTCACGAACTCGCGCCCGCGCAACGGCGACTCGTGGTTGAACAAGATGCCGCTGGCGCCGAAGATGCCGTAGCTCTCGCGGTAGTTCACCGTCATCCAGTGCGCGTACAGCTTGGCCACGCCGTAGGGGCTGCGCGGATAGAACGGCGTGCTCTCCACCTGCGGAACGGCCTGCACCTTGCCGAACATCTCGGAGGTGCTGGCCTGGTAAAAACGGATCGTCGGGTTGACGATGCGGATCGCCTCCAGCAGGTGCAGTGCGCCGATGCCGGTGATCTCGGCCGTGGTGAAGGGCTGGTCGAACGACACCCCCACGAAGCTCTGCGCCGCCAGGTTGTAGACCTCGGTCGCCTTCGAAAGCTCGAGCAGGCGAATGCTCGAGCTCAGGTCGGTGAGGTCGTACTCCACCAAGTGCAAATCCGGGTGCTTTGAGATCCCTAACTCGTCGATGCGCCAGAAGTTGACCGAGCTGGTGCGCCGGTAGGTGCCATAGACCTTGTAACCCTTGGCCAGCAGCAGCTCGGCCAAGTACGAGCCGTCCTGGCCGGTGATGCCGGTGATCAGCGCAACTTTCATGTTCATGTAGCGGTTCCAGTGTTCAGAAGGTCTTGGGGTATGGGGTTGGGCGGAGGTTGCAACACATACTCGGCACAGCAATACCGTATCACGCGCTGAACCGCCCGCCTGGGCTCGCTGATGACCAAGTGTCGGGCCTGCTGCGCGCAGTGTGCCCACAGCATGCACAGCAGTGCGATTGCGGCACTGTCCAGGTGCGTGGTTCCGCTCAGGTCGAGCCGCAGTGCGCCGCCTTCCTTCCAGGCTGTGGCAAGCGCGTGCCGCAACGGCCCAAGGTTGCTGGCGGCCCACGCGCCACGAAGGTGCAGCGTGGTGCTGCCGTCATGGCGAGCCACGTCGACAGTCGCCGCGGCCAGTGACGTCGCGTCAGGCGTGTTGCGGCGCACATGCCAGGCATACGGGACGACGCGGGTCGCAAACAGCCGTGCGAACGTGGCGCCGTCCTTGGCATAGCGCCGCCACAGCGCGGGCTCCTCCTTGATGCGCCACAGCCATTCCAGCCCGGCATGCTGCATCCAGCGTGGTGCGCGCTCCACCTTGCCCGCGACGAAGTTCACCACTGCGCCCAGATAGGCGAGTACCGGTGCGTGCAGGCGCGAGCGGTTGTGCT
>DASSXP010000202.1:0-6682 GCA_035703755.1 Rhodanobacteraceae bacterium | reverse complement strand
GGCGCCGCCCCTGGCCGGCGCGGTGCTGTACATCGCCGAGAGCCATGACCCGGTGTTTGGCGGCCTGGCGCTGTTCCTGCTCTCGCTCGGCATGGGCGTACCGCTGATCATTTTCGGCACCGCGGCCGGCAAGCTGTTGCCGCGCGCCGGCGCATGGATGAATGCCGTCAAGGCAGTCTTCGGCGTGCTGTTCCTGGCGCTGGCGATCTGGATGCTGGACCGCATCCTCGACCCGGCCTGGATCATGCTGATGAGCGGCGCGCTGCTGATCGGTTGCGCGGTGTATCTCGGCGCACTGGAGCGACTGCCCGACGGCGCTTCGGGCTGGCGCCGGCTGTGGAAGACGCTGGGCCTGCTCGCACTGATTTTCGGCGCCGCCGAGCTGATCGGTGCTGCGGCCGGCTCGCGCAGCCTGCTGCAACCCTTGGCCGGCCTCAGTAGCGGCGGCGCTGCGATGACCACGCAAACCGCGCTGCCGTTCCAGAAAATCAAGTCCGTGGCCGACCTCGACGCGGCGATCAAGGCGGCCAACGGCCAGCCGGTGATGCTGGATTTCTACGCCGACTGGTGCGTCAGCTGCAAGGAAATGGAAGCGCGCACCTTCAGTCAACCCGGCGTGCATCGGGCGCTGGCCGGCTTCGTGCTGCTCAAGGCCGACGTCACCGCCAACGACGCCGCCGATCAGGCGCTCCTCAAACACTTCGGACTGTTCGGCCCGCCGGCGACGATCTTTTTCGGTCATGACGGCCAGGAACAGCGCGCGCTGCGCCTGATCGGCTTCGAAAAGGCCGACGCCTTCCTCAGCCGCATCGGCAAGGTCGGCACGCAATGAAGGGCGCCGGCCGGCAACTGGCCATCGTTGGCGCGGCGCTGGCGGTCGGCCTTGGCTTGTGGGTCGGCAGCTACGTCTGGCGTTTTGGCGGTCTCGCGCCCGGCGTCGCCAATCTCCTGATTGACCACCCCCGGCTCGCCACACTGGCCGCTTCCGGTCTGCACATCACCTCGTCGGAGTTACCCAGCGATGTCGTACCACTGGCACTCGGCGATCAGCGCGCCGACCTCGCCCTGACCGACCTCGATGGCCGCACCCGCCACTTGTCCGAGTGGGATGGCCAGCGCGTGGTGCTGAACTTCTGGGCCACCTGGTGCCACCCTTGCCGCGAAGAAATGCCGCTGTTCGACGCCCTGCAAAACGAACTCGGGCCGCAGGGTGTGCAGGTACTTGGCATCGGCCTCGACGGCCCGGACAAGATCCGCGCATGGATCACGGCGCACCCGCAAAGTTTCCCGATCCTGCTCGGCCAACCGCTCGGCTACGACGTCTCCAAACAATTCGGCAACCGCATCAGCGCGGTGCCCTACAGCGTGCTGATCGGCCCCGATGGCCGCCTGCTGCGCCGTCACCTCGGCAGTTTCGACAGCGCCGGGGAGCTGCGCGACTGGGTGCTGGGCGGCGGCTGACCGCTCCATGACAGCCCAAACGGCGTGAAACGTCGCCGAAAATCAACGAACTGGACAAAACAGGATGGGTAGCGCACACTCCGCTTCCCGTTTCGCTGAAATCCTCTCGTGGCCAAGTTGCTGGTCCTCCATGGACCCAATCTCAATTTGCTGGGCGAGCGCGAACCGGCGATCTACGGTCATGCCACACTGGCCGACATCGACGCCGATCTGGCATCCATCGCGCAAGCTTCCGGCCATGAACTCACCAGCCTGCAATCGAATGCCGAGCATTTGCTGGTGGACGCGATTCAGGCCGCGCGCTGCGACGGCACCGATTTCATCCTGATCAACCCGGCCGCCTTCACCCACACCAGCGTGGCACTGCGCGATGCGCTGGCCGCCGCGCGGGT
This sequence comes from Rhodanobacteraceae bacterium, assembly GCA_035703755.1. Lineage (GTDB taxonomy): Bacteria > Pseudomonadota > Gammaproteobacteria > Xanthomonadales > Rhodanobacteraceae > DASSBG01. The sequence continues at coordinate 4,829 of DASSXP010000202.1, read as the reverse complement.
GCCGTTCATCGAGCTGCACCTGTCCAATCCACAGGCACGCGAGCCGTTTCGCCACCACTCCTACCTGTCCGACCTTGCCGTCGGCACCATCGCGGGTTTCGGCCCGCTGAGTTACCGGCTGGCCCTGACTGCGGCGCTGGAACGCCTCGGCGGCTGACCCCCTTCGACCATCCAAAGGCAGAACCATGGATCTCAGAAAGATCAAGAAGCTGATCGACTTGTTGGAAGAATCCAACCTGGCCGAACTCGAAATCAAGGAAGGCGAGGAAACCGTGCGCCTGTCGCGCGGGCCCACCGGCGGCACGCGGGTGAGGGCGGCCGCGCCGGCGCCGGTTGCGGCCGCCGCCGCGCCGACGGCCGCAATCGCTGCACCGGCCAGTGCCGTCGCCGCAGCGCCCGAGAATGCCCTGCCCGAGGGCCAGGTGGTCAAGGCGCCGATGGTCGGCACCTATTACGCCGCGTCCACGCCCGGCGCGCCGCCGTTCGTCAAGATCGGGCAGCAGGTCAAGGCCGGCGACACCCTCGGCATCATCGAAGCGATGAAGATGTTCAACCAGATCGAGGCCGACCACGCCGGCACCGTCAAGGCCATTCTGGTCGAGGACGGCTCCGCCATCGAGTTCGACCAGCCCATGTTCGTGATCGCCTGACCATGCTAGATAAAGTCCTGATCGCCAATCGCGGCGAAATCGCGCTGCGCGTGTTGCGCGCCTGCCATACGCTGGGCATTTCCACGGTGGCGGTGCACTCCACTGCGGATCGCAACCTGAAGCACGTCGGCATGGCCGATGAGGCGATTTGCATTGGCCCGGCGCCAAGCGCGCAGAGCTACCTCAACATTCCCGCCATCATCGCCGCGGCCGAAATCACCGACGCCACCGCGATCCATCCCGGCTACGGTTTTCTGTCCGAGAACGCCGACTTTGCCGAACAGGTGGAGCGATCCGGTTTCGTCTTCATCGGCCCCAAAGCCGACACCATCCGCATGATGGGCGACAAGGTGGAAGCGATCCGCGCCATGAAGGCCGCCGGCGTGCCGTGCGTGCCCGGCTCGGGCGGCCCGCTCGGCGATGACCCGGTGGAGAACACCCGCATCGCCCGCGGCATCGGCTATCCGGTGATCATCAAGGCGGCCGGTGGCGGCGGCGGTCGCGGCATGCGCGAAGTACACAACGAGGCGCACCTGTCCAGCGCCATCGCCATGACCAAGACCGAGGCCAAGGCCGCCTTCGGCAACGATCAGGTGTACATGGAGAAGTTCCTGCAGAACCCGCGCCATGTGGAAATTCAGGTGCTGGCCGACGGTCAGGGCAACGCCATCCATCTTGGCGAGCGCGACTGCTCGATGCAACGCCGCCATCAGAAAGTGGTGGAGGAAGCGCCTGCACCCGGCATCACGCCGGCGTTGCGCGCGGAAATCGGCCAGGTCTGCGTCGATGCCTGCATCCGCATCGGTTATCGCGGCGCCGGCACCTTCGAGTTCCTGTTCGAGGACGGCCGTTTCTACTTCATCGAAATGAATACCCGCATCCAGGTCGAGCACCCGGTAACGGAGTTCATCACCGGCGTCGATCTGGTCCGCGAACAACTGCTGATCGCCGGCGGCGAGCCGCTGTCGATCCGCCAGAGCGACATCGAAATCAACGGCCATGCCATCGAGTGCCGCGTCAATGCCGAGGACCCGGACAACTTCCTGCCCAGCCCCGGCACCATCAAGCGTTTCGAGGCACCGGGCGGCCCCGGCGTGCGCGTCGACACCCACATCTACGACGGCTACAAGATCCCGCCCAACTACGACTCGATGGTCGGCAAGCTGATCGTGCACGGCCGCGACCGCGCCACCGCCATCGCGCGGATGCGTATCGCGCTGTCGGAAATGGTGGTCGAGGGCATCAAGACCAACGTCCCGTTGCAGCAGCGCATCATGGCCGACGGCGGCTTCCAGCAAGGCGGCCAGAACATCCATTACCTCGAAAAACGCATCAACGAACGCAAGGAAAAGGCGCTGTAGCGCCGGGCATCGGGATGCAAACTGCAACCCAATGTCGTGATTCACCGCTTGCCACTGGACATCCATGCCCTATCTCGCGCTTGATCTTGCATTGACGGCCGACCGGCAAGCCGAAACCGAAGCCGCGCTGGAGGCGCTGGGCGCCTTGTCGGTGACATTGGCCGATGCCGCCGTGGACACGCCCGACGAACAGGCGATTTTCGAGCCGGGCGTGGGCGAAACGCCGTTGTGGGGCGCATTGACGCTGGAAGCGCTGTTTGACGCCGGAACGGATCGTGACTTGCTCCAGTTGGCCTTGCAGGCACAATTGCCGTGGCTGGCCGCCAATACCGTGGCCTTCCGCACGGTCGAGGATCAGGACTGGGAACGCGCCTGGATGGATCAATTCCAGCCGATGCGTTTTGGTCGCCGGCTGTGGGTGTACCCGTGGAACATCGAGCCACCCGATGACGGCAGCGTGATCGTGCGGCTCGATCCCGGCCTCGCTTTCGGCACCGGCACCCACCCGACCACCGCGCTGTGCCTGGCCTGGCTCGACTCGCTCGATCTCGCGGGCAAAACCCTGATCGATTATGGCTGCGGCTCCGGCGTGCTGGCGATTGCCGCGCTGAAGCTCGGCGCCGCGTCCGCGGCGGGCATTGACAACGACCCGCAGGCGCTGGTCGCCAGCCACGACAATGCCACCCGCAACGATGTCGCCGAGCGCCTGACCGTGGCGCTGCCCGGCAAGCGCCCGGCCCCGGCCGACGTCTTCGTCGCCAATATCCTGGCCGGCCCGCTGGCCGAGCTCGCGCCGCTGTTTGCCTCGTTGTGCAAGCCCGGTGCACCGTTCGCGATTTCCGGCATCCTCGATGGGCAGCAGGGCGAGCTCCTCGACGGCTACGCCGCCGCGGGCTTCGAGCAACTCGTCGTCACCATGCTGGATGGCTGGGTGCGCATCGACGGCCAGCGTCGCGGCACATAGCCCCCGGCCCGGGCCATCCGCTCCGCCGGCACGGCCGCGAAGGGATCGCACGAACACGCCGGTGCGACACGGCCCCTTGCCGCCAGTCTGAAATCGTCCGCGTCAACGCCTTGCACTATTGCGGCGACGCCGCCCGCAGCGAGCCCGCAGCACAGCGCTTTAGCTCGCTCGGCAAGATTCCATGATGCCGGCGGAAGTTGTCGCTGAAATGCGACAGGTTGCTGTAGCCAACCTGCTCGCCGGCGCTACCGACATCCATCGCACTCGACTCGATCAGGCGCCAGGCCGCGGCCATGCGCTCGCGCTGGTACAGGGCGTGCACCGACTGGCCGTAGATTGCACGAAAGCCCCGGTTCATTCGGTACACGCTGAGGCCGCAGGCAGCGGCGAGTTCGTCGAGCTTCGGCGCTGAAGCGAGATTGCGCAGCAGCAAGGTGCGTGCGTGTTCGATGGCGTCACGTTCGGCGCGCGTCGGCGGTGCTTGGCGTGGCGCAACGCCGCAAGCGGTGTAGCGGGCCAGCAGTTCGAGGCTCCAGGCATCGCGCAGCAGGCGACTCGCGCCGCCCTCGCCACGGCCGTGCAGCAGCTGTACCGCCACCCGCAAGGTGGCGGCATCGACGCCGCTTGCTCGCGGTGTCGCCGTCGCGCGGCAGTGAACCTGTCCCCTGGCAGCGGACGCCGACACCCCGACCGCGCCGCGGCTGCCGTGGATCCCGGCAGCTCTCCTCTTGATCGTTGCCACCGGCGCCGCGCGCCAGGCCGCGCGCCGCCGTTACGCTTGAATCCAACCACAGGTAAACCCATGAGCCAGCTTCTCGAATCCTTCATGTATCAAGTTGGGCAGATCTTCCTGCCACTGACCCTGATCGCCATCGCCATCCTGTTTGTCTATTCGCTGTACGCGCTCGGCGCCTTCGCGGTGATGCGCTGGCAGCGCCGTCGCCCGCTCGCTGCGCACCCCGGTTACGCGCTGCTGCAATGGGCGGCGCGGCATCCGCAAGCCAATCAGGAACAGCGCGAGGTCGCCGCCCACCGCCTGCTGGAGATGCCGCGCATCACCAGCCGCACCGCGCCCATGCTCGGCCTCGTCGCCACCATGATCCCGATGGGCCCGGCGCTGAAAGCCCTTTCCGGTGGTGACATGGCGCAGGTATCGGACAACCTCGCCATTGCCTTTTCCGCCGTCATCCTCGCCCTCATCACCGCCGCAATCACCTTCTGGATCGTCTCCGTGCGCCGCCGCTGGCTGGCCGAAGAACTGGTCTGGCTGGCCAGCAACCGCCTGACCCAAGCCCATCGTGAACTCAAGGAGGCGGCATGAAGTTTCTGGACGACGAAGCCGACGACCCGATCCTTTCGGTGGTCAACCTGATCGACGTGTTCCTGGTGGTGATCGCCGCGCTGCTCATCACCGTGGCCCAGAACCCACTGATGCAAATGGTGCAGTCCGAAAACGTTACCGTGATCACCGATGCCGGCCAGCCCAGCATGCAGATGCTGGTCAAGCAGGGCGACAAGATCGAGCGCTTCCGCGCCAACGGCCAAACCGGCGAAGGGCAAGGCACCAAGGCCGGCGTCGCCTACCGCATGCAGGACGGCAGCGTGGTCTATGTGCCCGAGCCGGCACCCTGAACAGCCCCACACCATCAACCACCGCGTCCGGTACGCCGCGGTTGACGCCAGCGGCGCCAGCCGCTGCAATAGCCCGCCCCATGTACAAACTCGTCACCGATGTCCGCTGATCACCCGAACCACCTGTCGCCACTTCCCTCCCTGATATTTTCCTCACGCTGGCTGCAGTTGCCGCTGTATCTCGGCCTGATCGTCGCCCAGTGCGTGTACGTGTTCCTGTTC
>DASSXP010000172.1:0-7415 GCA_035703755.1 Rhodanobacteraceae bacterium | reverse complement strand
ACTCGGCGCGCGCGACCTCGACGCGCTCTTGGGCGGCGGCGATAGCGGCCCCACCCGCGCCGACGGCGACGTGGACGGCGAGGGCGAGCTGCGACAGTTGCCCGTGCAGCAGATCCAGCCCGGCAAGTATCAGCCGCGGCGCCGCTTCGACGACGAAGCGCTGGAGGAACTGGCCGCCTCGATCCGTGCCCAGGGACTGATCCAGCCGGTGATCGTGCGGCCGCTGGGCCAGGACCGCTACGAATTGATCGCCGGTGAACGCCGCTGGCGCGCCGCCCAGCGCGCCAAGCTGGACGTGATCCCGGCGCTGGTCAAGGAGGTCAGCGAGCAGGCCGCGCCGGCGATGGCGCTGATCGAAAACATCCAGCGCCAGGACCTGTCTTCGCTGGAAGAAGCCCAGGCTCTGAAGCGACTGATCGAAGATTTCCAGCTCACTCACCAGCAAGTAGCCGACGCCATCGGCCGTTCGCGGGTCGCGGTCTCCAACCTGCTGCGGCTGCTCGACTTGCCGGCCGCGATCGGCAAGCTGCTCGACGAGGGCAGACTGCAAATGGGCCACGCCCGCGCCCTGCTGACGCTGGAAGAAGGTCTGGCCTTGCGCATGGCCCGCGAAGCGGCCACCAACGAGTGGTCGGTGCGGCAACTGGAAGCGGCGGTACGCAGCGCGCAGAAGCCGGCGGCGACCGGCAAGCCGCACGGCGGCAAGCGCGACGCCGACATCGCCGCGCTGGAACGCGACCTTTCCGAACGCCTCGCCACCCAGGTCGGCATCGAGGCCGGTCGCGGCGGTCGCGGCAAACTGGTGATCCACTACCACAGCGCCGATCAGCTCGAAGGTGTGCTGGAACGCTTGCGCGGCGCGGCGGATTGATGCGACGGGGCGACCGCCAATCGCCGCGCAGGTGCCGGTGGTCGCGGTCCACGCGCACCAGCGTGCAGCCCGCGCCCACGCCGCAGAGCGGACTCTGAAAGATGCGCGCCGCCGCCCCGGTCTCCGCTGGTGTGAGCCCTCGACAACGACAATTCGACGCCTTGGCACGCGCCCATTCCACCGACCTGTATCGCTTTGCCTACTGGCTGTGCGGACAGCAGGCGTTGGCCCAGGACTTGGTGCAGGAAACCCTGCTCCGAGCCTGGAAAAGCCTCGATTCACTCAAGGATGCCGCAGCAGCCAAGCCCTGGCTGCTGACCATCCTGCGGCGCGAACACGCCCGTCTCTACGAGCGCAAGCGGCTGGACGTGGTGGAGCTGGACGCCGGTCACGAAGTGGCCGAGGATGGCGCCTGGGCCAGCCCGGAACGCCACGGCGACGCGGCCGAACTGCGTGAAGCCATGTCGAAGTTGCCACACAAATACCGCGAGCCCCTGCTGTTGCAAGTACTGGGCGGCATGAGTTGCGAGGAAATAGCAGCCGAACTCGGCCAGCAACCCGGCGCCGTGATGACGCAACTGTTCCGCGCCCGCCAGAAACTGAAATCCATGCTGCAGGGTGATCGTCCGGAGGTGCAGCTTGGACTGCCTTGAATTCCGTCGCCGACTGGGCGCCGAGCCGCACTCGCGCGCCAGTGACTTCCTTGCCCATCGCGATATCTGCGCCGGCTGTGCCGCCGCGTGGCAGCAGGCGCAATCGTTCGAGCGCGACCTGCTGGGCGCGTTGCAGATTGACGTGCCGGCTGGCCTGGTCGACCGCGTGCTGCTGGCGCAGGCCACCGCCGAGCGCCGCCACGGCGCGCGCCGCCGCCGCGTGGCCTTTGCCTTGGCCGCCTCGCTGTTGCTGGCGATCGGCATCGGCGGTTACGCCTGGCACCGCGTCGACGCCACGTCACTGCCGGCCTTGGCGGTTGCGCACATGCCCAACGAATACGCGACGCTGGCGTTGGCCCAGCCGATCAGCGCGCAAGCGATCGAGGCCGGTTTCGCCGGCCGCGGTCTGGCCCTGGCCGGTCCCGTGCCGACCGACGTTACCTATGTCCACGATTGCCCGGTCGGGCCGTACAAAACCGTGCATCTGGTCAGCCGTGTCGATGGCATGTCGGTGGCCGTGTTGTACGTGCCGGACAAGATGCTGTCGAAACAGCGCGACTTCCATCGCGGCGATTGGCGCGGCCGCTTGGTGCCGCTGGCTCGCGGCACCTTGGTGATGCTGACCGATCGCACTGGCGCGCCGCCGTTCGACGCCGTGGCGCGCGATTGGCGCATGGCCATCGACGGCGTCGGCGCCGAGCAGACGGCGCAAGCCGACGCGGTGGCCAGCGAGGTTTGGCGCCTGGCGCCGTGAAGCGGCATCGGATCTTTGTTGGAGCGCCCCTTGGGCGCGAAACGCAAGGTCGGCATCCCGCACAACATCGAACATCTGATTCGCGGCCATGGGCCGCTCCTGCAACAACGCGCTTGCGTGATCACGCCGTATTGGCCATGGGTTTTGTAGGAGCGCCCCATGGGCGCGATAACGCAGGGTCGGATTCCCGGAATCCTCATTCGCGGCCAAGGGCCGCTGCTACGGGCGCGCGCGATTCCGGCACAACGGTGCAATGGGGCGCAGGCGATCAGGGCTTTGAAGAATGCCGGTCATGCCGTCGTGACTGCGCTCGATCCGGCCTGGGACGGATCAATCCATCCAGCGACAGTCGCCCCGCTCCCAGCGCCAGCAGCGCCAGCAGCATCAGGGCCCAGGCCTTGTGGTCGTTGAAATCGGTGCCGACGAGGCCGTGCCAGAAGCCGTTGGGCCACAGCGCCGGGTAGGAAATCACGGCGACCAGGTTGTAGACAAACAGCACCGCGGCGACCACGCGGGTGCCAAGGCCGCAGGCGAGAAACCACGGCAGCACCAGCTCGGTCCAGGTGGCCAGCGTTGCGGCCAGGGCCGGCGCCAGCAACGGCACCTGGTATTCGTTGTTGAACAAGTAGGCGGTGCCGGCGGGATCGGCGTACTTCACCACCCCCGCGCGCCAGAACGCGATCGCCACGAACAGGCGAAAGCACAACAGCACCAGCGGAGTAAGTGCGACCAGCCGTGTGGTCAGGCGCGACCAGCGGTCGATGACGATGGCGTTCATGGGCAATCCTCGGTGATGGTGGGGGCAGCAAACAGCGCGTGTTCGAGCAGCGGGGCGAGCAGGCTTTCCGGGTGGATCGCGGGATCGATGTCTTGCGCGGCAGCGAGGGCCAGCGCGGGCGTGGCGCCTTGCCGCAACTGATGCACGAACGAGGCTTGCGCCGGACTGATCTCGCGCATCGCCACTTGGCCACCTTCGCGCCACAACAGCAGCGATTGCGCGATGGCCGGATCAATGCCGTGATCGCTCGGCGCCAGCGCATGACGCCACAAGTCGAGCACCGCGAACGGCGACACCAGCACGCGCACACACGGACGCAGTCGCCACGGCGCGTTCACGGACGCGAGCAGGCGGCCATCGGCAGCCGCGACATCCGCCGCCAGCGCCACCTGTTGGCGCAACCATTCGAGTCGGGCCAGTGCGCCCAGCCACGGCCAACCCGACAGTTCCGGCTGTTGGTCGAGAAACGTGGCGAAATCGGCGCCGTACTGCTGCAGGTTGCCGTGTCGGCTGCCTTGCCGGGCGGCGTGGCGGGTGGCGATGCCGTCGAAGCAGGCCTCGCCGAGCAGTGAGCGGACGGCGGGGAACGAGGTGGCCAGCGCGTCGACATGGATGGCGTAGCCGGCATGGCGGTAAATGCGCAGGCGATCGACCGGCGCAATGCCACGCGCGGCGATCCACGGCGACAAGGCGAGTCCGTCCGCGCCGCGCAGGACGGCCGCGAAGGCGTGCTGCAATTCAGGCAGCGATGGTGCGCGGGGTGCAGGCATCGAGATGCTCCGTGGCGATCCGCGACTCATCCTCCAACACGGCGAAGTCGGGCAGGGCGGTGTCCCATTCGATCAGGGTGGGTTTGGGGCCGAGATGCGCCAGCGCGTAGCGGTACAAATCCCAGACCGCGTCATCGACGCGGCAGTCGTGGCTGTCGATCAGCAGGGCGCCGCCCAGCCCCGGCTTGCGGGTGAAGCCGGCCAGGTGAATCTCGCCGACCACCGCCGCGGGAATGGCATCGATGAATTGGTGCGGATCAAAGCCGTGGTTGACGCTGTTGACGTACACATTGTTGACATCCAGCAACAGCCCGCAATCGCTGCGTGCAACCAGGGCGGCGAGGAACTCCCACTCGCTCAGGGTCGAATGACGAAACTGGATATAGCTTGAAACATTTTCCAGCAGTACGCGGCGGCCAAGGCAATCTTGCAGCTGCCCCACGTGCGACACCATCAACGCCAGGGCTTCTTCCGTGTACGGCAGCGGCAGCAGATCGTTGTAGTGGCGCCCGCCGATGGCACCCCAAGACAGGTGTTCGGAGATCAGTGCCGGTTCGACATGACGCGCCAGCGTGCGCAGGGCGGCGAGGTGGCGGCGGTCCAGGGCCTGCGCCGAGCCCAGCGACAGACCCACGCCGTGCAGGCTGATCGGATAGTCGTTGCGCACATCCTCGAATGCCTCACGCAGCGCGCCGCCGGCACAAAAGAAGTTCTCGCTGTGCAGTTCGAAGAACGGCACCGCGGGACGGTGTTCGAGCACGTGGGCGAAGTGCGCTGGCCGCAGCCCGATCCCGACGGCTGTCGGGATCGGTTGCGCACGCATGGCGCGTGACGGGCACACTTTCAGCTCTTTTTCATGGCGTCGGATGGCATCATGGCGCCGGCGCTGAGCGAACCGCCATCCAGCTTGCTGCACAGGCCTGCGGGTACCGCCACGAAGGCGTTGGGGTCGCGCGCCTTGCTGTCCTGGCCGGCACAGGAGTGGCCCGGAGACTGGCAATCGTTCTTGTAAGCCGCGTTGATGCCGTAGCATTTCTCACTGCTCTGGCTGCCCATCTTGTCGCTGGCATGGGCGGTGGTGGCCGCACCCAGCGCGCCGGCCGCGAGCAGGCTGAGCAGGGCGGAATTGAGGATGGTTTGTGCTTGCATGGGTCTCTCCCGTGGCTGCCGGAGGATTCCGGCTGCCGAAGTTGACCCGAGGCGTGCCCGGTTCATTACAGCCGATCACGCTGCCGGTTCGTCCGGCGCGGCAGACAACCGCTAAAATGACCGCCTGCCGCGTTCATCGCGGTCGTCTTTCGTACCCAGGGGCACGCCCATGCCGCAATTGTCCGTCGTCGTGCCGGTATTCAACGAGCGCGACAACATTTCGCCATTGATCGACGAGATCACCGCTGCGCTGGACGGCGTGTGCGATTACGAAATCGTCTACGTCGACGACGCCAGCCGTGACGACAGCCAGGCCGTGCTGGCCGCGGCCAAGACCAAGCAACCACGCTTGCGGGTGCTGCGACACATGCAACAAAGCGGCCAGAGCACCGCCGTATGGAACGGCGTGCGCGCGGCGCGGGGCGCGTGGGTCGCCACCCTCGATGGCGACGGCCAGAACGATCCGGCCGATATTCCCAAATTGCTGGCCGAGCGCGACCAAGCGGCAACGACGATGAAGCTGTTCGCCGGCTGGCGCGTCAATCGCAAGGACAGCGCCAGCAAGCGCCTGGGCTCGCGCTTTGCCAACGCGATCCGCCGTCGGATGCTCCGCGACGACACCCCCGACACCGGCTGCGGCATCAAGCTGTTCGAGCGCGAAGCGTTCCTGACCCTGCCCTACTTCGACCACATGCACCGCTACCTGCCGGCGCTGATGCAACGGGCCGGCTGGCAGGTGAAGTCGGTCCCGGTCAATCACCGCCCGCGTGGCGCCGGTCAATCCAAATACACCAATCTCGGCCGCGCCCTGGTCGGCATTGCCGACCTCTGGGGCGTCGCCTGGCTGCGCCGCCGCGCCCGCGTCAGCGGGGTCGAGGAGCGTTGATCAGGGCCGCAGTCTTGGCGCAGTGAGCTTCAGGACTCCGACATGGTGTGGCGCAGGCATTACCTGCAATTGGACAGGTACGGTTGGGGAAGGCAGGCTGCAAACGAGGCAAAAAGCCATCGTTGGTGCCCATGCGACGGTCGTGGTAGGGTCCGAAGTCCAATGTCAGAGAGGGGCTTCGAGATGTCAAGGTGGCTCCGCGCAATCATCGTGTTAGCAGCTGGATTGGTGTGTTCTGGGATCTCCCGTGCATCCACCAGCGAAGGGTGCTTGTCCACCGACAAGCCCATTGGCTGGACGCTGCCGACCACACCCGTCGGGCCGAGCTGGTCACTTTCGGGAGATTTGATGGATGTCCCCAACGAGGTCTATGGACGGTTCAAGGTAACGATTTGGCGGCGCCCCTGCGCGATTTCCGGCAGTCAGGCCGTAATGACGGTATGGAACCTTGATGACCGTGCGCTCTTTGGCTACATGTACGGCATAGTTGAAGTCGTACAAAACGGCACGGCGTTTCTGTTGGATAGATTGGTGGTGGACGCCACGGTCGATCCGGATGGCGATTTCATGATGATCGAGCGCACCGGCGGCAAGCCGGTGTCAGGTTTGATACAACCGGTGTGGAATGAAGGGTTTGATCCCAATCAAGCATTCGAGTTTCGCTACAAGCGCGACATTCTTCTCATGGACTACTCCGTCACCGGCAAGCTCGATATCCCGGCATTCGACCCGTCGGCCTATGGTGGCGGCCCCGCCACTTTCGCCATCGTCCCTGGCATCACGGGAGATTGGTACAACCCGGCGCAAGGCGGTCACGGCTTCGCTGTGCAGGTACTGGCGGGTAATCGCATCCATGCGCAGTGGTACGTGTTCGACGCCGCCGGCAAGCCTTACTGGATCATCGCGGATGGCCCGTACACCGGCAACAAGGCCAGCTTGCAGGCCTACAACAGCCAGGGGGCGGGCGCGTTCTTTCCGCCGAATTTCGACAAGAGTCAGGTCGGCGTCAAGGCATGGGGCACGCTGGAGTTGCAGTTCGACACCTGCAATACCGGCACGGTGGTGTGGTCGTCAACCGTACCCGGTTTCGGTGCGGGCTCGATGCCGATCAAGCGGCTGACCATGCTGGCCGGGCTCACCTGCCCCTGACGCGTGCTGCACCGGTTGCGGCACCCGCGCTATCGAGTGCCGCGGCGGCTTCGCCCATTGACGCTCAGCGGGCGCGGATAATCTGGCTCAGATAGTCCGGCGTGCCCTCGATGCGTTCGAGGTGCGGGTATTTGAGGCCGTCGTGGTAGTCCACCGCCACGGTCTGCAACTGGCCCTGGTATTGCAGCAGCAGCTCGATCGGTGCCGCGCTGCCTTTGGACGCGGTGATGGCGTCCTTGAGGGCGTCGGCGGAGTAGTCCTGGCCGTTCACCGCGACCACGCTGGCGCCGGTGCTGATGCCGGCCTTGAAGGCGGGGCCATCCCAGCGCACATCGTTGATCGAGCCGTCCGTGTTCAGGGTCAGGCCAATCGACCAGGCGAAGTTGAAGCGGTGACGCGGCGATT
>DASSXP010000163.1:0-3617 GCA_035703755.1 Rhodanobacteraceae bacterium | reverse complement strand
GGATCGCTGCTGCCGTACAGGGTTTCGGTGACGCCGGCGGTGGTATAGATCCACATCGCGAACAGCGCGAACCAGGAAAAGAACTGCACCCAGGCAAGTCGCCGCATCGGCCCCGGCATGTGGTACAGATCGCCCATCACCTGTCGCAGCATGCCGTGGCTGCGCGTACGCGACAGCCACACGTAGAGGCCACCGCCGACCAGCAAGCCCGCCGCCAGCAGGTACAGATCCTTTTCCAGCGCCAACACCCGCGTCAGCACGCTGACCACGAGACCCGCAATCATCAGCAGCAGACCCGGCCGCCAGGCACGCGCGGCATTCAACGGCGCGACATCGGCCGCGTTGTCATCGAAGCCTTGCAGTGTTTCCGGCGGGTATTCGCGGCTGCTGACCACCGTCCACGCCACCGCCGCAACCAGGATCGCTCCGCCCAGATAAAAGGCATATTTCACCGTGTCTGGCACCACCCCGGCCGCGGCCGTGTTGGCGACGCCCCAATGTGCCAGCAACCACGGCAACGCCGAAGCCACCACCGCGCCCACGCCGATGAAGAAGCTCTGCATCGCAAATCCGAGCGGCCGTTGGCGCGGCGGCAGCTGGTCGCCGACGAAGGCACGGAACGGTTCCATCGACACGTTGATGGAAGCATCGAGTATCCACAGCAAACCGGCCGCAACCCACAACGTCGGCGAGTTGGGCATCCATAACAGCGCCAGCGTCGCCAGCAGCGCGCCACCCAGAAAATACGGACGCCTCCGCCCGAGCCGGGTCCAGGTGCGGTCGGAGCAATACCCGACGATGGGCTGCACCAGCAAACCGGTCAGCGGCGCGGCGATCCACAGCGCGGGGATGTCGGCCACGTCGGCACCGAGCGTCTGGAAGATGCGGCTGACGTTGGCATTCTGCAGGGCAAAGCCGAACTGGATGCCCAGAAAGCCAAAGCACATGTTCCAGATCTGCCAAAACGACAGTGCGGGTTTTTGATTCATGGTTGCTGCGACTCCGATGGCAATGCGGTGATCATGAGCGCTTTCACGCGGGCGTCGTTGACCACGCCGTCGATACCGCCGGCGCCGCCGGTGTAATGGGCGAAATTGGCCAGCTGGCTCATGTTGAAACCCGGCTCCAGGGTGAAGCGACAGCGACTGCCGGCACGGGCGTGGAAATGGCCACGGGTCGAGGCTTGCGTGCCCGCGCTGTGCGGCAGCACCAGGACCATCCGTTGCGGTGGCGTGTCGTCGCAATCGATATGCAACCAATTCACCGCTGCGGTAATGCCGGTGTTGATCGGGCCGTGCGGGTTGTCGTATTGGAGCCAGACGCGATAGTCGCCGCTGGCCGGCGCTTGCCAGTGCCGCGGCCAGGTGCCAGCCACGGCTTGCACGTCGCCCACACACACGCTCGGGCTGGGCAACGACTCCAGGCCGTGCTCACCGGGTCGCGCCAAGTGGACACAGGCGCGGCCCTTCCGCCACGGCAACACGGTGCGACTGTCAAACGTACCGACACGCCGGCCGTTGAGATACGCCACCCATCGACCCGCCGCGCTGACGGCGATGCCATCCCGGACGACGCGCAGTTGCGGCGCCGCCGGTGCTGCGGGCGCCGAAAACGGCGCGGCAATGCGGATGGCAACCTCCGGCACGCGAACGGGCCGCAGCTGCACCGTGGTGACCGCGGCCTCGACGTGGATGTCACCGGCAACCAGCAAATTGCGGTCATCGCGGGCCGGATCGAAACCGGCCGGCCGCTGCAGAATGATCATGCGACCCGGCAAATGCAGGCGAATATCCGGCCTGTCCTTGAACAACATGGGCAGCAGTGACACCGGCAGTTTCGGCTCGATGCGGCCATCGGCTTGCAGCCCGAACACGCCTTCCTCGACCGCCATCAACGCCGCCGCCACCGACCACAATTGCCGCGGCGAATCGACCACCGGGCCACTCAGCTTGCCATCCTCGACATGGATGCGCTGGCTCAGCAGTTCGTAATTCTCCATGTTGGAACCGGCCAGTGCCGCACCGCGCAGAATCGAATCGATTTCATGCGCGATGCGTGCCGGATCATCGAGCCTGCGCGCCGCCCGCAGCGCATAGGCGCTGACGAAAGGCCAGATCGCACGGTTGTGGTAGATCGGCTGGTCGGCACGCTCGGGCCAGATCACCGGACTGCCGGCCGGCCAGCTCGGGTAATTGGCCAGCGCCGCACGGGCGCGCGCGCCGGTGGCCACGCCGCTGTCGATCGCCAGGGCAATGCCGAGCAGGTCGTAGCTGTTGACCGGCGTGCCATCCGCGTCGATATAGCTCGCATACAGACCCCGGTCGGCACGCCAGAAACGTGCGTTGATGGCGGCCCGCAAGGCGGTGGCCTGCCTTGTGTACTCGGCTGCCCGAGTCTGCACACGATGGCGCGCTGCCAGCGTAGCGGCCAACCGCAGTGCCTGGTAATGCAGCACGTTGGTCGACAGGGCGAACGAGTCGGCGATGGGAACCACGTTGCTGGCGGTCCACGCCGGGTAGCTCTGCTGGCGCCAATCGAGGAACGACGTCTCGCCACGGTACAAACCCATCCGTGGGACAAAGGCGTACTGGCGGTCCTGCGCCAGGGTGGCGATCAGCGCGGTGTAAGTGGCTTGCGCAAAGGCTGATTCGTCGAGCAGGTGCCGCGCCCCCAGAAACCACACCACCCGGTCGGTACTGACCGGCCAGCTGCCACCCGAGCCGGTGTCCTGCATCGGATACAGAGCCGTTGCCTCTTTGTCGCCACGCACGCCCGACAACTTGAAGCGCAAGCCGTTGCGGGCGCGCAGCGGATCGAAGCGCCACAGACCGAGATCGATTGCATAGGCCAGATCGCGCGTCCACACGTAATGCCACTGGGCACCGGTTTCAAAGCACACACAGGCAATCGGCCGACCGTGGTCGAAAGCATCGTCCCGGATGGCTGTTACCGAGTCCTTGGCAAGATCGTCCTGCGCCATCGCAAACAGGCCATCAAACAGCGCGCTGGCGCTTTCCACCGCCCGCGTCGGCGCGGGAATGCGACGCTGTCCGAAGCTCCCGTCGAGCAGGTAGCCGCCGTCTGCCTGGCGCTTGATCCGGGCATGGCGATCCTGCCATGTCACGTCGTCCTGCATCGGCGGCAGGGTCGGCAACGCGGACGCCAAGGCAGCCGACAGCAACAGGCTCAACATGTCGCATCCTGTTGCGGTGGTCGCAACCCGCCGCACACGTGCTGCTTCATCGATTCATCCGCTACCCTCATGCCGGCCTTCCTGCACGGCAGGCAGGCCCGCCAACGCGCGCGACCTGTCACCTGCCTATTCATGACCCGGCCGGATCGAGACGCAGTTCGACGGCTTGCGCGCGTGCAGCGGCGAGTTTCAGCACGATGCTGGCGCCGTAGCGATCCTGGCTGCGATACCAGCCTTCACCACCAGCGGCATCCAGTGCCGCCGCACTGGCGTATGCCGTGAGTGGCTCACCCTGACGCTGCAGCGTCACGACGTGCTTGACGTGCAGAGTGACCCGATACCAGGCCAGCGCGGGCCGATACGCACCCTCGGGCGCACCGATGTCAAAGCGGATCGCGCCAGCACCGCGCTGCGTCGACAGCGA
>DASSXP010000028.1:0-3372 GCA_035703755.1 Rhodanobacteraceae bacterium | reverse complement strand
GGTATCGCAGTTGTTGGCCCGTCGATTTCTGCGCCAGCGCGGGCAGCGCCAGCAACAGGCATCCCAGGGCCACAATGGGCATCAAACGCACGGCAAGCCTCCACCTCTCGCCAACGGGCGAGTCCCGAGTATACCCGGCGCCAACGCGGCCACCGCGGGGTTGGACGCCATCATGAACCGTAGCGTTCACGGTAGTCCAGCAACCGCGCGTGCTGGCTCACCAGCTCGGGTCGGGCGCGGCTCAAGGCCAGCAGTTCATCGAAACCGGCGATGGCGATTACCGGCACCCCCTGCTCAACGCGGATTTCGTCCGCCGCAGAGTGCGCACCCTCGCCGCGTTCGGCCCGATCCAGCGCCACCAGCACGCCGGCCGGCGTGGCACCGGCCGCACGGATCAGCGCCAGCGCCTCACGGGTCGCGGTGCCGGCGGTGATCACGTCATCGACGATCAGTACGCGTCCGGCCAGCGGCGCGCCGACCAGCACGCCGCCTTCCCCGTGGGCCTTGGCTTCCTTGCGGTTGTAAGCCCACGGCACATCGCGGCCATCACGGTTCGCCAGCGACATGGCCGTAGCCGCGGCCAACGCGATGCCCTTGTAGGCCGGGCCGAACAGCATGTCGAAGGGCAGCCCCGATTCGGTCAGCGTGGCCGCGTAGGCGGCACCCAAGCGAGCCAACGCCGCGCCCGAGTCGATGCGCCCCATGTTGAAGAAATAGGGGCTGACACGGCCGGACTTCAGGGTGAACTCGCCAAACCGCAAAACGCCCCGATCAAGGCACAGCTCAAGGAAATCGCGTTGATGTTGCAGCATCGGGCGGGGCACTCCAGACACGGAAGTTGGGGATAATAGCCGCAAGCGGGCGCCGAACCTGCATGGCAACCGACCTGCCGCAGGCGCGCCGTCCGGCCTTGCCGGCCGGGCGCGTCCCGAGTTTTGCCAGGACATTCCTTGAAGATCATCACCCTCAATGCCAATGGCATCCGTTCCGCCGCCAGCAAAGGCGTGTTCGACTGGTTGCACAGCGAACGGGCCGACATCGTCTGCGTACAGGAGACCAAAGCGCAGATCGACCAGCTCACCAACCCGCTATTCAACCCCGACGGCCACCACTGTCACTACCGCGACGCCACCAGCAAGAAAGGCTATTCCGGCGTGGCAATCTATGCCCGTCGCCAACCCGACACGGTATTGACCGAAATCGGCTGGGATGCGTTCGACGCCGAAGGCCGTTACATCGAGGCCCGCTTCGGCCAGCTGAGCGTCGTCTCGCTGTACGTGCCATCCGGTTCCTCCGGCGCCGAGCGCCAACAATTCAAGTTCGAATCCATGCAACGTCTGGCGCCGATTTTTGCGCGCTGGCTGGCCAGCGGCCGCGACTACGTACTGTGCGGCGACTGGAACATCGTCCGCAGCGAAAAAGACATCAAGAACTGGAAATCGAACCAGAAAAACTCCGGCTGCCTGCCGGAAGAACGAGACTGGCTGAATGGACTGGTGGCCAACGGCTGGGTCGACAGCTATCGTCAACTGCACGCCGATGGCGAAGACTACACCTGGTGGTCAAACCGTGGCCGCGCCCGCGAAAACGACGTCGGTTGGCGCATCGATTACCAACTGGTGACACCGAACCTTGGCAAACGTCTGCGCGCCTGCTCGATCTACCGCGAACAACGCTTCTCCGACCACGCACCCTACATCGTCGAGTACACGCCCTGAACCCACGCGCATCGACTGCAAGGGAACACGCGTGCAACGAGCGCCCAGCGAACCACCATCCCGGAACGCGGGAAGGGTGGTTCGCTGCAAGCCAGCGTCAAGCACTCGCCTTTCTGCGTCGGCGAACGACATAAG
Source organism: Rhodanobacteraceae bacterium (assembly GCA_035703755.1). Lineage (GTDB taxonomy): Bacteria > Pseudomonadota > Gammaproteobacteria > Xanthomonadales > Rhodanobacteraceae > DASSBG01. The sequence continues at coordinate 1,519 of DASSXP010000028.1, read as the reverse complement.
GCAACGCGAACAGATACAGCCCGGTGAACAACTCCAGGAAAAGCGGCGGCAATGGGGCGTAAGTCAGCCACGCGGGCGGCTCACCCGCCACCATGCCCCTGTACGCGAAGTTGGCGAGAACTGTCAGCGTGAAAACGATCGACAACCAGCGATGGCTCTGGCGCACCCAGAGACTCATGCTCACTGCGCCTCCTGCGCTTGCGGCGCCGGTTTGGCTTCGATCATTTTCCAGCCATTGCCGGACGGATCACGGAAACCCGCGTCAACCGCGCCGTACCGCTCCACCGGCTCTTGCGTGAACTCCACGCCCTGCGCACTCAACCGCGCATGGGCAGCACGGCAATCCTCAACCACCAGCACATGTGGCGGCATGGCGCCCTTCGCCACCATTTCGCACAGCGTCCGCGCCGTTGCCGCATCGTGCATCGGCGAACCGGGCTTGAACAGGCCCAGTTGGAACGAGGCTTGCTCTGGATGTTGCACCGTCAGCCACCGGTAGTCGCCATTGCGAACATCCGTGTGCACGCGAAAACCCAGTTTGTCGACGTAGAACGCCAGCGCCTCGTCCTGATCCCTGACATACAGACCGACCACATTCACACCTTGACACATGATGAAACCTCCGTTGATTGGAGGTCCATTGTCGCAACGACCTTGGTACGCCGCTTCTCCGAAACTGCGCTGTTGAGTTCCGGCCGTTGAATACTGCGAACAATGCACTCGGGCACCTGTTCGCGCGCATGCGGCTCCGACCGCTCACGCGCGCGGAGGCCGCCCGGACTTTCGCCAGTAACGTCACGAAAGATACGCCCAAACGTGCCGAGGCTCTTCCAACCCGTCTGAAAGGCAATGTCCGTGATGGACAAATCGGTGTCCCGCAGCATCGCCACCGCCCGTTCGATCCGACGCGTCAGCAAGTAGCGATGTGGAGGAACGCCATACGCCGCCTTGAAGGCGCGCGCAAAGTGCGCGGCGGAGACCGCGCTCACCCGTGCCAGCCGATCGATGGGCCACTCTTCATGTGACGCGGCATCCATCCGGTCCTTTGCCCGCAACAGCCGTCGGAGCAGTTCAGGACTTTGTGTCATTCGCTCGTGCACCTGGCGATCCCACACACCTCTCGTGATGCGCAGCTTTCGTGGCAACCGATTGTATCCGGGCATTTCCACCCATCCGCCATGCGGCACCGCCAAACAGCGCTTGTCGGGCAGCGTGTCAGGATACAAGACAATGACCGACCGACTGAAGCGCAAGCCTCTTCCAGCGACACATGAGTCTGGTAGGCGCGCCGCGATTCCAACGACAAGTGAGCCTGGAGACAGATGGGCCCGGGGCGTTGCCAATGCGTTTGGCGTGGCTTCAGACCAACGGCTGTGGCTGGCACAGCAACCGGCGGGCAGCGTGGTGGCGATGGAAGCCTGCGGCAGTGCCCATCATTGGGGCCGGCGCTGCCTCGCGCACGGCTTGGTGCCGAAGATCATCGCCGCGCAGTTCGTGACCCCGTTTCGCAAGAGCCGCA
>DASSXP010000020.1:0-4456 GCA_035703755.1 Rhodanobacteraceae bacterium | reverse complement strand
GCGATTTCAGCGTGTCATCCAGCAACACGATGCCTTGGCGTGTGTGCGCGCTGACGTATTTTTCCTCGGCGAGGAAATACAGCACCTCATCCAGCGGGATGCGCCGCTGTTCACCGCGAACGTTGGCCAGCAGGAAGTCGACGCCCGGCCGGCTGGCGGCGCGCAGTTGGCGCGCCCGTTGCAGGGCCGTGCGCAGCCGCGCCAACGACACCGGCTTCAGCAGGTAGTCGGCGGCCCGCACCTCCCAGGCATCACGGGCATGGTCCTCGAAGGCGGTGCAGAAAATCACCTGCGGCGCTGCATCGTGTGCGGCCAGCCGCCGCGCCAGCTGCACGCCATCCAGCCCCGGCATGCGGATATCGAGCAGCAACACGTCGGGATGCTGCTCGATGCAGGCAGCCAGCGCGGCCTGCGCATCGCCCACGCTTGCCAGCAGCCGCACGCCTTCACAGTCGGCCAACAATGCTGCCATGCGTGCCCGCGCCAGCGGCTCGTCGTCGGCAACCAGCACCGATAGCGTGGCCGCAGTCATGGCCGGGCCGGCAACAGCACGCGCACGCGGTAGCGGCCGCCGGAGATGCCGGCATCCAGCAAGCCGCGATCGCCGTAGTGATAGGCCAGGCGGCGGCGCACGTTGTCCAGCGCGTGGCCTTGGCCGCGATGCGGCGCACGGCCGTCATCGGCGAGCGGGTTGTCGATTTCGATCTCCACCATGTCATCGTGACAACTGACCGCAAGGCCGAGCTCACCACCAGCGCGGCAACCGTGGATGCCGTGATGGACGGCATTCTCCACCAGCGGCTGGAGCAGCAGGCGCGGCAGCGGCAGCGCACACGGCGCGGCCGCCGTGTCGCGCCGGATACGCAGGCGATCACCCAATCGCAATTGCTCGATCGCCAGATACCGGTCAATGAGCTCCAGTTCCTCGCCCAAGGTTCCGGGCCTCTCGTCGGCGCCCAGCGCGGCACGAAACAGCTCGGACAGATTTTCCACCGTGCGCTCGGCGGCGGCCGGGTCGACCCGCACCAGGGCCGCCACGGTATTCATGCTGTTGAACAAGAAGTGCGGCCGGATGCGCGCCTGCAGGGCGTCCACTTGTGCACGCGAAGCCGCTTGCAAACGCTCCTGCCACTGCGCCAGCACATAGAAGTAGCGCAGCAGGGCCGCACCGACCAGGGCCGCGATGGCCGCATTGCCAACCACGAAACGCCAGCTGTCGTCTGGCGTCAGTTGCGTGCCCAGGCGACGATCAATCCACAACACCACCGCACTGGCCAGCAACACCGCCAGCACGATGGACAGCCACACCGCCGCATAAGCCGGTAGTGGTGCCAACCGCTCCAGCCGTGGCCGCAGTTTGCACAGACCAACCCCACACACCATCGCCAGCCATACCGCGAACAGGGTTGCCACCGCGTAGCTGATCGCATCGAGCCGGCTGCCGGGAGCGAGCAGCATCACCGTCGTCACCAGCCCCGATACCAGCAGCAAGGCAAACAGCACCGGCAGACCGCAAAAATCCGGCAGCGGCGTCAGGGCGTGCGGGTCGCGGGCGGACGGCAGGGACATGCGGTCAGTATGCCCGATGCCGGACGGTCGGTCTGTACAGGCGATCAGGCGCGCAAGCGGTCGTATTCCGGGTGCCGCTGCATCCAGGCGGCCGCATAGGTGCACGCCGGCACGACCTGCCAGCCCAGCTCACGCGCAGCGTCCAGCGCGGTGTGGACCAGCGCGCCGGCGATACCGCGCCCGCCAACCACGCGCGGCACGCCGGTGTGGGTGATCGTCATCACCTGCCCAGCCAACGTGTAGTCGAGCACGCAGTCGGCGCCGTCAACACGGGCAGTGAAACAGTGCGCCGCACGGTCGTGGGCAATATCGATACGCATGTTCACCTCTCCCGTGGGTGGTGCGCGGGTGCTACCTCCCGGCGCTTCGACCATCATCGCGGCTTGGGCGACCGGCGGGCTGATCCTGGTCAGGCTTTGGCCATGCCACGGAGTACAATAAAGGGATGCAAATCCACAAGATTTTCCAGATTGAAGCGGCCCACCGCCTGCCCAACGTGCCGGCGGGCCACAAGTGCGCGCGCCTGCACGGGCACTCTTTCCGTATCGAGGTCCACGTCGCCGGCGAGCCGGACCCCGAGCTCGGCTGGGTAATGGACTACGCCGACATCAAGGCCGCATTCCAGCCCCTGTTCGAGCAACTCGACCACCATTACCTCAACGACATCGAGGGGCTGGAAAACCCGACCAGCGAACTCCTCGCGCTCTGGATCTGGACCCACCTCGCCCCCGCCCTGCCCGGTCTCTGCCGCATCACCGTGCATGAAACCTGCACCGCAGGTGCCAGCGTGGGACGCGCCTGATGCGGCAACGCCGCATTTACCGCGCACATCGCAAGCAACGCAACTAATTGATTTTTCTTGTTTCTGAATGAAAAGCAAACCTTGCTGCCTGTTGTATGTTGCAATGCAGCAAAAGACCTGCCAGACTGTGCTCCACGTTCCACCCATCCATGACAACCAAGGGCCAAGACCATGTACGAGATTTTCAACAAGCAGGCGCTTGCTCTGGGCAAGCAGTTCACCAACAACGTCATCAAAGCGCAAGGCATCAGCCTGAAAGCGCTTGAAGACATCAACACCTTGCAGCTGAAGGCGTTCGAAGACCAGGCCAACGCCCAGGTCGAGTTCGCCGGCGAAGCCGCCAAGGCCAAGGATTTCGACGGCGTCCGCAGCCTCTGGGCCAAGAGCGCCGACTTCAGCCGCGATGCGGCCGAGAAGTTCTACGCCACCCAGCAGAACGTGTGGGAAGTGGCGCTGAAGAGCGCGCAGAACCTCGGCGAGCTGGCGCGTGAACAGATCGAAGCCGGCAGCGAAGCGATCAACGCCGCCCCGGCCGCGATCAAGAAGGCTGCCAAGTAAGTTTCATCGCGTCACCCTCAACGCGCCGCGGAGCCTCCCCTCCCCTCCCGCTCCCCGGCGCGCCCCCAAGGCTGGTCAGGCAACTGACCGGCCTTGTTTTTTGCCCCAGACATCACCCACTGCTCCTCACGGCTACCGCCGCCTGATTACCAGGAAGGCAGTTACACAGTTCAGATTGCAGGCTCAGGCCCGAATCGCGCGGGCCTTGGCGTCGCGGGTGATCAGAAAGTTAACCTGACCCCGTTGTTGTTCGCATCACGCGGGCCTTGGCACCGTGAAGGGTCAGGAAGTGACCCTGACCCCGTTCTTTGCCACGCCCGGCAGGGTCGGCACCGCCGCTGCCACCTGCACCGGCACCAAGCCGTGCCGCGCCGGGCCTTGGCGTCGCGGGTGATCAGAAAGTTAACCTGACCCCGTTGTTGTTTGTTGTTGATCCCGTTGTTGTTGACCCCGTTGTTGTTCACCGTTGTTGTTCAACAGCCTGCTAACACCGTTCTTATAGCAGCCTCTTCAAATATAACATCCCAAGCACGTTAGTGATCGGAACTAGCGGAGTCAACCACCGGAGCCATCTTAGCAAGATACCATTTCCGGTCTCTACGCATACTTCTGTTGTCTCTCTCTTATACAGAATTTTATAAACTGCCATAGTGTCTCTTGCGTCCTCACTACTAGGACTGCCAATAACTTCCCAGTAGCTAACTGCGTCTCTTTGCAACTTTCTCATGAATGCGTTGAAAACCATAAAGTGTGCAATCGTAACTCCGAACATGGTGAATAAACATACAATTAAAAGCATGTTATCACCTCACTTAGTTATGAACGTCGATCTTGAGATCAATAGGAGAGTACTCTTTATACGCTCCAAGACCCAAGCCTATTGAAATGCTTGGTTGAACGACCCCGTCCGGAGATACGTTAACCGCCCACCCGATTGCTCCGCCCCGACCAATGGCGCCAGACGACTCGAAAGAAACCGGCGAACTAGCTTTGAATGTTGAGGACAAATCAATTGATGGGAGGCTTACATCTAGCATTACACCAGCAAAGTTGCCAGTCATGGATGGACTGTACGTTAATGAGTCACGCCCTTTGCCAATTACAACTTTCTCGGCAACCAATCCATTGCCCTTACCAGTGACCCCAATAAGCTTTATTGACGCATTATCGGAAACCGCCTCTCTCGCGCCAGCAACAATGCTCTTGGAAGCAAACGCTCTGGCTTGCTCTTCATTCCGCGTAGCTTGTGATAACACTGCCGCATTCTGCCATGCACGCGCCCCAGTTGAATCAGATGGCATGATTTGGAATGCTTGCCTTCCATCCGGATCGGTATAGCGCGCCGGATTGTCATTGGCGTACGCGTACCGATTCAACCCCATCGGATTGGTGGGGTCAAGGGGTGCGGGATCGGGGGCGAGGAAACGTTCGGCCCAGAGGTAGCGGGCGCCGAGGTAGGTGATGCCGGTTTCGCTGTCGGGGGCGGCGCCGGTGTAGCCGGGGATTTCCGCGATGCCGGTGGGATCG
>DASSXP010000046.1:0-10343 GCA_035703755.1 Rhodanobacteraceae bacterium | reverse complement strand
ACCGCCTGCGGCGGCTTGATCCGGCCTACCGCGTTGTGCGATGTCTCGAACGTAGGCCGGCTCAAGGAGCGTAGCGACGGAGCCGGCGACGCCATGCCCGATCGTGCCGGATCCACCGCCTGCGGCGGCTTGATCCGGCCTGCAGCGCCGACCACGTGTGGCGTCCGATGCGTTGCGGTGATGCCCCGCGCCCATGGCCGCGATCGGGGGCAACGGCCATGCACGGGGCTTATTTCTCCGCGGTCCAGCGCTTCAGCCAGGCGTTGACGGTTTCGTGCCACTTCAGGCTGTTGTGCGGTTTGTTGACCCAGTGGTTCTCGTCGGGGAAATACAGCAACTGGCTGGGGATGCCGCGGCGCTGCAGGGCGGTGAACGCGCCGAGGCCCTGCGACAGCGGGATGCGGTAGTCGTGCTGGCTGTGGATCACCAGCATCGGCACCCGCCAGTCCTTGACGTGGTCGAGCGGGTTGAACTTCTCGTAGTTGGCCGGATGCTCGTACTGGGTGCCGCCGTTCTCGTGTTCCTCGAACCACAACTCCTCGGTGGCGTAGTACATCATGCGGGTGTCAAACACGCCGTCGTGGTCGATCAGGCACTTCCACGGCTGGTTCCACACGCCGGCGATCCAGTAGGTCATGAAGCCGCCGTAGCTGGCGCCGAGCGCACAAGCGCGGTTGCCGTCGAGGAAGGGATACTTCGCCAAGGCCGCGGCCCAACCCTTCTGGAGGTCTTCCAGCGGGCGGTCGCCCCAGTGCCCACTGATCGCGTCGGTGAACGCCTGTCCGTAGCCGGTGGAGCCGTGGAAGTTGATGGTCACCACCGCGAAGCCCTGACCGGCGTAGGTTTCCGGGTTCCAGCGGTAGTGGAAGTTCTCATTCATGGCGCCCTGCGGGCCGCCGTGGATGATGAAGGCCACCGGGTACTTCTTACCCTGTTGGTAGCCGACCGGCTTCATCACGAAGCCGTGCACGGTGTCATCGTTCCAGCCCTTGAAATCGAACCACTCGGCGTCGCCGAAGGCGATGTCCTTCAGCCGCTCGGCGTTGAAACGCGTCAGTGGCGTGGTCTTGCCGTCGCGCCCGAGCCGGTACAGATCAGTCGGGTGCTTGAAGCCCTGCCAGCCGATCACCGGCCGTTTGCCACCGATGTCGAAACCGGTAACCGTGCCGGCGCCAGTCAGACGACGGGCCTTGCCGTTGCGCACATCGATGGCGAACAGCGCGTTCGCGCCGTTGTCGTTGGCGGTGGCATAGAGCGTCTTGCCATCCCGCGACAATTGCATCGCACCCGGCGAGCGGTCCCAGTCGGGATTGATCTCGCGGCGGTGGCCACTGGCGAGGTCGAGCGCCATGATGCCGAAACGATCGGCCTCGAAACCGGGCACTTTCATGGCGAGGTAGTACAGCGTCTTGCCGTCGGGCGAGGGCAACGGATTGGCGTCCCAGGCGAGGTTGCCGGCGGTCAGGTTGCGCGGCGGCGCGGAGCCGTCGGCGGGGACCGCGTAAACGTCAAAATTGGTCGACCACGGTTCGCTGGTACCGGCGATGCGGACGTCGAAGTAGACCGCCTTGCCGTCGGGCGAGAACACGAATTCGCTTTCGCCACCAAATGGCTTGGATGGAATATCGCCATCGAGGCGATCCGAGATCAGGCGCGGCGCGCCAAGCGTGCCGTCGGCGCCGAGGTCGGCGATGAACAGCTGCGAGCGGCGGCCATCCATCCACGTGTCCCAGTGACGCACGAACATGCGGTCGTAAATCTGCGCCGTGCTCTTGTCCTCCGCGCGCGCGTCGAGCTTCTGCTTGGTGCAGGCGATGATGTCGGCCGCGTCGCACCCGTTGAACACGTCCAGCGACAGCAGTATCTGCTTGCCGTCGGGCGAAACCTGATAGCCGTTGATGTCGAGTGGCAAGGCGCTGACCGCGCTGGCGGCGCCACCGCTGGCGGCGACGCGCCACAGCTGAGTGGTGCCGTCCTTGCCGGCGAGGAAGTAAATCGAATCGCCGTTGGCTGACCAGTGCGGATCGCCCGCACCGGGCTCATGGCCGACCAGTTCGCGCGGATCACCGCCGTTTACCGGCACCGTCCACAGGCTGGTGCGGCCCTTGTTGGCGTCCCAGTCGGTGGAACGCACGGTAAAGGCGACGGTCTTGCCATCGGGCGACACCACCGGCGCGCCAACCCGGTCCATCATCACCAGATCCTTGGCATCGAACGGATGGGTCGCAGCGGCGGCCGTACCCGCCAGCGCCAAAGCCAGCGTGGAAACGAGGATTTTCATGGGAGGCTCCCGAAGCGTGGACACAACCGCTGATTGTGCACTCGGGAGCGTCCAGCTGGCAAAGCCCGAAGGTCACGGCCGTGCTGCGTGCAGGGCCGTGACCCGATGCGGCCCGCGGATCAGGCCGCGCCGCGGCCCATGCGTCCGATCCAGCGGTACAGCACCACCACGGTGGCAACGAAGGCGATGCCGCCAATCCAGATCGCCGGGGTGGCGAAGCCGTCGCCGACCAGCGCCAGCGGCGCGGGGTTGCCGGAGAACGCGACCAGCGCCGCGATGATCACGCCGAGCAGGCTCTCGCCGACGATCAGGCCGGAGGCCAGCAACACGCCCAATTGCTTGGTCGCCTCGGCCTTGGGGCCGCGCTCGGCACGGCGGTCGAACCACGCCCCGACCAGCGCGCCCGCCACCACCATCAGGGTGGTCGAGGTTGGCAGGTAAATACCGAGACCAACCGCCAGCGGTGGCAGCCGCGCGCCCTTGGCGGTGCGGGCGAGGATTTCGTCAACGACGATGATCGCAATACCGATGGCGGCACCGATACCGATCAGGCTCCAATCGATGTTGTTGGTGATGACGCCCTGCGCCAGAGCCGAAATCAGCCCCGCCTGCGGCGCTGGCAGTGCGGTGGCCGGGTCCACGCCCGGCGTGCCAAGGAAGCCGTAGGCCTGATTCAGCAGATCCAGCACCGGCGGGATCACCACCGCACCGGCGATCACGCCGATCACCAGCGCCCACTGCTGCTTGGCCGGCGTGGCATCGACCAGCTGACCGGTTTTCAAGTCCTGCAGGTTGTTGTTGGCGATCGCCGCCACCGCGAACACGATCGAGGTGATGAACAGCGCAAACGCCACCAGTGCCTTGCCCATGTCCGCCGGGTACAGCGATTTGACGCCCAGTACCAAGAGGATCGCGGCGATGATCACCACCAGAATGCCGATGCCCGACAAGGGGCTGTTGCTGGAACCGATCAGACCCGCCATGTAACCGCACACGGCCGAGACCAGGAAGCTCAGGATCACCACGAACAGGATGCCACCGCCGACCAGCAGCCACAGGTGCTCGCCCAAGCCGGCCTGAGCCGCAAAATCCGCCAGCAACCAGCCGATGGGAATCAGGCACAGCAAGCTGATCACCCCGACGGTGCCGATCGGCATGTCATGTTCCGTGCGCGGCAAGTTGGCGAGGGTGCCGGCCTTGCGCGCCTTCGAGGCCGCCATCGCGCCGGCGAGGCCACCGATTACCGGCTTCACCAGCTTGGCCAGGGTCCAGATTGCCGCCACGCCGATGGTGCCGGCGCCGACGAAGCGCACGTAGTGGCTCCAGGTCGCCTGCGCCGCCTCCGCCGCCGCACCCGCATCCGGATGCAGCAGCAGGAAGTGTGGAACCGCCCATCCCCAGCCGATCAGCGCACCGATCAGCATCGCGATACCCACCGACAGACCAACCAGATGCCCCACCGCGAACAGCGCGAAGGACAGGCTGAAATCAAAACCCGTGGCGGCGCCCTTGTTGCCGACGTGGAAGTAGCTCGACACTGCCGCCGCGAACACCTTGGTCTGCACGATCACGTAGAACACCGCCGACACGATTGAACCCCACAGCACGGCCTTCAGGCCCGCGCCGCCGGATTCCACCGAGTCGGCCGCCGCCGCGCTGTCGCCGGAGCCCACCTTCAGCACCTCGGCGCACGCCACGCCTTCCGGGTACGGCAGATCCGAGTCGGTGACCAGCGCACGCCGCAACGGGATGGTGTACATCACACCAAGGATGCCGCCGGTAACGCAGATGCCGAAGCCGGCCCAGAACGGAAACCCGTTCCACCAGCCGATCATGATCAGACCCGGCAACACGAAGATGATCGACGACAAGGTGCCGGCGGCCGAGGCTACCGTCTGTACGATGTTGTTTTCCTGGATGGTGGCGTCGCGCAGTGCCTTGAGGATCGCCATCGAGATCACCGCGGCCGGGATCGAGGTGGAGAAGGTCAGGCCCGCCTTGAGGCCGAAAAACACGTTGGCCGCCGTGAACACGATCGTGATCAGGATGCCGATGACGATGCCGCGCACGGTCAATTCGGCGCGTGGTGCCGCGAGTGAGTTGGTGTTCATGTGTCCCCGATCCCCAAGATTGAACCGCCGCCGATTGACAGGCAAAACTGCCGCAAACTGTAACCCATTCATCCGTGCCCTGCAGTGGCGAAGCGGGCCACGGCGCAGATACGACAAGGCCGCCAGTCGGCGGCCTTGTCGTGATTCACTGGCGCAAGCCCGCCATTACTCGGCGGTGGACGCCGGCGCCGGCACCTGCAATACGCTCGGCACCGCCACCTGTACCGCGTGGCCCTGGTTCAGGATCAAGCTGGCCATTTCGGTCTGCATTTCGGTGGTCACCGCCGGGTCGGCGGCCGGGCTCAGCAAGGAACCGTGCACGCCGGACAGGAAGCGGGTCACCACATGCAACGGCGCCGCCGACTGCGTGGTGGCGGTGATCTGCGTCAGACCCATTGCCGGGATCAGCGGATCGGTACCCGACAGCGGCGCACCGGCGACGTTGTTCGGCACCACCTGATCGGTCGGGCTGACATCGCTGCCGACCACTTCCTGCAACAGCACGCCCTTGCCGGCCAAAAGCGGCGCGAAGTTGATCGGATCGGCGGCATCGATCACGGTCTGTGCGGCCATGAAGAAGCTGTCGTACTGCGGCGTGCCCTGCACCACGCCTGCTGCGGCGAGGCCGGCGCGCACTTGCGGGCCGATGCTGACCGAGCCATCCAGCAGGCGCGCGATACCACCACCAGCGACGTTGAGCACGGACGTCTGCACGTCCGGATCCACCGCGGTGAACACGGTGCCGATGATGCCACCCAGCGACTGGCCGACGAAACCGATCTTGCTGCCATCGAAGTCCGGCGTGGTGTCGCCGTCGTAGCTGACGGCGGGAATCGCATGCGCCAGCTCGACCAGATCCGCCACCGCCTGCCGCAGGTTGTCACGCGAGGTCAAGAGGCTTTGCAGGTTGATGAAGTAGGCGCCGGACGCATCGACCTTGCCATCCGGGCCCGGCGCGCCGGTGTCGTTGTTGCTGAGGTCGAGGCCAAAGGTACGCTCGTGGGCGATGGCACCGAACGGCGTCGAGCCAATGTAGAACGGATCGGTCGGCGGCAGGCCGTGCAGCGGCGCATCGATGGCAATCACCGCCACGCCCTGCGCGGCGAAGGTCTGCGCGATGCCCAGCATGTCGGTGCGGTTGCGGGTGATGCCGTGCTGGAAGATCACGATCGGCCAGCCAGTGGCAGGACGGGTCTTGCCCGAAGCCGCGTTCGGCACCGTCATGATGACCGGAATGCCGAGCGTCGCGTTGGCGACCGGGAACGGGTTGTAGGCGGTGATGTTGGTCGAGGTCGGATCAAGCCCGAACTGGTTGGCTGGCGGCACGTAGGCACCCGGCGCGGCTTTCCAGAAACCGGTCAGCGCGGCAGTCGGGTTGCTGGCGCTCGGCACGCCAAGGTAATACGGCAGCTGCATCGCACCGATGTAGATGTCGGCGATCGGGGCCAGACCGAGACCGAGGTCGCCCAGAGTCTTGCCGGTCGGTGCCATCTGCACGCTGGCTGGCGGCGAGTTGGGGGCGTTGATCTTGGCCGACAGGGCTTGCAGCACCGTGGTGGTGGACTCGGTGGTGGCAACCCAGGACAGCGAGATGTTCTCGCGCACGACGCCGGCCGTGGCGGCGGCGGCTTCCTGCGCGTTGACCAGCTGGCGCACCGGTTCGAGCTGGCAGGCCTGGGCATCGGTCAGCGACGCGTTGGTGGATTTGCCGTCGACACACAAGGGCGCAGCACCCTTGGTCAGGGTGTAAATCAAGGATGGCGTGGCGCCGGTGCCGGTGGCGTTCTTGACGCCATCGGTGACGACCACCATGTAGGAGGTCATCGGCTTCAGCGCCTTGGTCGGCACGATGGCGATGGTCTTGCCATCGGCATCGGACGGCACCGGAGCGACCACGTACTCGGCCGGCGAGGCCAGTTCGCGGGTCACGCCGGTGACCGCGCCACCGGGGCCAGTCAGGGTGACCTCGAACACGCGCACGGTATCGCCGGGTTTGAGCGAAGCCGGGTCGACCTTGGCGGAGAAGGTGGTGCTCCACGGCGCCACCGTGCTGAAGCCATCCAGCGCGTTGATGGCCACCTGCGGGTCGCCGGTGTTGGACGGATCGGCCACCGGGATATTGACGGTGAGATCGGTGGTGCCCGAGAACAGCAGGTTGTTCGGGAACGGGATCACGCTGGCCGACGGGTCGAAGTTGGCCACCATCGCCGGCGGCGGCGGCGGAACGAAATTGGAGGAGGAGTTGCTGCTGCCGCCGCAGGCGGCCAACAGCGAACAGGTCAAGGACAAAGCCAGGAGATTTCGAAGCTGCATGGTGGGTTCCTTCTGCGCAGTCGGCGCCAAACGGGCTCGGCTATCTTAGGTAGTTCAAACGTGTGTTTGCAATCGACTTGACGCCGATGGCAACGCGCGTCGGCTTGTGCGACGCAACAATCGCCACTATCCAGCCCCATCCGCATCAGTCGGAAGGGACGCTTGGCACGAAAGGTCGCGGCCGGATGCCAAGCAAGCGCTCGACCTCGCTGTTGTCGGCGACCAGATCAACCTCGAAGCGGGCCAGCTTCGCCGCCAGAGCGAACCGGGACGCCCCGCGCGCAGCACAACGGGTGACGGCCGTTGGCAACGGCAACGGCAGCACGCTTTCAGGAATCGCTGCGCGCAGACGCTCAAACAGTTGTCGCACCGACAGCCGCTCACCGCCACCGATTTCCAGCACGCGGCCGTGACTGGCCGCGAGCGGCACGGCCGCCAGCATCGCCGCGGCCACGTCATCGGCATGCACTGGCTGGCGCAACCCACCTGCCCGCGGCAACGGCAGCAGGCGCCAGCGGCGGGCGCGGCGCAGCAGCGGGGAAATGTTCTGATCCCGCCCAAGGCCGTAGATCAGTGTGGGGCGCAACAGCGTCCAAGGCATGCCGTCGCGCTCGCACGCAGCGGCCACGGCCTGCTCGGCTTGCTGAAGTCGCTGCGCCAGCGCGCGCTCCGGTGGCCACGCGGAGGCCGCTTTGGTCACCGCGCTCATCGAGCTCAGTGCAACAACGCGCGGATGTCCCGGCAAGGGGCCGGTGGTCAGCCAGCGGCTGAACAGATCGAGCGGCCCCGCGCTCAGCACCGCATCCAGCGGCGGCAGGGTTGGCATTGCATCGGGCAGGCGCCCGCTTAGCCAGGTGACGCCGGGAGTAGCCGCCGCCGGAGTGCGGCTGAGCGCCAGCACCGGCACACCGCGGGCACGGCAACGCGCCAGCAGACAGTCCCCCACCTGCCCGCTGGCACCAAGCACCAACAGCCGTGGCGGCACATCCGACCCAAGCGGGCTCACGCGACGGCAGGACTCGCAGCGACCGGCGCCACCACTGGCGCCGCGGTCGCCGGCGCCAGGCGCAGCACGTAGCCACGGCTGCGCGGATCGAGATTGTTGGCTTGCAGCACCACGCCGCGTTCGTCGAGGCGGTGCCGGAGGTCATCCAGCTTGGTCTCGTAATCCGCATACGTTTCCGCCCGCAGGCTGCGTTGCGGTTGCGCATGGCCTTCGATGTCGACGCCGTGGTCGTCACGCTGTTGCGCGACCAAGGCCACCTCGCCACCATCACCGGCCAGCTCAACCGCCGTGTCGAGCAAGCGCAGCAGTACCGTGCTCAACCACATGGGCGCCGGCATCGACAGCGATTCGGGGGCGTGCAAGGAGAACGTGAGCCGCTCGCCGCAACGCGCCCGGGTCAGCGTATCGAGATGATGCAGCAGTTGCCCGATGCTGGTGTCGCCACGGCTGGCTGCGGTCACGCCGGCCAGCGCTGTCAGCAGCGCGGGTGGCTCCTGCGCTGCGGACGGCTCCGCGGGAATGAGGGTCGGCAACTGATCGAGTGTGCCATCGCTCAACAGTTGCGCGCGGGCATCGAACAGGCGCGTGCGCGCGGTGCTGACAAACTTCAGCAGATGCTCCAGGTCGGCCTCGTCGGCGCCGGGCATCAATTCCACCGGTTGCAGGCAGTTCTGCACGGCCGCATCGTATTCGCGCACATGATCCACATGGCGGTACACGGTTTCGCGGGCCGCCTCGTTTGCACCCGCGTCGGGCGCTTGGGCGCGCGCCGCGTCGGGCAGACGCTCAGCCACCGCCAGCAGCACGTCCCCCAGGGTGGAGCGAACCCGCGACTGCTCCAGCGACTCCTGGGCGCCGTGCATGGCCGCCTCGGCCTCCGCCGCCAATTGCCGCCATTGTCCTGCGGCCTGATGCTGGCGCCAGGCGACGATGATCGCCACCACGGCCACTATCACGCTTGCCGCCAAAAGCCAGTTGCCCATCGATGTCTCCCTCTGCGATCGAGCCGGCAACGGCCGCCTTCCGGCCGCTGCGCCGCCTACCTTGACGGCAGATGCCAGGCAAGGCAAGTACCCGGCGGTTTTTTGGTGACGCAGTTTGCGGCATGATGGTGGGCTGCGCGCCGGCGGCGCGCCCATTTCACGCGGAGCACCCATGAAAATCCTGGTTATCGGCAACGGCGGCCGCGAGCACGCCCTGGCCTGGAAACTGGCACGATCTCCGCGCGTCAGCGAGGTCGTGGTGGCACCCGGCAATGCCGGCACCGCGCGCGAAGCGGGTGTGCGCAATGCCGATGTCGCGGCCACCGACATCGACGGCTTGCTGGCGCTGGCCGAGCGGGAGGCCATCGACCTCACCGTGGTCGGGCCGGAAGCCCCGCTCGCCGCCGGTGTCTGCGACCGTTTTCGCGCCGCCGGCCGGCGTTGCTTCGGCCCACGCAAACTGGCCGCGCAACTGGAAAGCTCCAAAGCCTTCGCCAAGGATTTCCTGTACCGCCACAACATCCCCACCGCACGCCATGCGACCTTTGCCGAGCTCGCCCCGGCGCTGGACTACGTGCGCCGGCACGGCGCGCCGATCGTGATCAAGGCCGACGGCCTCGCCGCCGGCAAGGGCGTGGTGGTGGCACTGACCCTGGCCGATGCGGAACTCGCCCTGCACGACATGCTGGGCGCGCACGCCTTTGGTGCCGCCTCGGCACGGGTGGTGATCGAGGAGTTTCTGGAGGGTGAGGAAGCCAGCTACATCGTGCTGGCTGACGGCCAACACGCACTGCCGCTGGCCACCAGCCAAGACCACAAACGGCTGCTGGAAGGCGACCTCGGCCCGAACACCGGCGGCATGGGTGCCTACTCGCCGGCACCGGTGGTCACACCGGCGATCGATGCCCGCATCCAGCGCGACATCGTCGCGCCGACGCTGGCGGCGATGGCGGCTGAAGGCGCGCCCTTTGTCGGTTTTCTTTATGTCGGCTTGATGATCGACCGCGACGGCCAGCCGCGCGTGATCGAGTTCAATGTGCGCTTGGGCGACCCGGAAGCCCAGCCGCTGCTGTTGCGCCTGCGCAGCGATCTGGTCGAGCTGATAGAGGCGGCGCTGGACGGCCGGCTTGACCGCAGCACCGCCGAATGGGACCCGCGCCCGGCGCTGGGCGTGGTCTTGGCAGCAGCCGATTATCCGGCCAAACCGCGCACCGGCGACCCGGTGCAGGGCCTCGACCTGCCGCCGCCACCGCTCAGCAAGCTGTTCCACGCCGGCACTCGACAGGATGGCGTCGAACGGGTCGTCACCGCCGGCGGCCGCGTGTTCACGGCCTGTGCGCTGGGTGATGATCTCACCCTGGCACGCGAGAACGCCTACGCGCTGGCGGCGCAAATCCAGTTTGACGGCAAGCAACTGCGACGGGATATCGGCCACCGCGCCCTGCACCGACAAGATCGCATCGGCTGAGGGCCTGTGAAAAAATCGCCCACCGACTGCGGGCGCCGCCGAACGCCCCTGGCGGCGGCGCGCTGGGCGCAAACTGCGGTCATTTGGTTTACCAAACTCCCTTGTTTGCGCCCAACTCACCTTGCCAGGAACGCCCGGCGACGCCCTCGCTACGGCGTTCGAATTTTTCACAAGCTCTGAG
>DASSXP010000041.1:0-3286 GCA_035703755.1 Rhodanobacteraceae bacterium | reverse complement strand
GTACGCGGCCACCAGTTACGCGCCGGATGCGGCCCGCAAGCTGGATGCCTTGCCGGCGGCGGCGACCACCGACACCACGCGCGAGTGGCGGGTGCGGCTGGCGCTGGTGGCGGGCGATTGGCGCAAGGTGCTGGATGCGCTCGATGCCCTGAGCGCCGAGCAGCAAAGCGATGAAGTCTGGCGCTACTGGCGCGCCCGTGCGCTGGCCGAACGGGGACAGGATGCGGCCTCGCGTGCGGCATTCGCCACGATAGCCGGGAATGCCGATTTTTACGGCTTCCTCGCTGCCGATTGGCTGGGTCAGCGCTACGTGATTTGTGCCGATCAGCTGGTGGGTAGTGTCGCCGAGGATGCCACGCTGTTGCGCGTGGCGCCGCTCGATCGCGCCTTCGAGCTCAAGGCCATCGGCCTTGAAGCGCCCGCACGGCGTGAATGGGCCCAGGCGATGGGTGAACTGGACGCGGACCAGCAGCGCCTGGCCGCTGACCTCGCCACTCGGCGCGGCTGGTATTCACGGGCCATCGTCACCCTCAATAGTGGCACCAATCGGCGCCTCTACGACTTGCGCTATCCGCTCGCCTACCGGCAAGCGATGGAGGGCAATGCCACGACGGCCGGGATCGAGCCAGCGTGGGCATTCGCCATTGCACGGGCGGAAAGCGCGTGGATTCCCGATGCGCGCTCCGGCGCCAACGCGCGCGGCCTGATGCAGCTGCTGCCAGCCACCGCGCGCGAAGTGGCCAAACGCGACAACTTGCCATACCGGCACGCGGCGGACTTGTACGACCCGGCCATCAACATCCCGCTCGGCACGCACTACCTCGCGCGCATGGCGGCGCGCTATCAGGGCGCGCCATGGCTGGCCAGCGCCGCCTACAACGCGGGCGCCGGCAACGTGGGGCGCTGGCTCGATGCGCGCGGCACGCTGGCGCCGGATGTGTTTGTGGCGAGCATTCCGTTCAACGAAACCCGTGCCTACGTGCGCCGGGTGATGGCGTACACCGTGATCTACGACTGGCGCCTGCACGGCGCCGCCGAACCTTTGTCGGCGCGGATGCCGCGGATTGGCGAGGCGTATGCGCCGTCTGACACCAACACTCCGCGCAAGGCCGTGACCTGTCCGGCACCGGTGCCGGCATCGGCGTCGTCGTCGGCAACGACGGCCGGCGGCTGAGCCCGGCGCCGGATCAGTCGAACAGACGGGCATCCAGCGTCAAGGCTTCGGTCGCGCCAATGCGGATTTCCGTGCGGCGTGGGTGCCCCGGATTGACCAACACATTCCATTCCGCGGGCACGATGGCACTCGGTACGCGCAAGGCCAGGCTGTGACCCTCCCGCAACCACTTGTCGCCGACCGCTTGCACGCGGGGATCGTACGGCAGGCGATTCCAGCCCGGCGGCAGCGGCGACAAGGTTGCAACGCCATCGTCTGGCAACTCGATCGACACCATGACGCGGTCGTGGGGCACGCAGTGGAGATCGACATGCACCAGCATCTCCACCAGTGCCAGGGAACGCGAGCCGGCTGCGTAACCGACGCGCGTGCCCTTGGAGTTCCAGCGGCCACCCGCCAGCGCTGCACCCACGCCGCTGAGCGGGTCGTTGGCGTATTGCCGCGCGGTGATGCGGAAAACCCGCATCAGGCGTAATCGCCCCACTGGATGCGGGTCAACTCGTCTTGCACCGCCTGTGCGCCGGCGTCGGAGCCGAGCAGGCGTATCGGCGATTCGCCCAGCAGGGCGTGGCGCGAAGTCATCCAGCGAATGGCGCGGCTGGCGTCACCGAACACGCGATCCGCCGCCTGCACGATACGGGCGATACGCAAGGTGGCGTCCGACTCGCTGGCGGTGAGCGGTTGCTGGTGCTCCTTGCGGCGCTGGTAGGTGCGCGCCGGGATGCCGGCGAGCTTGGCCACCTCGCTGCCGGGCAGGCCGAGGTACTGGCTCAAGAGTTCGATGGCACCAATCGGCAATGGATCGATGGCGACCAGGGTGCCGTGTGCCGGCATGGCCTCATCACGGATCTCGCGCGTAGCCGGCTTCAGTTTGAGAAAGCGCAGCGTCGAGCGTTCGGCGAGCGTTTGCATGGTGCTTGCCCTCTGTCATCTGGCGATCAGATTGCGCCAAATGGCTGGAAAATGCAAGTTTTAACAAGCTCTCAGGCGTAGCGCCAGCCGTCGATTTCCACCAGCAACTCACGGCGACAGATATCGGCTTCGAGCAGCAAGCGTGGTACGCCGGGTGCGTGCTGATCGAGGAAGGCGTCAACCGGGGCGGCATCACCCTGCTGCCGCAAATACACCTTGAGTGGCGATTGCGGGTTGAAGCCGGCCGGCATGCCGCCCGCCGCCAGCAAGGCATCGAGATTGGCCCAGGTTTCCGCCAGTTGGGCGGCGAGATCGTCGGCGTGGCGCGACTCGTGGCCGCGTATCGCCGCGGTGCCGGAAATGGCCAGTGCGTCGCCCGCGGGCAAACGCATCGCGCGGGCAAAACTGGGCGCCACCGGACCGTATTGACGCGGATAGTGCCAGGCGCTCATCTGACGCGGGTTTTCAATCCGTTGTCCGGCATCCCGGCTGGCCAGGCAGTAGACCTGCAACGCGCGCTGGCTGTCGTGGTGGCCGACCGCCGTGGCGGCCGGATAGCCCTCATCGAACAGGCCGGCCAGGCTGTTGCCGCGGCCAAGGCAGAAGCGCTTGTAGCGCTCAAGGTCGCCTTCGCCCTGGTTGATGTCGGCCAGCAAGTTCCACATCCGCTGCACGCGATAGCCGCGCCGGGCGGCCATGAACCGCGCCAGCAAGCCGTACGCCGTGCTGGCGGTGGCTGCCGGGTCGGTGTCGGGCTGCTCGATGCTGATGGCGGCATACAGCCAGCCGCCGCCCTCACTCCAGCGCACGCCGGCTTCGACCCCGGACGTGACCGTGCCGGCGACCCGCCACTGCTCCAGCATGCCGGCTTCGGCGGCATGCACCGGCTCGCTCGCCACGCGCAGAAAGCGTGGATCGTCGAGCGCAGGGGCCGCCTTGCCATAGCCGAACACCGCCAAGGTGGCAGGGTCTTCCAGCAGCGCGGCCGGCGACTCGGTGCGATAGCGGACCTCGGGCGCTTGGGTGGCGGATTGCGGGAGTGGGGCGGCGTGCATCATCGTGCGGGCAATAAAACCCGCTATGGTACACTGGCAGGCCACCGCCTTGGGGAAGGTGGTAGCACGGAGCCTTTGAAGCATGTCTGATCAGACCGCCCACGAGCGTGAACTGGCCGCGTTGATCGTGTCCAGCCTCAACCTG
>DASSXP010000330.1:0-3485 GCA_035703755.1 Rhodanobacteraceae bacterium | reverse complement strand
GGATTTTCACTTCGGCCACCTTGTCGGTGGCTTCCCGTTTCGATCACTTCGTGCGCCAGCTCGGGCTGGATGATCCGGTGACGCTGTGCCTGCCGAGCCCGTTCGACTTCGCGCGGCAAACCCTGGCCTACCTGCCACCGGGCTTGCCCGAACCCAACAGTGAGCACTACACCGCGCGCGTGGTGGAGGCGTGCATTCCGGTGCTGGAGGCCTCGCGCGGACGGGCGTTCTTTCTGTTTACTTCGCATCGCGCCCTGCAACGGGCGGCCAGCCTGCTGGAAGGACGCTTGCCGTTTCCCTTGCTGGTGCAGGGCCGCATGCCCCGCAACAGTTTGCTGAAAGCGTTCCGCGAAGCCGGCAACGCGGTGTTGCTCGGGGCGGCAAGTTTCTGGGAAGGCGTGGATGTGGCGGGGGATGCCTTGTCGCTGGTGATCATCGACAAACTGCCGTTCGCGGCACCCGGCGATCCGGTGCTGGAAGCGCGTTTCGATGCGATCCGGGCGCGTGGCGAGAGTCCTTTCACGGCGTGGCAGATTCCCGCCGCCGCGATTGCCCTGAAGCAGGGCGTGGGCCGGCTGATCCGTGATGTCAACGACCGTGGCGTGCTGGTGCTGTGCGACCCACGTCTGCTGGGCAAACCGTACGGCCGCCTGTTCCTGAAAAGCCTGCCGCCACTGCCACAGACGCGCGAACTGGAGGCCGTGCGGGCGTTTTTCCGTGACGCGGATGCAGGTGATGTGCCGGTGGCGGCCGTGGATGCGACAATGCCGCCATGAATCTGCTTGCCTTTGAAACCGCGACCGAGCGTTGTTCGGTGGCCTTGTTGTCGGATGGTCGGCTGCTCGAACGCAGCGTGCTGGCGCCGCGTCGGCACGCCGAACTGGCCTTGCCGATGGCGTCCGAGCTGCTGGCCGAGGCCGGGCTGGCGCGCGCGGCGCTGGACGGCATCGCGGTGGGGCGCGGCCCCGGCGCCTTTACCGGCGTGCGCCTGGCGATTTCGCTGGCGCAGGGCATTGCCTATGCGCTTGATCGGCCGGTATTGCCGATATCAACCCTGGCCGCATTGGCTGAGCAGGCGCCGCGTGTGGCGGATCGGGTGCTGGCGTTGCTGGATGCCCGCATGGGCGAGTTGTACGTCGCCGCCTTTGCACGCGGCGCCGATGGCGAGCTGGCACTCTGCGGGCCGGAGCGGGTGGCGACGCCGGAGCAGCTGGCGTTGCCGCCAGCGCCACGCTGGCATGTGGTTGGCACCGGTTGGGAGGCGCAGAGCGAGCGTTTGGCCGCCGCCTGGCCGCACGCGGTGGAGCGGGTGATCGTGGCCGAAGCGCGTTGGCCAGAGGCGCGTGACATCGCCTTGCTGGCGGCACCGCGACTGGCGCACGGCGACGGCGTGGCGCCGGAACAGGCGTTGCCGGTGTATCTGCGCGACAAGGTGGCCGAGACCCAGGCTGAGCGCGCCGCCAAGGCGTAAGCGGCGGCGCTGCGCCGGGCGTTGCGGCGACAGGCCGTTTCCTGCACTGGTCAAGCTGTCGCCGGATGCGGCGGTTGAAAATCCTCGTGATCCCGTGCTGCGCGGCCAGCGCCGTGCTCGGCACGGAATGGGTTGCCCGGATGCGTACCGGGCTCCATCAGGGGCCCGGTACGCGGGGGGGCACACTCGAATCAGGCGTAACGCGCGTCGCGCACCTTGGCCTGGTTGCGGTCGGCATGCTTGTCGCGATGCTTGCGCAATTGTTGCAGCAACTTGTCCATCATCACGTCGATCGAGGCATACATGTCGGTCTCGGTGGCAAAAGCATGCAGGACGCAGCCGCTGCCGGTGAGGGTGCCTTCCGCCCGATGTTGCAGTTTTTCCACCGTCAACACCACATTGAGGGACGTCAGATGATCAAAGTGGCGTTCGATCCGCTCGACGCGGGTTTCGACGTGGCTGCGCAAGGCAGGCGTGACTTCGACCTGATGACCGCTGACCTGAATTTGCATGGGCACCTCCTCGTACGGACTGGGGTTTGCTGCTGTTGCCAGCAGCGCGTTGACGCCGTGGGCGTCTGTTACTTCGACCCCGCGAACCCGGTCGGGTTCCCGGCATCGAGATTCACGGGTTCACTCCTGCAAATTGACTCGCTCCGATGAACTGGGAATCCGCAGGGACTCCCGATATTTGGCCACGGTGCGGCGGGCGACCTGGATACCCCGCTCATGCAATTCCTTGGCCAAGGCTTGATCCGACAGCGGCCGGCGACGGTTTTCGGCGTCGATCAGTTTGCGGATCATGGCTTGCACGGCGGTGGCCGAGGCGCTGCCGCCGTCCTCGGTGCCGACGCCGGAAGAGAAAAAATACTTGAACTCGAAAATGCCGCGCGGCGTGTGCAGGTATTTGCGCGTGGTCACGCGCGAAATGGTCGACTCGTGCATGCCGACTTCCTCCGCCACTTCGCGCAGTGTCAGCGGACGCATGGCTTCGGGGCCGTATTCGAGAAAGGCGTGTTGGGCGCGGACGATGGCGTTGGCGACCTTGAGGATGGTCTCGGCACGCGATTGCAGGCTCTTGATCAACCAGCGCGCTTCCTGCAACTGGCCGCGCAGGTAGGCGGCGTCCTCGCGGCGGGCCTCGGCCATCAGGCCGCAATAGTGCTGGTTGATTTCCAGCCGCGGCTGGCAGTCCGGGCTGAGACTGACCCGCCAGCGGCCGTTGCGGCGCATCGCGTAGGCATCCGGTGCCACGTATTCAACCGGCGCGCTGTCGAAACTGTCGCCGGGGCGTGGGTCGAGACGGCGGATCAGCGCGACGGCCACCTCCAACTGCCCGATGTCGGTGTCGAGGCGGCGCGTCAGGCGGTCGTAGTCGCCGCGTGCAAGGAGCTCCATTTCGCCCTCGACGAGGCGCTGCGCCAGCGCGCGGCCCGGGGTATCCGGCGGCAGGATTTCCAGTTGCGCCATCAGGCATTCGGCGAGGTCGCGGGCGCCGACGCCGGTCGGGTCCATGCGCAGCAGGCGTTGCCGCACCGCTTCCACCGTTGCCGCGTCGGCCGTCAGTTCGGCCGGCAAGGCGGTCAGGATGCTGTCGATGGGTTCGCGCAGGTAGCCGTCGTCGTCGAGTGAGTCGATCAGCGCCGCGCCAATGGCTTGCTGGCGCAGGTCGAGTCCACTCAGGTTGAGTTGCCACAACAGGTGTTCACGCAAGGATTCGGCCGCGCTGGTGTCGTCGTTGGGCTCGCCATCGCCGCCGGCGGTGCTTTGCGGGTAGGGGCTGTCGAACTCCAGCGGGGCATCGCCCAGGTCGCTGGCGAAATCTTCGCCGTCGTGGTCGCTGCCCTCGTTGCTATCGTTGTTGGCGGCGGTCTCGGTGGCGGCGGCGTCTTCGCTGGTCAGGCCCGGGTCATCGTCCAGATCATCCAGCATCAGCAAGGGATTGGCGTCGGTAATCAGCCGCAGTTCGGTGCTGAGCTCCAAATTGGACAATTGCAACAGACGAATGGCCTGCT
>DASSXP010000291.1:0-22405 GCA_035703755.1 Rhodanobacteraceae bacterium | reverse complement strand
TGGTCCATTGGTGGCGATGACATGGCCGGACGCGAAAGCCTTGCTGGAAGCACACAAGGGCGTACGCCAGACGGCGGTGGCGCGTGGCGATCTGGTGGCGCGCTCCGATCGCCCCGGCGCGCGGCCGAAGTCGGTCAACGGCAGCTTCGCCACGCACGATTTCTTTGCCATGTTCGGGGTGCCGTTCGTGCAAGGCGGCGCGTGGTCGGCCGAGGACGATGCGGCGCAGGCGCCGGTGGTCGTGTTGTCGCAAAAGCTCGCCACGCGCTTGTTTGGCGATGCGGTGGCCGTGGGCAAGGTGGCGCATCTGGGCAAACACGATTTCCAGGTCGTCGGCGTGACCCGCGACTGGCAGCCGAGGCCACTGTTCTATGCCATTCAGCCATCGTTCGATGCGGCCGACCGCTTCTTCCTGCCTTTGTCCACGGCCATCGCCATGGATCTTGACAGCAACTGGAGCAACGGCTGGGGTGAGCAGAGTTCCAAGACCAACGCGACGACGGCCTGGCTGAACGTCTGGGTGCAGCTCGATACGCCCGAGCAAGTGGCGGATTATCGCCAGTACCTGACCAATTACGCGGCGCAGCAAAAGGCGCTTGGCCGGTATCAACGCCCACCCGGCGACGCAAATCTGTATGGCCTGATGTCGTGGCTGGGCCGGCTCGGTCTGGTGCCGGGCGATGTGTTCCTGCAGACCTGGTTGGCACTGGGCTTCCTGATCGTCTGTATCGTCAACATCGTCGCCCTGTTGCTGGCCAAGTTCCTGCGCCGCAGCGGCGAGATCAGCGTGCGGCGTGCGCTGGGCGCCACCCGGCGCGACATCTTCCGCCAGTTCGGCGTCGAGGCGGCGCTGATCGGTGTCTCCGGTGGCGTGCTCGGCATCGCTATTGCCGAGCTTGGTTTGTGGAGCGTCCGCCATCGGCCCGACGACTATGCACAAGTGGCCCACATGGATGCACCGATGCTGTTGGCGACGGTGCTGTCTGCCATCGTCGCCAGCCTGTTGGCCGGCCTGTTGCCGGCGTGGCGCGCCTGCCGCATCACGCCGGCGCTGCAATTGAAGACGCTGTGAAGGAATGCCTGCATGCACCTTGCTCCTATCGTTGCCACCCTGCGCCATCACAAATTGACCGCCGCCCTGCTGGCGCTGCAAGTGGCGCTGGCATGTGCCATCGTCACCAACGCCTTGTTCCTGATTGCCCAGCGCGTCGATCGGGTTCTCGTTCCCAGTGGGCTGGATGAAAGCGCGCTGTCGATCATCGAGGTCAATGACCTCGATGCCGGCGCCAATCCTTTGAGTGTGCATCAGACCGATCTGGCGGCGCTGAAGGCCGTGCCGGGCGTCGAGGCGGTGGCCATCGTCAGTCATGTGCCTTTCGCGGGCTCGCAGCACGGCACCGGTGTTTGCGCCAACCTCGATGCCGTGCATGCGGCGATCAAGGCGCGCGGACTGGTAGCCGGTTGCGCGACGGCGGACTTGTATGCGGGCGGACCAGGGGCCTTGCCGACGTTCGGTTTGCGCCTGGTCGCCGGACGGGCTTTCACTGCCGATGAATACGCGCTGGACGATCCGGGAAAATCGATCGGCAGCCACGCGGTGCCGGCGGTGATCGTGAGTCGGGCGCTGGCGCAACGACTGTTTCCGCAGCATCCAGATCAAGCCGTCGGGCGGACGATCTATTTCGGGGAAAGCGGCCTGTTCCACGGTCAGGGCACCCCCATCGTGGGCGTGGTCGAACACCTGCATCGCGCCAACATCTCCAACGACGACAAGTACGATCAATCACTGTTGTTGCCGGAAGTGCCGAACACGGGCAATGCCGTGTTTGCCTTGCGCAGCGAGCCGGGTGAACAAGCACGCGTGATCAAGCAGGCCAAGGCGAGCCTGCTGAAACTCCGGCCGCAGCGGCAGATGTCGGCCGACAGCGCTCGCAGTTATGCCGACATCCGCGCCGCGTACTTCAAGGGCGATCGAACCATGATCGGCTTGCTGCTGGCCGCTACCCTCGGCCTGTTGTTCGTCACCGCACTCGGCATTGCCGGACTGGCCGGTTTCTGGGTGCAGCAGCGCAATCGAACGATCGGCATACGCCGCGCCATCGGCGCGACCCGGCGCGACATCCTGCGTTATTTCCAGGCCGAAAATTTCCTGATCGTCAGCGTCGGCGTGGTGCTTGGCGTGGCGCTGGCGGTGCTGCTGAACGCCGTGCTGATGCAGCACTACGAATTGCCGCGCCTGCCGATCTGGTACCTGCCGGTCGGTGCGGCAACCTTGTGGCTGCTCGGCCAGTTGGCGGTATGGGCGCCAGCCCGCCGCGCCGCCGCAGTGCCGCCGGTGGTGGCGACGCGGTCGGTATGAGGAGGATCGCCGCATGACTCCCGAAAATCCCTGTAGGAGCGGCCCATGGCCGCGATTGGAATGTTCCGTATCTGGTGAAGGGTTCCCGCGTGCGGGATGCCCTCAATCGCGGCCAAGGGCCGCTCCTACAAGAAGGGTGATGTGATGTTTGGGTATTACGTGGACCTGGCCCGGCGCCGCTGTCGGCAAAACCTGTCGATGGCGTCCTTGCTGGTGTTGACGATGGCGATCGGCATTGCAGCCACCATGACCGCATTGACGATTTTCGGCGCCTTGGCTGGCGAACCGCTGCCGGGCATCAGTCCGCATCTTTACGTGGCGACAATGGACGCGCGCGAAGCGGTGGAGAAGGACAACGCCGATTACGCCCAGCCGGACAGCTATCTCGCCCTGCGCGACGCCAAGGCCGTGGTGGATGCCCATCGCGCACCCGCACAGGTGGCTTTGGCACAAAGCATGACCACCGTGGGCAAGCCCGACGGCAGCGTGTCGGATCAAGCCAACGGTTTCATCGTCTACGGCGAGCCGCTGTCGATACTGGGTGTTCCGTTGCGGCAGGGCCGGCCGTGGACCGCCGCGGAACTCGCCGCTGACGCGCCGGTAGTGGTGATCGACAGCAAACTGGCGGAAAAACTGTTCGGAACGGAACAGGCGCTCGGGCAGAGCCTGCGCATGGGATCAAAGACGTTCCGCGTGATCGGCGTGACGGCGCCGTGGAAGCCGCATACCGTGTTCCTCGACGTCCGCCGCAACCAGAACAATCCGCTGGGCAGCGACGAGCAATTTTTCATTCCGGTTGGTGCCGCGCTCGCGGCCGGTGTGGGGCCGCTGACGTCCGGCGAGTGCGGCGAAGGGGCGCCGGTGGTCAGCTTTCAGTCGACCGAGGTGTCATCGTGCCGCTGGCTGGAGCTGTGGGCGCGACTGGATACACCGACCGAGGTGGCGAGCTGGCGTGCGTTCCTCGTCGGCTACGCCGCTGCCCAGCATGCCGCTGGACGGTTTGTCTACGCGCCGCACGCGGCGATTTACGGCACCCGCGCGTGGATGGCGCTGAATCATGTGGTGCCCGACGACGTCGGTCTGAACCTGCTGCTGGCCGGGGCTTTTCTGCTGTTGTGCATGGTCAATGTGGCGGGGTTGCTGGCGGCGCGTTTCCTGCGCCGGCAGGTGGATGTGGCGATCCGCCGCGCACTGGGCGCATCGACGCGCACCGTGTTCGTGCAGCACCTGATCGAAACCGGTTTGCTGGGCCTGGTTGGCGGTGCGTTGGCCTTGCCGCTGACGTGGTTGGGTTTGTGGATCGTGCGCATGCAGCCAGTGGCATACGCCGATGCCGCACGCTTCAGCCCCGGCGTGTTCGCGGCCTTGCTGCTGTTGTCGATTACGGTGGGGCTGGTGGTGGGCATCTTGCCGGCGTGGCGGGCTTGCCGCCAGCCGCCGGCCTTGCAAATCAAACTGGCTTGAGGCGGTCACCATGCGACACATCATCAATCCCTTGTTGCGCCATCGCCTGATGCCCCTGCTGGTGGTCTTGCAAGTGGCGCTGGCCTGCGCGATAGCCTGCAATGCGCTGTTCCTGCTGCAGCAGCGCGTGCAGTTGATCCTGGCGCCGGATGGCATTGGCCAGCCGGAACGCTTGCTGGTGGCAACCAACGTGATCGCGCGCGGTACGCCGTGGTCCGCGGCGCGCTTGCAGGGCGTGGCGCAGGCCTTGGGTGCACTGTCTGGTGTCGGCTCGGCCGGCGTGGCCGGAGCGTTGCCGATGCAAACCATGGCGCAAATGAATGGCGATGTGCTGGCTGACGGCGGCAGTGACAGCGCGAACGCGGCGGTCTACATCGGCGCAAACCTGCGCGCGACGCTGGGTTTGAAACTGGTCGCCGGACGCGACTTCAGCGCTGTCGAGCAGGGCACGCAATACAGCGACGTGGGAATCAACGCCAATGGGCCGACGCTGATCACCCGGGCACTGGCGGATCGACTATTTCCGGATGGCCGCGCGCTGGGCAAGATCGTGCGTATCGGCCGCGCTGCCGATGCCGCGCGGCGCACCGTGGTGGGCGTGGTCGAGCACTTGATGCGCAACCAGTTCGGTCAGGACAACCGCGACAACCTCGATTACAGTCTGGTGTTTCCGGGCGTGCCCGGCAGCTGGCCGGTGCCTTTGTATGCGGTGCGCGTCGCGGATGGCGCACAGGTGGAGCGCGTGCGCAAGGCGGTCGCGGAACTGATCCACCGCGAGCTGGGCGCCGAGAGTGTGCAAGGCATCGAGCCGCGCGTCGAGCGGTACGCCGATCTGCGCCAGCGCATGATGGCGAAATCAAAAGCCGCGGTGTGGCTGCTCGCCGGGGTCAGCCTGGTGGTGCTGATCGTGACCCTGGTCGGGGTCATGGGTCTGACCAGCTACTGGGTGCAGCAACGCACGCGGCAGATTGGTATCCGCCGCGCACTGGGCGCGCGTTGCCGTGACATCCTGCGCGACGTGCAACTGGAAAACCTGCTGGTGGTGGCGGCCGGTGTCGTGCTCGGCATGGCACTGGCCTACGCGATCAACCTGTGGCTGATGCACCACTATGAATTGCTGCGGCTGCCATGGGCGTACCTGCCCATCGGCTCCATGCTGATGCTGGTGCTGGGCCAACTGGCGGTGTTGGGGCCGGCGCGCCGCGCCGCGCGGGTGCCGCCGGTGGTGGCAACGCGGAGCTTGTGATGCGCGCGACAGCAGCTAACATTGCAACCAATTCGTGTCGGGGCGCATCCATGTATCCATGCACCGGAACAACATGCGTAGCGTACTGATCATCGACGACAACCCGGCCGTGGGCGAGGCTTTGTCGCTGCTGCTGTCGCTCAACGACATTCGTCCGCGGGTGGCGCTGAGCCAGGTCGACGGCTTGGCGATGCTGGGCCGCGAGCGGATCGACGTGGTGATCCAGGACATGAACTTCAGCGCCGACACCACCTCGGGCGAGGAGGGCGTGGCGCTGTTCCGGGCGATCCGTGCCCAGTACCCCGATTTGCCGGTGATCTTGCTGACGGCCTGGACGCACCTCGAGACCGCCGTCGAGCTGGTCAAGGCCGGTGCCGCGGATTATCTGGCCAAGCCGTGGGATGACCGCAAGCTGCTGACCACGGTGGAAAACCTGCTGGAACTGGCCGAGTCGACCCGCGAGCTCGCCCGCGCGCGGCAGGAGCGCCGCCGCCGCCGCATGGAGTTGCGGCGCGACTACGATCTCGGCGGGTTGGTGTTTGCCTCCGAGGCCATGGGAAGCACGGTGCAGCTGGCCTGCCAGGTCGCACGCGCCGACGTGCCGGTGCTGATCACCGGCCCGAACGGTGCTGGCAAGGAGCGCATCGCGCAAATCGTTCACACCAATTCCAAGGTCAAGGAAGGTCCCTTCGTGGCGGTCAACTGCGGTGCTCTGCCGACGGAGCTGATCGAAGCGGAGTTGTTTGGTGCCGAAGCCGGTGCCTACACCGGCGCCAACAAGGCCCGCGAGGGTCGTTTTGAAGCCGCCGACGGCGGCACCCTGTTTCTGGACGAGATCGGCAACCTGCCGCTGTCCGGTCAGGTGAAGTTGTTGCGGGTGATCGAAACCGGCCAGTTCGAACGCCTGGGCTCGGCACGCACGCGCAGCGCGCGGGTGCGCGTGGTCAGCGCCACCAACGCCGACTTGAAGGCGATGATTCGCGCCGGCACGTTCCGGGAAGACCTCTACTACCGTCTCAACGTCATCGAAGTGAGCTTGCCGCCGCTGGCCGAGCGGGTCGATGACGTGCTGCCGCTGGCGGAGCATTTTCTGGATGGCGCGGCGCTGTCCGAGGCGGCGCGCGAGGCGCTGCTCAGCCACGACTGGCCGGGCAATGTGCGCGAGCTCAAGAACGCCATCGATCGTGCCCGCTTGTTGGCCGGCCGCGAGCCGATTCAGGTGTCGCACCTCAACTTGCCCGCCGCGCTGCCAAGCGCCACGCGCAACCTCGATGAGCCATCGCGCGAGATGGTGGAGCAGGCGCTAAGCGCCCATGGCGGCGTCATCAGTCGCGCCGCGCAATCGCTGGGGCTTTCGCGGCAGGCGCTGTACCGCCGCATGGACCGCTACGGCATCGAGAGCTGAGAGCGCCGGTGGCCCGTTGTTCGATGGCGCCAGCGCGGAGCGCCGGGTGGCGTGTTACCCGTGATGTCGGACAGTTGTCTGTGATGTGATTCTCACTTATTCTGACCGATCAAAATATCAAGGGGAATCGCATGCATCGCAAGACGACGCGCAGTTTGCGCACGCCGTTGGCTTTGGCTGTGGCGCTGGCGTTGAGCGTGGGTAGTGCCCATGCCGCCAGCATTACCGTGACCACTGGCGGCGATGCCGGCACTGGCACCAGCTGCACCTTGCGGCAGGCATTTGAGTCGGCCAACACCGATGCCGTGGTCGGTAGCTGCGTGGCCGGTAGCGGTGCCGACACGATTGCATTCGACGCCGCACTGGCCAATGCCACCATCACCCTCGGGGGCAGCCAACTCGATGTCGTTGCCAGCTCCACCGTGACCCTGGTCGGCAGCGGCCAGACCCTTGATGCCAATGGCGCGTCGCGGGTATTGGCGGTGGGCGACGACGCCAGCTTGACGGCATCGCAGCTGATCCTGACGGGTGGGTACCTGACCTACTCGGGGGGGAATCCCAGTGCATCCAGCGGCGGCGCGATCCATGTCGGTGCGCGGGGCAATCTGTCGCTTGCGGATACGACCGTTCGTGACAACGTCGCGGGTGTCGATGGCGGTGGCATTTATGCGTATGAATACGCCACAGTCAACGTGCTGCGGTGCACGATCTCCGGCAACACAGCCTCGGATGACGAAGGTGGCGGCATCAATGTGGGATATGCCGCCACGTTGACCGTCAGCGACAGCGTGATCAGCGGCAACACCGCCGACTCCGACGGCGGTGGCGTGTACGGGCTGAATTACAGCGCGGTCAGCATCGAGCGCAGCACGATCAGCGGCAACCGCACGAACGGGGGCGAAGGCGGCGGCATCTACGTCGAGAGCGACAGTACCTTGACCCTTCGGGATGCCACCATCAGTGGCAACTGGAGCGACGGCGATGGGGGTGGCGTCTATGTCAGCCGCGATGCGGCGGCCACCCTCATCAACACGACCGTGACCGGCAATCACGCAACGGGTTACGGTGGCGGGGTGTATGCCGAGGCGGCCGTCCTCACCCTTGCCGGCGCCACCATCACCGGCAATAGCTCGGATGTGGATGGCGGCGGCGTGTTTCTGGAGAGCGCGACCTACGCCACGCTGGTGATCAACAACACCATCCTGAGCGGTAACACCGCGCCGACCGATGTCGATTTCGGTTCGCGGGCGGGTGGTGGTGGCTACTATGCCACCACCGCGCCGACCACGGTAACCATTGCCTCCAGCCTGCTCGGTACCGCCATGCAGGCGAGCTATACCGGCAATGGCAACGTCTTCAGTGACAGCCCGGGGCTGGGTGCCTTGACCAACAACGGCGGCCTGACCGCGACGATGCTGCCACAGGCCGGCAGCCCGGCCATCGACGCCGGCAACAATGCCCTGGTGCCGTCCGGTGTCAGCACCGATCAACGCGGTACGGGTTTCGCCCGCATCGCCAATGGCACGGTGGATATCGGCGCAGTCGAGGTGCAGGCGGCGGTGGTGCCGCAAGGGCCGGCGGTGGCGGTGCCGTCCGGGTCACCGTGGACGCTGGCCTTGCTGGGTGGGTTGCTGGCTTTCTTCGGTCTGCGTCGGCGCGCGCGACACCCGGTTTGAGTCGGCCGCTGCCATTTGATGATCGACAACAAGGCCCGGTCATGCCGGGCCTTGTTGCTTCCGGCGTTCTGCGCCAGTGATGCGCCAGGCCGACGGGCGTCCGCATTTGCGGCATCATGCGCTTTGGTCCCGACCATTTCCCGGTATGCGCCTGACTTCAATCGAAGGGCGACAATCCCTGTTGCTGACCATCGCCGCGTGGGGCGGGGTGTTGCTGTACCTCGCGCTGACTCGCTGGCCACTGCCGCAATTCATGCGCTGGCTGGGTACGACGCTGGGCTTTGAATCACCGTGGATCGATGAGCCCGTCGTGGCCGTGATGCTCACGCTGATCGCGTTGCTGCCGCTGTCGCTGTGGCTGGCGCGCTGGAGCACCCGGCCGTTGTCCCGCATGCTGCGGGCGCTGGAAGGGGCGGTGGCCAGTTACCGCGATGGCGACTTCAGTTTCTCCATCGCCACCCGCCGCAAGGACGAACTTGGTGAGTTGATCCGCATGCACAATGCGCTCGGCCAGACCTTGCGTGCCCAGCGGCAACACCTCACCGAGCGTGAGCTGCTGCTGGATACGGTGGTGCAGAACACGCCAGTGGCCTTGTTGCTGGTCGATGCCAGCGAACGGATCGCCTACGCCAACCTCGCCGCGCGGCACTTGCTCAACGAGGGGCGCAGTCTCGCCGGCACCGGTTTCGACGCCCTGTTGGCGGGTTTGCCAGCGGCCATGCGCGGCGTGATCGAGACGGGCGAGGATGCCCTGCTCAACGTTGACATCGACGACAGCGAAGAGACCTTCCACGTCTCCTGCCGGCGCTTTCGCCTGCAAGGCCGTCCGCATCGCCTGTACCTGCTGCGGCGGATGACGCGTGAGCTGTCGCGGCAGGAGGTGGCGACCTGGAAGCGGGTGATCCGCGTGATCAGCCACGAGCTCAACAATTCACTGGCGCCGATTTCCTCGCTGGCGCACTCCGGTGCGGAACTCGCGCGGCGCGGCGATCTCGACCGCTTGCCCGGCGTGTTCGCCACCATCGGCGAGCGCGCACGGCATCTGCACGGCTTCATCGACGGCTACGCGCGCTTTGCCAAGCTGCCGACGCCGCAACGGGTCGCGGTCGAATGGGCGGTGTTTCTGGCCAGTCTGGCGCAACACGCCTGTTTTGTCTTGCAAGGCAGCCCGCCGCCGGGTTCGGCCGTGTTCGATCCGACCCAAATCGAACAGGCCTTGATCAATCTGGTCAAGAACGCACACGAAGCGGGTGGCGATCCCGACGCCGTCAGCGTGGCGGTGCACGCGCTGGCGCGCGAATGGCGCATCGAGGTTGCGGATCGCGGCCCGGGCATGAGTGAAACGGTGCTGTCGCAGGCGCTGCTGCCGTTCTATTCCACCAAACGTGCCGGCACCGGCCTCGGTCTCGCCTTGGCGCGCGAAATCGCCGAGGCTCACGGAGGCCGCATCGCGCTCGCCAACCGCGATGGTGGCGGCCTGCGCGTCACCCTGGCCTTGCCCGTGCAGCCCGCACCGTAAGCGCGGCCAGTCGCCTATAATCCGGTTTTCCCACCGTATCGAGGCCACATGAACATGGGTAGCATTTTCGCCATTGCACTGGTGCTTGTAGCCATCATCACCATCGCCAAGATGGTGCGCATCGTGCCGCAAGGATACGAGTGGACGGTCGAGCGTTTCGGGCGCTACACCCGCACGCTGCAACCGGGCCTGCATTTTCTGGTGCCCTTCATCTACGGCATCGGCCGCAAGATGAATGTGATGGAGCAGGTGCTGGCGGTGCCGTCGCAGGATGTCATCACCAAGGACAACGCGGTGGTGCGGGTCGATGGCGTGGTGTTCTACCAGGTGCTGGATGCGGCCAAGGCCGCTTACGAGGTCACCAATCTCGAGAATGCGACGCTGGCGCTGGTGATGACCAACATCCGTACCGTGCTCGGCTCGATGGATCTGGATGAAACGCTGTCCAAGCGTGATGAAATCAACGCGCGCCTGCTGAAGGTGGTCGATGAAGCCACCTCGCCCTGGGGCGTCAAGGTCAACCGCATCGAGATCAAGGACATCAGCCCGCCCAAGGATCTGGTCGACGCCATGGCGCGGCAGATGAAGGCCGAGCGCGAGAAGCGCGCCAACATCCTTGAGGCCGAAGGTTTCAAGCAGGCGGCGATCCTCAAGGCCGACGGCGAGAAGCAGTCCACCATTCTGGCCGCCGAGGGCCAACGCGAAGCGGCTTTCCGCGAAGCCGAAGCGCGCGAGCGCCTCGCCGCCGCCGAAGCCAAGGCCACCGCCTTCGTGTCGGATGCCATTTCCAAGGGCGACTTGAACGCCATCAACTACTTTGTGGCGACCAAGTATGTCGAGGCCTTGAAAGCGATGGCGGCGTCGCCGAACCAGAAGCTGCTGATGCTGCCGTTCGAGGCCACCGGCATCCTGTCGTCGCTGGCCGGCATTGCCGAGATCGGCAAGGAAGTGTTGAACAACAACAAGACCCAGCCGCCCGCGGCGCCGACGCAATCACGCTGAGAGACATCTGATGATGGACTTTGCCGCGCATTACCTGTGGTGGATCCTCGCGCTGATCCTGATCGGCGGCGAGATTCTGGTGCCGGGCTTTTTCCTGTTGTGGATCGGCATCGCCGCCGCCGTGATGGGGGTGGTGACGTTACTGCTGCCTTCGCTTGGACTACTGCCGCAAGCCGTACTGTTTGCCGTGCTGGCGTTCGCCTCCTGCCTGCTGTGGTGGCAGTGGCTGCGGCCACGGCTGGGCCGCGATGATGACCCCGCTTCCCACACCATGAGCCGTCGCGGTGAGCAGATGATCGGTCGCCGTTACGTGCTCTCCGAGGCCATCGTCAACGGCCGTGGCAAGGCGCATGTCGGCGATGGCCAATGGCTGGTGGAAGGGCCCGAGTTGCCGGCCGGGGCCGAAGTCCGCGTGGTGGGTGTCAACGGCGCAACCCTGAAGGTGGAAGCGGGCTGATACCCGAGAGCTTTGTCGGTCGCATCACAGCGCCTTGAGGAATGCCACCAGATCGTCTTTCTGCTGGCCGCTCATGCCGATGTTGAAGCGACTGTCGTAATAGTCGACGACGTCGTGCAGGGTGGCCGCCATGCCGTTGTGGAAGTACGGCGGATGCGCGCCCACGCCGCGCAGGATCGGGCCCTTGAACTTGCCGATGTCGGCCCATTTGCCGGTCAGCATCGCCAGTCCGGGGTCGGTGCTCTGCACGACTTCCCCGGTGCTGGTGTTGGTCAGCGTGTACAGCGGCATGTCCGGCGTGCGCTGGGCGGCATCGGCGGTGCCGATGTCGAGCGGCGCGCCGACCGAGTGGTTGCCGATGTTGGGCGCGTTGTGGCAGGTGCTGCAAGTGCCGTGGATCACCGCCTTGCCGGTGGTGTCGTTGAGTCCGGCGACGCCAGTGATGTCGATCGGCAGGCTGTCGAAGAGCTGTTCGCCGCGGCTAATCGCGGCGCGTGCGGCGCTCTGCGTGTCCCCTCTGTGGCGGGGCGTTATGTGGCGCCAGTCGTCAAACAGGCGCATCGCGGCGGCATCGAAGGCCGCGCCGGCGGGATCGCCGCCGAGGGAATCGTTGATGCCAACCCAGAAGCGCTGCTGCTGCAAGATGCGTGCGCCCGCCATGGCGCCGTCGGTGTAGAGCGCGCCGGCGCCATGGTCGCGGTCTTGTGCGGTCACCAGATGCGATTCGAAGGCGACGATGCGCGCCAGCGTGGCGTCATCCGGTGCGCTGCCGGCCTGCTCGTGGCCGAGAATCGCATCGCGGGCCTGTGCGGTCAGGCTGGCGTCCAGTACCGCGTGATGAATGGCCGCGTCCATCGGCGGCTGGAACGGGGCAAAGGTCTCGCGCCCATCCCACATCACTCCGGTGACCCACATCAGATTGGTTGCCGGCAGCGGACGGCGGAACAGTGACAACTCGGACGCGCTGGCGTAGCCATACGGATCGTCCACCGCAGTCAGGGTGAACTCGGCCGGTACCGGCATCGGCAGGCCAATGCGGATCACGGCATGCGTCAGCAGCATGGCATAGGCACGGCGACGGGCGGCGAGGCTGGACACGTCCGCCAGTGGCGATACCGCGCCGTCGACCGGGCGAAACAGCGGGTCGCGGCCGCCGCTGGCGGCAAAGCGCCGACGCACCTCGTTGACGGACAGGGTCCAGCCTTCGGCTTGCCGGTGGCAACTGGCGCAACTGCGGCCGTTGCTGCCGAGGCTCTGGAAGAACGGGTTGCTGCTGTCGATCTCGCCATTGGGTGTGACCGTGCGCAGCCAGCCATTGGCATTGTGCGTCAGTTGCCGGTTCGCGCTCTGGGCCAGGCAGGCATCTGTTACCGCAACAGCCAGCACAACGGCGAGGCCGAGGCGGGCGCCAAAACCAATGCTATGCATGCGGGACATGGGGGAAACCTCCGTTGGTGGCGGTTTGCGCTGCCCGAATCCGTCTTCGGGTCGCGGCGCGCAAGGGGTGCCGCACCTTTCCTGTACGGGAAAACGTCGAAAAGCCGACACGACAAGGACGGGCATGGATGGAAAACCCCACTGGCGTTCGATTTGCGACACGCAAGGCAACGCGGATCGAGTGGCGCAATCGCCGGGCGGGCTGGATGCGCCGGCCGGCATTGGCTTGTCGGCACCCGCCGCTGCGATAATGCGGACTTTCCCCTCTGCCAGGCGCCGCCATGACCGCAAAAACCGTACTCAACGAAACCCACCGTGCCCTGGGGGCGCGCATGGTCGATTTCGGCGGCTGGGACATGCCCATCAACTACGGCTCGCAAATCGAGGAACACCACGCCGTGCGCCGCGATGCCGGCATGTTCGACGTATCGCACATGACCGTGGTCGACCTGCACGGAGAGCGCGTGCGCGACTTCCTGCGTCAGCTCGTCGCCAATTCGGTCGACAAGCTGACGGCGCATGGCAAGGCGCTATACACCTGCATGTTGAACGCGGAGGGTGGCGTGATCGACGATCTGATCGTCTACTTTCTGGGCGAAAAGTTCTTCCGGCTGGTGGTCAACGCCGCAACCCGCGACAAGGATCTGGCCTGGATCGAACAACAGGCGGTGGCGTTCGGGGTCGAGGTCAAGGAGCGCCCGGACTTTGCCATGATCGCGGTGCAAGGCCCGG
The DNA here is from genome assembly GCA_035703755.1 of Rhodanobacteraceae bacterium. Classification (GTDB taxonomy): domain Bacteria; phylum Pseudomonadota; class Gammaproteobacteria; order Xanthomonadales; family Rhodanobacteraceae; genus DASSBG01. The sequence continues at coordinate 9,108 of DASSXP010000291.1, read as the reverse complement.
CTGCGCGCGACAAGGTCATTGGCCTGCTGAACGAGATCGACCGCGATCGCATCGCCAAGCTGGCGCGCTTCAGCGCCGCGGCGGCGCAAGGGCCGCACGGCACGCCGCTGTTCATCGCCCGCACCGGCTATACCGGTGAAGACGGCTTCGAGGTGGTGGTGCCGGAAGATCAGGCCGTTGCGTTCTGGAACGCGCTGCTCGACGCCGGCGTCAAACCGTGCGGATTGGGCGCGCGCGATACCCTGCGGCTCGAAGCGGGCATGAACCTGTACGGTCAGGACATGGATGAAACCGTCACGCCGTGGGAGGCCAATCTGGGTTGGACCGTGGCGCTGGATCAGGGCCGCGACTTCATCGGTCGCGCGGCGCTGGAGCGCCAACAGGCTGCCGGCGTGCCACGCGTGATGGTCGGCCTGGTGCTGGATGACAAGGGTGTCTTGCGGCATGGCCAGAAAGTGCTGACCGCCAACGGCGACGGGGAAATCCTTTCCGGCAGCTTTGCGCCGACGCTGGAAAAGGCGATCGCCTTCGCACGCATTCCGGCCGGAGAGCCGGGTGCGGTGCGGGTCGACATCCGCGGCCGCGAACTGCCGGTGCGCATCGTCAAGTATCCCTTCGTCAAAGCCGGCAAGCCTGCCGCCGGCATCTGACCCAACAACGCGGCGGTTGCGGGTATCATCGCGGCCGTAGTGAACCAACCATTCCACCTGCATTTGGACACCACCATGAGCGAAATCCCCGGCGACCTGAAGTTCCAGAAATCCCACGAATGGGTGCGCATCGAAGACAACGGCATCGCCCGCGTCGGCATTTCCGACCACGCGCAGGGCCAGCTCGGCGACCTGGTCTACGTCGAGTTGCCGGAAGTCGGCGCCAACGTCGAAGCCGGCAACGGCGTCGCGGTGGTGGAGTCGGTGAAGGCCGCATCCGACATCTACGCGCCGGTTTCCGGCGAGATTGTCGAAGTCAACGATGCGTTGGGCGACAAGCCCGAGACCATCAACGAAGACGCATTCGGCGACGGCTGGATCTTTGCCGTGCGCATGAGCGATCGCGCCGAGCTCGATGCTTTGTTGAGCGCCGATGAATACGCCGAACAGATGGAAGACGACGAGCACTGATTCGGCTTCGACACCGGGTTTCAGGACGACGGCCGCGCATGCGGCCGTCGTCTTTTTGATATCCCCAATGATGACGAGTCACGCAAGCGGTCGACCGCGTGGCGCCATCACGAGGTGATTTTTCTGCCGCAAGGAGCAGGAAACGGCAGCGGATCGAAAAATATTTTCGGCTGCCGTTCAGCCTGTCGGGGCGGCAGTGATCGGCGATTGGCGTTGTTTCGTTGCGCAGCATGGTGGCGGCGCCAATATTTTCCCGTGGCAAGACGCAATCGCTGCTTGCTTCACGAAGTGGCTTGTTTTAAGCCTCATTCGTGCGCAACTAGCACAATGATGTTCAGCCATATGGGCGTATGGACGTCCATCGTATTCTCTGCGCCCGGCGTGCTTTGCTGCTGCGGCCCGCAAGAGTCGGCGAAGTGGTGCGCGGATGGCGGCGAAAAAACCCGCCGGTCACCGATTGACACCACGTTTGCATGAGAATAGCTTTTGCGCACAACGACGTACGATACGGATGCGGATGTGGGAGCAAAGTTCATCAAACCATACGTCGATCACGGTGCGAAAGCGGATGCTACTCGCAAGATCACCGTCTCGATTCCACTGCACGTGTTGCGATTGCTGTCCAACGAACGCACGCGCAGGCAAGTAGAAAACCTGAGGCACGCCACCAACAGCGATCTGCTTTGTGAAGCGTTCCTCCATGCTTTTACTGGGCAACCACTGCCAACTGACGAGGAGCTTAGACGAACCATGGCTACAGCAAAGAAAGCTGCAAAGAAACCGGCGGCCAAGAAAGCCGCCAAGAAGACCACCGTGAAGAAAGCCGCCGCCAAGAAACCGGCGCGCGCCAAGGCCACCGCCAAGAAAGCGGTGAAGAAGGCAGTCAAGAAGACCGTGAAGAAAGCCGCCAAGAAGGTTGCCAAGAAGGCGGTGAAGAAGGTTGCCAAGAAGGCCGCCAAGAAGGTCGCCAAGAAAGCGGTAAAGAAGGTCGCCAAGAAGGCCGCCAAGAAAGCGGTAAAGAAGGTCGCCAAGAAGGCCGCCAAGAAGACGGTTCGCAAGGCGGCCAAGAAGGCGGCGGCTCCGGCCCCCGCTGCCGCGGCGCGCGTATCCCGCGTCAGCCGCGCTTCCAAGTAAGTCACGTTGTTGTTTGTCTCCCTGCGACTGCCCAGCGCGGGGAGAGCTTTCCGGAACATCCACTGCCCCGGCACCGTCCGGGGCATTCTTTTTGCTGTGCCGCCCGCGTGCGGAGGCATCCCGTCCGTCCCCCGGCAGCCGTTCGTCAGGTGACGCTGGGGGGCCGAAGTTGCCCGCGGTGGCTGGCCGCGGCATGATGCAGACGTCCTGCCGGCGGTGACACACGGTCCATCCATGCCGCGGGGCGGGGACACGGGGGCGCCCGGGGGCGCGAGTGGGCATGAATCCTGCATGAGTTGACGCTGGCGGCACCGATGCCGTCAATCGGTTTGCCTATCTGCGGCGCTCGCAGCCGGCGGGGCAATGAACAGGTGTTGGTGGCCTCCGGGGCACAACCACCAGAACAAGCTGTGGAGTCGACGATGAACGTAATTTCCCTTGAGTCGTGCGGCGCGCGCAAACAGCGTGGCGTGGCTATGCCGGTGGTGATCGCCGTGGTGGTGATCCTGGCGCTGATTGCGCTGGCGGCCTGGTATTTGATCTTCCGACCCAACCAGACCGCGGCCGTGGTGCCAACGCAAGCGCCGGTTGCGGCAAGCAGCGTGGTGGCGCCGCCGCCGGCCAACGTGGCCAGCATGAGCGTGCCGCAGTTGCTGGAGGAAGCGGGCAAGGCGATGCGCGAGCAGCGCCTGTTGGCGCCGGCGGGCAACAATGCGTTCGAGTTTTACCTGCGCGTACTGGACAAGGATCCACCCAATCAGGCTGCCCGGGATGCCTTGCGCGAAACCTTCCCGTTTGCGGCCAACGCGGCCGAGCAGGAAATCAATGCCGGCAATTTTGACGAGGCCCAGCGCGAGATCGACGTGCTCGCCAAGGCGGATCCCGGCAACTACACGCTGACCATTCTGCGTTCCAAGCTGGACGCGCAGCGCAAGGTGGCGGCGCGCGAGGAAGAGCAGCAGAAGCAGCAGGCGCTGGCGCAGCAGAACGCGGCCACGGCGGCGTCGATTGCGGCGCAGCAGCAAGCCCAGCAGCAGGCCCAGCAGCAAGCGGCGGCGGATGCCGCGGCGGCAGCAGCGGCGGAGCGCCAGCGGGTCGCGGCGAGCAACGCCAATACCGCGCCGAAGCCAGCCGCGACGCCGGAGCCCGTGCGGCAAAGCGTGATGGTGGCGGCGCAAATGATCAAGGCCGGCAAGTTGCGCTATCCGACCCAGGCATTGCGGCGGCGTCAGCAAGGCTGGGTGGATGTGCGCTTCACGGTGGACACGCAGGGCAATGTGGTCAATGCCAGCGTGGTGGGTACCGACAGTGGCCATGTGTTCGAGCGCGCCGCCATCAGTGCGGTGGAAGATCGCAAGTACACGCCCGCCACCAAGGATGGCGTGCCGGTCGCTTCGACCTTGCAGCAACGCATCCAGTTCAAGCTGTAAGCCACAGCTCACCAGCAGGTTGCCGCAGCGGCGCGGAGGCTGACTCCGCGCCGCTGGCGTATGAGTGGCACCAGCGTTCAGCGCCGCCGGCGGTGGGCAACGCGTTGCGCGGATGTTTCGAGATCGGCCCAGTCCACGTGCGGCAGGCCCAGCAGCCGGTCCACCAGCATCGGCAGCAAGCCCGACGGCGCCGCGCAACTGCAATTCCACAGCATCACCACGCCGGCATCGAAGCGCGGCAGGAAGGCGATGATCGCACGGTAGCCTTCGACCGCGCCGGCATGGTAGATCAAGGTGTTGCCGGCATAGTTGTAGACGCGCCAGCCAAGCGCGTAGTCGGCGTCGCGCAAGCGGGTGCGACGCCAGGCGTTGAAGCGCAACTGGTCGGGGGTTGACACCACCGGCGCGTGCAACACGTCGAGCAGCACGCCGGGTAGCACGTCGGGCCGCTTGCCCATCTGCGCGATCAACCAGCGCTCCATGTCGCGCAGGCTGGCGTTGACGCCGGCGGCGGGCGAAATCTGGTAGTAGTTGGGTTTCGGCGCCAGCGCCACGAAGTGGCCGCCGCGGTGCCGATGCGGGCGGGCCCAGCTGGGGCTGTCTTCCAGCGCGGTGAGGCCGTAACTGGCGCTCTTCATGCCGAGCGGGTGAAACAGGCGCTTGGCGACCTGGTGGTCGTAGAAATCGCCGGTGCGGGCGTACACGACATCACCCAGCAGGCTGAAGGCGATGTTCTGGTAGCCGTAGCACTCGCCCACCTCGCAGGTCAGGTCGATCTGGTCGAGTTCGCGCACCAGTTCTTCGTAGGAGGTGTTGCTCTCCAGGCGCCGGTCGTAGGTGTTGTGCGGCAGGCCGGTGCGCTGGCTCAGCAGGTCGCGCACGCTCAGGCGGGAGGTGGCCGCGTCGTCCTTCAGCTTGAAGAACGGCAACACCTCGGCGATGCGCGTGTCCCAGGTGAAGTTGCCATCACGTACCAGCAGTCCGGCCAGCGCGCTGGCGAAGGCTTTGGACAGCGATGCCACGCGGAACACCGTGTCCGGCGTCACCGGCGCGCCGCTGCCCACGTCCGCCTTGCCGATGCTGTCCTCGAAGACTACGTTGCCGTTCACCACGACGGCGGTGGCAAAGCCGCTGACGCGGCCGGACTTGTCCAGCAGCGTGACCCAGCGTGCATAGTCGGCGAGCGCGGCCTTGACGCGGGTTGGCGGCAACGCGGCCGGCTTCGACACCGGGCCCGGCGCCGGCGTCGCGGTGGCGGCGGGGAGCAAGCTCAATTGCAGCATGGCGCAGGCGAAGATGCCCGCTCGCCGGGTGCTATGCTGCCGGCCATATGGCGCCCGCGGGCGCGTCTTGAAGAGGAAATCGAGCATGGGTGCGATCTTGCTGCTGATCGTCTTGGCGGTCATCGTGTTCTACTTCATCGGTGTGTACAACGGGTTGATTACCTCGCGCAACGGCTACAAGAACGCGTTTGCGCAGATTGATGTACAGCTTACCCGCCGTCACGACCTGATTCCCAATCTGGTCGAAACGGCCAAGGGCTATCTGAAGCACGAACGCGAAACGCTGGAGGCGGTGGTGGCGGCGCGCAACGCGGCGGTATCGGGCCTGGCCGGCGCCAAGGCGCGGCCGGATGACGCCGGTGCCATGCAGCAGTTGGCCGGTAGCGAGAACCAGCTCACCCAGGCGCTGGGGCGCTTGTTCGCGTTGAGCGAGGCCTACCCGGATCTCAAGGCCAGCCAGAACATGATGCAACTGTCCGAGGAACTGACCTCGACCGAAAACCGCGTCGCGTTCGCGCGTCAGGCCTACAACGATGCCGTGTTGACCTACAACAACAAGCGCGAGGTGTTCCCGTCCTCGTTCGTGTCCAACCTGTTCCACTTTTTGCCGGCGCAGCCGCTCGAGATCGACGATCCGGCCAAGCGCGAGGCGCCAAAGGTGTCGTTCAACTGAGTCGCTGGCAGCCCAAGTCCACGCTCGCCGGGTAGCGGACGATGAACTTCTTTGCCATGCAGGACCATGCCCGCCGCAGCAGCCGGCGGCTGGTCGTGCTGTTCATCCTCGCGGTGATCCTGATCGTCGCCGCGGTGGATGTGGTGGTGCTGCCGCTCAGCCTGTTTTTCGTCGGCGATTCCGCGGCCGGTTTGCGCCAGCACAACGTCACCGTACTGGTGTTGGTAAGTGTGGGCGTGCTGGTGTTCATCGGCCTCGCCTCGCTGTTTCGTACCCTTTCCCTGCGCAGTGGCGGCGGTGCCGCGGTGGCGCGTGGCATGGGTGCAACCGAGGTCACGCCGGACACCACCAATCCGGCGTGGAAACGCCTGCGCAACGTGATTGAGGAAATCGCCATTGCCTCGGGTGTGCCGGTGCCGCAGATCTTCGTGATGGAGCACGAGTCCGGCATCAATGCCTTCGCCGCCGGCTATACGCCCGCAGATGCTGCCGTCTGCGTCACCCAGGGCAGCCTCGACAAGCTTACCCGTGATGAGCTGCAAGGGGTGATCGCGCACGAGTTCAGCCATGTGTTGAACGGTGACATGCGCTTGAACATCCGGCTGATCGGCCTGTTGTTCGGCATTCTGGTGATCGGCATCGTCGGCCGCTGGCTGTTGTCCAGCGGCGGTTCGAGCTGGGGCCGCAGCCGCAACAGTCGTGGCAACGGCTTCGTGCTGATCGGCGTGGGCCTGTTCATCGTCGGCTACATCGGTTATTTCTTCGGCCGGCTGATTCAGGCGGCCGTGGCGCGCTCGCGCGAGTCGCTGGCGGATGCCTCGGCGGTGCAGTTCACGCGCCAGAGCCACGGCATCGCCGGGGCTTTGAAAAAAATCGCCGCGCTGAGCGAAGGCTCGGCGCTGGGCGCGCAAGACACGCGCCAGGTGGCGCACCTGCTGTTTGGCGAGGGCATCGACGGTGCGCGCCTGTTTGCCACCCATCCGCCGTTGTTTGATCGCATCAAGAGCCTCGACCCCGGATTCGATCCGGCCGAGCTGGTGCAGATCGCCGCCGCCTGGCAACAGCCGGTGGCGGCGGACGATGCCGATGCCGCCGAGGCGTCGCTGTCGGGCCTGGCCGCGGCCGCCGGCGCGACGGTGCCGAGCGTGGCGGTTTCCGGCTTCGAAATGCCCGGCATGTCCGGCATGGCGACGGGTGTCGCCGCAGGGTTGGCCACGGCCGGAGTCCGCGCGCCCGGCGACATCCGCATCGATGCCAATTCGGTGACGGCACAGGTCGGCAATCCGGGGCAAGACGACTATCGCGCGGCGGGCCGCCTGCACGAATCCCTGCCGCCGGAATTGGCCGACGCCGCGCGCGATCCGCGTCAAGCCGACGCGCTGATTCTCGCCCTCGCCATCGCCCGCGATGATGCTGTGAGGCAGGCGCAACAGACGCAGTTGCAGGCCATACTTCCGCCGGCCGGCGTGGCCACGGTCACCGCGCTGGTCAGCGCCTGCGATGCCCTGCATCCGATGCAGCGTCTGCCACTGGCGGCCTTGGCGGCACCGGCTTTGCGGCGGCTGCCACGACCGCGCTTGCGCGCGATGCTGGCGCGGCTGGATCGCCTGGTGCATGTCGATCAGCGGGTCGAGCCGTCCGAATACTGCCTCGCCAAGCTGGTCGAGGTGCAGGTCATCGACGCGTTGGATCCGGGCGCGGGTTTCAGTGGCAAGGCGCTCAAGCTGACGGCGCTGCTGGATGAGTTGCGCGACCTCATGGCCTTGATGGCGCGCTGGGGCAATGACGACCACGCCACCGCGCAGCGTGCGTTCAGTGCCGCCATGCAGGAAGTGCTGCCCGGTCGCACGGTCAGTTTCGCCTGGCCCGACGATTGGCAGCAGGCGCTGGATGGCGCACTCGACAAACTCGATCGGCTGGGTCCCGCCGGCAAGGAGCTGGTGGTGCGTGGATTGACCCGGGCGATCAGCGATGACGGCCGGGTGACGCTGGCGGAAGGCGAGTTGTTGCGGGTGGTGTGCGCTGCCTTGCACTGCCCGCTGCCGCCGCAACTGGCCACGGTGGTCTGACCGTGCCACTACTGGAGAGCAGCGAAACCAGCAAGGCGCCGCCGCCACGCGACGAGCGTGGCGCGCTGGCGTTGTCGACGCTGGCCTTTTTCTTCATCCTGACCTCGTACTACATCATTCGACCAGTGCGTGACCAGTTGAGCGGCGCGGTTGGGTCGGCGGCCTTGCCGTTGTTCTACAGCGGCACCTTTGTCGCCATGCTGGCGCTGACGCCCTTGTTCGGCGCGCTGGTGGCGCGCTATCCGCGGCGCCGCCTGATTGCGATCTGCTACAGCTTTTTCGTGCTGTGCCTGCTGTTGTTCGTGCCGGCGTTTCTGGCCCAGGATCAGCTGGGGCCGCGCTTGCTCGGGGTGGTCTTCTTCACCTGGGTCAGCGTGTTCAACCTGTTCGTGGTGTCGCTGTTCTGGAGCCTGATGGCGGACCTGTGGGATAGCGAACAGTCGCACCGTCTGTTCCCGCTGATTGGTATCGGCGGCACACTCGGGGCGCTGTTGGGGCCGGGTCTGACCACGGCACTGGTCGGCATCACCGGCATCGCGCCGTTGCTGGTGATCTCGGCAGCCATGCTGGCGGCGGCCATGGGGGTGCTGTTGTGGCTGTCCTGGCGCAGTGGTGCCGGACGTGCGCCGGCCGCGGTGATTGGCGGCTCGATGCTGGCTGGCATGAAGCAGGCTTTCACCCATCCGTTCGTGCGCCTGATGGCTATCCTGATGCTGCTGTCCGATGGCATCGGCACCGTCGCCTACGCCTTGCTGGCCGACTACGCCAAGGCCAACATCCTCGATCCCGTCGTGCGCACCGCGTTCTACGGCCGCATCGATCTGGCGGGCAATTTGCTGGTGATCGTGTTGCAGGCACTGGTGACGCGCTGGATGCTGGTGCGCCACGGTGCCGGTCTGGCACTGGTGCTGGCCGAGCTCGCCAATGTCGTGCTGTTCCTGTTGCTGGTGGCGTTCGCCCTGCACAGCGTGCTGCTGCCGTGGCTCGATTGGCCCACGCTGTCGCTGACCATGGTGGCGGTGCCGGTGATCGCGCTGGTGGTGGTCGGCTCGCGGGGCCTGGCGTACGGCGTCATCGTGCCGGCCAGCAACACGCTGTATACCCGTGCCGCGCGCGAGGCCCGCTACAAGGGCAAGAACTTTGTCGACACCGTGGTGTGGCGTTTCGGCGATGTGCTGGTAACCAGTAGCGTCAGCGCGCTGCGCGCGCTGGGCGCCACGATTCCGTTGCTGGCGGCCATCAGCGCGGGTGCCGCCGCGCTGGCGGGCGTGGTCGGCTGGCGCGCCGCGCGCGCCGATGGGCTGGCGGACGAGCGCGGCGAGGCCCGCTGACGTTCAGCCGGCGATGTAGCGTTGCAGGTGCGCGATTTCCTCGGACTGCTCGTCCAGCAGCGCCTTG
>DASSXP010000233.1:0-6939 GCA_035703755.1 Rhodanobacteraceae bacterium | reverse complement strand
TGGCCGGCGCCGCCACGGCATGAAGCGAATGCAGGTGCTGCGGCAGCTCCATCACCGACAAGCTGTGGCTTGACTCGCCGCCTCTTTCGCCCAGATAGCGGCCCTGCCCCGCATGCAGCGGCACGCGCCCGCGATAGTCGGGCAAGGCAAAATTGACCCGCCCATCGCCACCGAAGCTGGTGCCCAGCAATGAAAACAAGGCCTGGTTCTGGTTGATCGGCAACAATTGCCCGTTGCAGAGCGCCCAGCCCTTGGGTGCAAACGAAAACGAAAACACCCGGATTTCGCCAATAAATGGTTCAGCCATCGAAGTTGCCCTTTGCAGCGTGCCAGCGCGCGGCACCCGGATAACCGTTTGCGCTCATGGGATCGAACACTCCGAGAAACCGCTCTGCGCCGAAATGAGGTCGGTGCCACCCACACCGAAGGTGCCCGCGGCACTGCTATTGGCGGCATTGACGAAGTTCTCGACCCCCGGCGATGCCGTGGCGCTCGCCATGCCGACGATGCCGAAGGCATTGACGTTGGCAACGGCGCCCTGCTTGCGCAAGCCGATTCCCGGAGTCACTACACCGCCGCCGGTACTGCCGGTGGTCGAATTGCCGCGAATATCGAGGCACAGCGTTTCATTGGTTGAGCCGGGGTTGCCCGAATCCACACGGATGCCTTCCGTGAAACTGGACAGCGGCGCCTGTACCGTGTTGCTGAGGATGCTGGCCTTCAAGGTATCCGAGCCACCCGCTGCGACCAGCAGAATGCCGTTGCCATCGGTCTTCGCAATCGAGTTGCCGCTGACCTCGACCGACATGTCGTTGGCGTCGGTGGCGGCGAACAGGCTGGTGGCACCACCGCCGATGCCGTTGGACGAGTAGGAATTGTGCGCTTCGATGACATTGTTGGTAACCAGGAAGCGGGTCTTCGCCGGACCATTGGCGCCGATCAGGATCACGGTGCCGGCGATATCCCGTAGCGGCGCTGCAGTCGTGCCGTTGCCGGAGATCTCGATATTGCCCTGGCCCTTGCCGTTGATGATGGCGCTGATGGCGTTGGTGCCCATGCGGGTGGCAGTGCTGGCACCACGAATCTGGTTGCCATTGATCCGGATCACATCCGTACTGCTGCCAAGCACGCCCGCGTTGCCGACTGGCCCCGCCGCATTGCTGTTGCCGGCGTGGAACAGAATGCCGCCATCGCTGGGGAAGTTGGCGATCGTGTTGTTGCTGATGTCGGCTTGCTGGATTGTCGCCACCGACGACGCCGTGCCCAGCATCTGCACCGAGATCGCGCTTCCCAGGGATTGCACCACTGCCGGCAAGCTGGTGAACACGTTGCCTTTGATGAGGAGACTCGTCAGCGTGCCCGCCGTGTTCCGAATGTCGATGCCGTGCCACAGCGCGCTGTTCAGACTGCTGTCTGTCACCGTGAATGTCCCGCTCACGGCCGTGGTTGCGCCCGCGTCATTGAAATCCAGATTGGAATCCCCCGCCGCGCTGCCGTTGGCGGTGACCCGACCGCGATCAAACAGGAAGTCGCTGACCGCCTGCCCCTTGATGCCGCTGCCTGCCGTGTTCTGAATCGTCACGCCGTGGAAGCTCGGTTTCGCCGTCGCGTTGAGTGACACGCCGGGGCCGCTGGTGCGCTGAATGACACCACCACTGCCGACCGTCACCGGGCTGCCGCTGCCGTGCACGACGAGTCCACCGGCCGTGCCCGTGTTGGCGAGCACGATGCCGCTGGCCGGTCCCGCCGTCGCCGTTCCCGCGCTGATCGTCTGGAAATGCAAGCCCGCTGCGCCGATAGTGACGCCAGACACGTTCAATGCGGTGGCGGTGGTGGTGCTGAGCGTGCTGTCGGTGGCACTGGCGCTGACAGTGCCACCGCCGCTGGCATCGAACGCCGTTTGGGCCGCGGTGCTCAAATTGAGCTTGCCGCTGAAGTTGACCGTGCCACTGAGGTTGCCGGAAAGGCGGACGCCACGGCCGGACGAACTGACCTCACCGGACAGATTCACCTGACTGGAACTCGAACTGATTTCCACCGGACGCGCGCCGCCGGCCGCGCTGATGTCACCCGCGTAGTCGATCTTGGCGCTGCTGCCGGAGACGCTGAACGCGGTAGTGCTGTGGCCACTCAAGGCCCCGCCGCCAAAGTCGAGCGGACCCCCGTTGACACCGACCAGGTTGATGCCATACGCACCGCCCGTGGAGGTGGTGGTGGTGAGATGGACACCCGCCGAAGCCGCCGTGCTGTTGCTGAAGTCCACCGCCGTCGTGGTCGAGCTGACGCTGGATTCACTGACCTTGAACCCGGTCGTGTTGCTGGCCAGCAGCCCGGTTGCGGCGCCGGAATTGATGGCCACTCCGCGCACCTCCGCCGTTTGTGCCAGCGTGACGGTGTCGCCAATCGACGGTGCCGCGCCACCGAGGCTGGGTCGCGTCGCCAGCGTGCCCGCGCTCGGAGCCGTAACACCGAATGCGGTGTCGAACGTGCCGCTGGCGCCCTGCCCGATCAACTGCTCTGAGGCTTTGAGCACGATGCCGCTGGCATCTGTGCCGCTGGCCACAAAGATCTGGCTGCCCACACCGCGCCCGGTTGGCAAGGCCGCGAGACTGTTGAACGGTGAACTCAGGCGGCCCACGCCATTGCTTGCCGCCGCCGGATCGACGAACCACAGCACCGGCCCGCTGATGCTGACCGTCACCGTGTTGCTGGCGCATTGGGCTGGCCCGACCGGCGCGCCGTCGTCACACACCGAGTAGCTGAAGGAGCCGCCACCGCTGTAGCCCGGCGGCGGATCGTAGCGATAGCTGCCGGTGGCCGCATCCAGCAAGGTCACGCTGGCACCGGCTGGCGTGATCGCGGTGAAGCTGCTGCTGACGCTGAGCTCGGAAGCCGGGTCATCAACATCACTGGCGCCATCCTTGAGCAGGTAACCCGTGTCGGCGGCGCCGATGGTGACGGCGATACCCGAATGCGTCGCCAGCGTATGGGCGGCTGCCGTCGGCGCGTCATTGACCGGGGTGACCGTGAGGGTGAAGCTGACCGTTGCCGAACTGTCCACGCCGCCGTTGGCGGTGCCGCCGTTGTCATGCAAGGTGACCGACACCTGCGCGCTGCCGCTGGCATTGGCCGCCGGGGTGAAGCTCAATTGCCCCGCCGAACCGATTGCCGGCTGCACCGAGAACAGGCTCGTATTGTCGTTGCTGACGGTGAAACTGAGCGCCTGGGTCACATCCGGATCGCCGTCATCGAGGGCACTGGCCCAAACCGCCCCATAGGCGCCCGAATCCTCGTTGACGGTGACATCGCCGCCGGCGGTGAAACTCGGGGCGTTGTTGACGAACAGCACGCTGATGGTGAAGGTTTGCGCCGCGCTGGTGTCCTGGCCGCCGTTGGCGGTGCCGCCATCGTCTTTCGCCACCACGCTGATGGTTGCAAGGCCCGAGGTGTTGGCCGCCGGCGTGTAGCTCAGCGTGCCATCGGCCGCGATCGCAGGTTGCACGGCAAACAGGGCGGCATTGCTGTTGCTGGTGATCTGGTAACTGGCGGTCTGCGTGCTTTCATTGGCCGGGCCGGTTGAAATGGCACCCGCCCAATTGCTGACTGTTTGCGCGCCGGCGTTTTCAAGCACGCTCTGATTGGGACCGGCGGTGAAGCTCGGCGCGTCGTTGACGGCATTGACGGTGATGACAAAGCTTTGGCTGGCCGAGGTATCGACGCCGCCGCTGCCGGTACCGCCGTTGTCCTTCAGTACCAGCTCAATGGTGGCCGTGCCATTGGCGTCCGCCGCCGGCGTGTAGCTCAAGCTTCCATCGGCGGCCACTGCAGGGGCAGCGGAAAACAGGCTCGGGTTTGAATTGCCGGTGATCTGGAACGTGAGGGTCTGACCACCGCCGTCGCCGTCGCTGATCGCCGTGGCCCAGCCCGCGATGCTTTGCGCACCCGCATCCTCGTTGACGACCGGATCACTGCCTTTGACAAAGCTCGGGGCGCTGTTGACGCTGGCCACGGTGACGGTGCTGGTTGCCGCGGTACTGTCGTCGCTGCCGTCATTCACCACCCAGCTCAAGGTGCGCGGGCTGGCGGAAGGGTTGGCCGAACTGTTGGCGTAGGTCACCGCGCGCAAGGAGGCCTGCCACTCGGTCAGCGTCGCCGTCGCGCTCGGCGAGGTCAGTGTCAACGTACCGGTGACCCCATCGTAGCTGCTCGCGATATCGCCCATGCTGGTGGCGTCATTGACGAACCCGAGCACATCTTCGCCAGCGACGAAATTGGCGCTCACTGCAATCGTCGCGCTGGCGAGGGTGGCGTTGTCGACGTCGGTGACGGTGACGCCGGCATCCGCAACGGCGGCACCGTCGCCTTCGGTATAGGCCAGCGTTGCGCCCGCCACCACCACCGGCGCATCGTTGATCGCCACCACGGTGATTGGCGCCAGCAAGCTGTTGCTGGCGTCGCTGCCGTCATTCACCACATAGCTCACGCTGCGGGTGGTGGTCGACGGCGTGTCGGAGGAATTGGCGTAGCGAACGGCACGCAACGCCGCTTGCCATTCGGCCAGGGTCGCAGTGGCGCCGGTCGAGGTCAGCGACAGCGCGCCACTGGTCGCGTTGTAGCTGCCTGCGATATTGCCCATGGTGCTGCCGTCATTGCTGAAATCCAGCACATCTTCGGCGGCCGCGAATCCGCTGCCAATGGCGACCGTCGCGCTCGCCAGCGTCGGGTTGTCCGCATCGGCAACGATGATCGCCGGAAAGATTGTGGTTGCCGGATCATTCTCGTTGTAATTCAGGCTTGCGCTGCCGGACAACACCGGCGCGTCATTGACCGCGGTGACCTGGATGCTGCTGGTGGCCACATTGCTGGAGTCGGTGCCATCGGTAACGACCCAGCTGACCGTGCGTGGCGCACTCGAAATGGCCGCCGAGGTGTTGCCGTAACGCACACTGCGCAGAGCCGCCTGATAGTTGGTCGCGCTGTCGCTGCCGCTCAAGGTCAGGGTGCCGGTGGCGGCGTTCCAGACGCCACTGATGCTGCCGGCATTGGGGAAGGACAGCACATCGGCGCCGTTCTGATAGCCCGCACTGATGCTGATGGTGGCGCCCGTCAGCGTGGTGCTGTCGGCGTCGCTCACCAGGATGCCGTTGTCGATCACCTGATCGGCGTCGCCTTCGCTGAAACCGAGCGTGCCACCTGCGCTGACAACCGGAGCATCGTTGACCGCGGTGACCGTGACGGTGATGGTCTGGCTGGCGCTGCTATCGACGCCGCCATTGGCAGTGCCGCCATCGTCGTGCAGCGCGAGCACCAGATCGGCCGTGCCGCTGGCATTGGTCGCCGGCTGGTAACTCAGGTTGCCGCCGGCATCGAAGGTCGGCGTCGCCGCGAACAGCGCCGGGTTGCTGTTCGACACCAGCACGAAGCTGAGAGTCTGGCCCGCTTCATCCGTCGCCGTGGCGGGACCGGGCTGGATCGCACTGGCGACCAGCGCCGTTTGCGCGCCGGCGTCCTCATTGACCGCTGGCGGATTTTGCGCGGTGAAGCTTGGCGCATCGTTGACGGCTGTCACCGCAACATCGACGCTGGCCGGCACGGAAGTCAGTGTGCCGTTGCCTGCGGTAAAGCTGAAACTGTCGCTGCCGTTGCTGTCCGCGTTGGGCGTGTAGGTAACGGTGGCGCTGTTTGGGCCCGTGGACGCAATGGTTCCGAGCGACCCTTGGGTCGGCCCGGCCTGAACCGCGAACGTGAGCGGCAGGTTGTCCGGGTCGGTCGCCGTCAAAGTAATGACGACAGGAGCATCTTCCAGCGTCGTGGCCGAGACCGCATCGGCTGTGGGCAAGTGCGACTGGATGTCCGCGACGTCGATGCGCCAGTACACCCGCCCAGCCTCGATGCCGGTAAACAGCGCCCGAATGTCAATTTGATCCTGTCCGCTGCTGCTGTCGCCGGCGGCATCTTGCGCCCGCGGGCCGCTGCTCCAGTCCTGCACCGCTCCATCCGAATAATGTTGTGCGGCCCACGCCACGCTGCTCAACAGCAAAAGCACCGCCAAGGCTTGCACCGACCGGCTGCGGCGCGAGCCGAACACCAGCAAGGCGAACGCCAGCAGCGCCAGCAAGGGGATGCCGATGGCCGGCACGGGCACGAACTGCTGGCCGAACAGAATGGCCGGGCCGTTGCCACCGTCCACCGTGTACAGGCTGTCGCTGCCCTGATCGCTGCTGGCCAGCACACCGACACGCAGAGCGGAAGGGCCGCGACGCAAGCTCGCCTCATCGGTGTCGAACTCGATGACGTCCGCGCCAGCGATACCGACATCGAAACCCAGTGCTGCGGCGCCGCCGAGACTGGATGACGCGCCAAACGCACCGCCAGAACAAGTGGAGCGAGCCGTCCCGGCAAGGCTTGGCGTCGTGCCACCGCTGACACTCAGATCCAGCCGATATTCGGCGCCCTGGAAACCGGACTCGTTGCAGCCGGTCTGGCTGTTGTTGTCACTGTCAACGTAGACCGAGTAGTCGTAGGTCTGGGCGTGCGCCGCCCCACCCAGCAATGCTGCCCCAACGACAAACACTGCCAGCACGACGGAATGCAGTTTCATGGATGCCCCTTGGACGCGTCAATTGCAACAACAACGTGGATTCGATTGGGGCCCCGGTCGACAACGCACCGCGCCGCGCTCACCCAATCGCGGCCCATCCATTGTGGTTCGGCTCCCACCCCAAGGCGCAAAGCTTAGCCCATTTGACAGACCATGGGGAGGTCACACCGTCTGGCCCGGTCAATACGTGGTCACGGCGCAGACATAGACCAGTTCGCAGGCGCCACCGCCGGTATCGTGGCGGCTCAGCGAGCTGCGCCATTTCCAGCCATCGGTGGCATCGATTTCCACCAGCCAGCCGTCGATTCGCACGAATTGCCCCTGCCGAACACGTTCCA
>DASSXP010000090.1:0-9625 GCA_035703755.1 Rhodanobacteraceae bacterium | reverse complement strand
GATATTCTTGACGCGCTTGGGCGAGGATGGATGCGAGGACAACAAGCCACCATCACCCTTGAGCTTGCCCAGCATGGTGGCCATGCCATGGGTGTCGTAACCGTGCCGCTGCATGAACTTGAAGCCGTACTCGTCAGCCTTCGTTTCTTCCTTCTGCGAGAACTGCGCATTGATGAAGGCTTCGGCCAGGCCGCCCAGCTCGGAAGCCGCCAGCTCGCCAGCATTGCCACCGGCATCGGCCGCACCCTCGCGGGCCGCGCGGGCCAGCATCGCGGTCTTCATCTTGGCTTTGCTGTGGCCAAGCTTGACGTGGCCAATTTCGTGGCCAATGACGCCCATCAACTCGTCGTCGGTGGCGACATCCATCAAGCCGGAGTACACGCGCACGCAACCGTTGGCCAACGCGAAGGCGTTGACGTTGCTCACCAGATAGACCTTGAAGTTCAGGCTCATGCCGTCCTCCTTGTGCAGGCCTTTGGTCAGTTTGGCCAGCCGGCGTGCGTACTTGCTGCTGGAAGGCGCCGCCCGGTTCTGCTTGTCGTAGGCGGCGCAGGCTTGCTTGGCTGTATCGATCACGTCCTTGTCGCTCAGGCTCACGGCCTTGGTGGCATGCAGCGCGGAACGGAGGGAAAACTGGCCGCTGCCCTCAGCGGCGGCTTGTCCGGCGAACGCGAGCATGGCTGCGAGAAGGATGGCCTTGTGATGCTTCCTCATGGGGTTCAACTCCTGTCAAAGATTTAAAGTTTCAGGGGTACATATTTCAGGGGTAATAGCCGAGGGCGCAGATGCCACCACAGAAACTCCAGCACCATCGGTAACCGACAGCGGCAGTCCAATCGGAAGGAGGATCGTGGGTACAGCGGCGCACTCGCGGTCAATTATGGCAAACCTCAGAGCCGCTGGAAAATTCGAACGCCGTAGCGAGGGCGTCGCCGGGTGTTCCTGGCAAGGTGCGTTGGGCGCAAACAAGGGAGTTTGGTGAACCAAATGACCACTGTTTGCGCCCAGCGCGCCGCCGCAGTAGGTGGGCGGTTTTTTCACAAGCTCTCAGTGCCGCGATCTCGTCCGGTGTACCGGTGCGGCCACTTGATTCGTGAAACCAGGCATGACAGACTTTATTCAACAACAATCACCGTCTGGCCCCGTTTTGCCGCGGGATGACAGGCTTCATTGTTCTTTAGTCAGCCCGGGCCGCATTTTTCCTAATGGGCCAATGCCAGAATTTATTCCATGGGAACCGCGCCGTTTCCGGCCATTGCCTTGTTGCATCGCTGCCGATCCCTGCCCAGGCGGCTGCTGCGCAACTTCGACACCTTTGTCCTGTGTTGCGACAACACCGACACGCCATTGATGGAACCAGCGCATTCGTTGCACCGATTGCAGGGCGCGGACCCGGCGACCGTGCTGACGGCGCAGCAGGTCATGCAGGCAGCCGGGGAGCCGGTTGCCGTGGTGGCCGAACGCCTGCGACAGGGCGATGCCCTGTATGTCTTGAGCAACGACGGGCAATGGGCGGCTTTCAGTTGGATCTGCTTCATGCGACGCAAGGAAATCGGCGTCTGGATCGCTGCCGCGCCCACGCGGGCGGTCCTGTACAACCTGTTCACCTTGCCGGCGTGGCGCAAACGCGGCCTGTCGCAGCGACTGATTCGCGCAATACGCGCGGAACTCGCGCCGCAGGGCTGGCGCGAACTGGTCGCCAGCTGTAACCGGGAGAACACCGCCTCGACCCAGGCATTGACCCAGGCGGGATTTCGGCCGGTGCTGAAGACCCACCGCCTGTTGATCGCCGACCGCTATTTCACCCCGATCCAGATTGAGGTGCTGGAGCCGCAGGGTTCCACGCTGCTGGAACCCTGCCAGGCCCACCGATGAACAAACGCCATGCCCTGGCCCGCCTGCTCGACGCCACCGGCCTGCTCGGTCTGCCCGACCGCCTCGCCAAACGGCCGCGTCTGATCGCCTTCAACTACCACCGCATCGGCAGCCTGCCAGACAACCCCTACGACCCCGGCCTGTGGAGCGCAGACGCGGACAACTTCCGTTTTCAGGTCGACTTTCTGAAGCGGCATTTCGATGTCATTTCCCCCACCCAGTTGCCCGACATCGCCCGCGCGCCACGCGGCCGTTACGCTCTGATCACGTTCGATGACGGCTACATCGACAACTATCGGTGCGCCTTTCCAATCCTGCGTGATGCCGCCGTGCCGGCGACCTTTTTCGTCGCCACCGGCTACATCGATGCGCCCAGCGTACCCTGGTGGGACGAAATTGCCTGGATGACGGCAACCAGTCCGCAACGCGAGCTGCGGCTGCCGGATGTCGCCGCCGACACCCTGTCGCTCGACCCAGCCCACCGCCAGCGCAGCCTGGACCGTTTGCTGACGCACTACAAAGCCTTGCCCGGGGCCGCCACGGCGGCGTTCCTCGACACGCTCGCCACCGCCAGCGGCGTCGGTCGCCATCCGCCAGTCGACGCCGGCGCATTCTGGATGAACTGGTCGCAACTGCGCGAGATGCAGCAAGCCGGCATGTGCATCGCCGGCCACACCGTGCATCACCCCGTCCTGTCCAGCCTGCCACGCGCCGAACAAGCCGCCGAGATCCACGGCTGCCAAGCCCGCCTGCACGCCGAGCTGGGGCAGGCACCGCATGTGTTCAGCTATCCGGTTGGCGGGCGCCGCGCCTTCAATGCCGACACCCGCGCCTGCCTGACTGAAGCGGGCATCGATTTTGCCTTCAGCTACTATGGCGGCCATGTTGATTTCAGCCACTGGGACCACCACGACACCCCGCGCGTGGCGATTGAGCCTTACATCGACCGACACTGGTTCCGCGCCATTGCACGACTGCCCGAAGTGTTCGCCTGAGTGGCGCCACGCATGAGCGCAACCACCGCAGCCCAGGTGCAGGCGACCATCCTGACACAGCCAAGCGAAATCGAGGCAATCGCACCGCAGTGGGATGCCTTGTTTGCCCGCTGTCCACACGCGGCGGTCGCGCTGACACCAACGTGGATGCTGGCGTGGTGGGCGAGCTACGGCAGCGCGTACGCGAACGGCGTCGGCGCCCTGCGGGTAATCTGCGTGCACCGCGGTGACGCGTTGATCGGGGTGCTGCCGCTGTACCGTCGCCGCAACATGGCGCGCATTGGTCCATCGCCGCACGAGTGGTTGCTGCTTTCAAGCGGCGAAGCGGAGCACGAAGAGTCGTGCACCGAGTACCTGGATCTCCTGTGTCGGGACGAGGACGGTGGCGACTGCGTCGCCGCCGTGGCCACCTGTTTGCAGCGCTGGCCCTGGCAACGCATCGCCCTGCGCTTGCTGGACCGGCGCACCGCGCTGGCCGGGCTTTCGGGCGCGCTCGCCGACTTCGCCCTGGTGCGCATCCGCGACGCGGGCGTCTGCCCGATCGCCGACCTCAGCGGTGGCATGGAGGCATACCTCGCGCGCCTGTCGTCCTCCGCGCGCTACCGCATGCGGCGCGCCCTGCGCGAAGCCGACAGCGACGCGTTGCGCTTCCATGTGGCGAGCGCCGACGAGGCGGTCGGCGCGCTGGATGAACTCGGTCGTCTGCACCAGCAACACTGGGTCGAGGCCGGCAGTCCGGGTTGCTTTGCCGCGCCGCGCTGGGTCGATTTCCACCGCCGCCTGCTGGCGACGCTCTACCCACAGGGGCGGGCCGTGATCGCCACGCTGTACGCCAGTGACCAAGCCGTCGCGGCCATCTATGGCTTCCTCGCCCACGGCAGCTTTCATTACTACCAAACCGGTGTCAGCCGCGAATCAATCCCCGGCGTGCGCAGCCCCGGCATTCTGGCCAACCTGCTGTTGATGCGGCATCTGGCCGAACACGGCGTCACCAGCTACGACTTTCTGCGCGGCCAATCGCGCTACAAACGCGAACTGTCCACCCGTGAAGGCGGCCTGGTCGATATCGAAATCTGGCGCAAGAGCGCCGTGGCGCGGAGCTGGATGCGGCTCTACCCCGGCTGGCTGCGGGTGCTGCGCAAATTGCGCCTGATCCGGGTTTGATGCGAAGACACCGTTGCACCGCCGCGGCTACTGCGATGGGGCCCCTGTCACGGTCGCTTCAGCCCCGGCATGGCAGGCTGCACTGCTCACCCACCATCACAGCCGTTACGCCCATGAGCCGTCTTTTTGTCCGCGTGTTCGCCGCCCTCTTGCTGGCCGGAACCAGCCTTGCCGCCATCGCGGCGCCACCCAAGGCGACCTCCAGTCACCCGGGCCTGATCTGGCGCGGCGACCTTGCCACCGCGCGGCCACTGATGGAGGACCTTGCGAAAGCCTGGCAAAAGACCGCCCACGGACGGATCACGGTACAGGCGTTCAGCACCCTGTCCGGGCTGGACGCGCTGGCCAATGGCAGCGCCGACTTTGCCGGCAGCGCCCGCTCCGCCTTCGCCAAGCGCGGCGAGGAAGCCAGTTTGAACTTCGTGCCGGTGGCGTGGGACGCGCTGGTGATGGCCGTGCACGCCGGCAACCCGGTGGGCAACGTCAGCCTCAAGCAACTGCACGACATCTACTACGGCCGCATCGACAACTGGAAGGCGCTCGGCGGCCCGGACCGCCCGATCAACCTGTATTCGGTTGCCAGCCCGCTGGACGGGGTCGAATACAGCCTGCGCGAATACCTGTTCCGCCGTGGCAACCAGCCGGTCGCCTCGCCGCGCCTGTACATCAACACCGCGCAACTGGAAGCGGCGATCCGGCTTGACCCGAACGCCCTCGGGGTCACCACCCTGTCATCGATCATCGAGGACAAGAAATTGCACATGCTGGCGGTCGAAGGGGTTGCACCCAGCCCGGCCAATGTCGCCGATGGCAGCTATCCGCTCTACATGCCGCTGTATCTGGTGCTGCCTCCAGCCGGGGCCCATGCCGAGACGGTCAAGGCCTTCATGGAGTTTCTGGGCAGCGACAAGGCCCGCAAGATCCTGCTGGCGCACCACGTCCTGCCCTACGACCCCACCACGCCACTGGCGCAAGAACGACCGCAGCACCTGCTGGCGATGCAAGACATCAGCAGCCCGCCCCGCAATGGCCCGGTGGCCGCGCCCGGCGCGACCTATGCCGCCGGTGCCACGCGGGCACCCAACTCACCGCTCACGGCGGCGGCACGCGCGCGGCTGGAGAAACAGCGCGCCGAACAAGCGGCCAACAAAGACACGGCGACCCCGCCCGCCCAATGAAGCGACAGCCCCACCTTCCCGCACCTGGAGTAACGGCATGCAAGGCTTGACCACGGCAACCCGGCAGTCGCGCGCGACTCCCATCCATACGCTGGAAGCGGGTCAGTTGCGCCGCCACGAAAAGCAGCTCGGCACCACCGCCCGGCGCTGGATCGCCAGCAACGGCTTCACGGCCGCGCCGGGCAGCCACTTGTTGCTGCCGGACGCAGCCGGCAAGTGCGCGGAAGTACTGGCGGGTGTCGATGCGCAAGACCCGCTGTGGGCGATTGCCGCCCTGCCCACACGCCTGCCGGCCGGCGACTATCGCCTCGATCCAGACAGCGCCCTGCGTGACCGCCATCTCGCGGCGCTGGGCTGGGCGCTCGGCGCATACCAATTCGACCGCTATCGCGCCGCCGACCGGGCACCCGCACGCCTGCAACTGCCGCGCGAGGAATTGACCGCCCTGCGCCCGCTGGTGCACGCCGTGACGCTGGTTCGTGATCTGGTCAATACGCCCACCGCCGACCTCGGGCCTGCCGAACTCGCCGATGCGGTGCTGGCCATCGCCAAGGGACCACGCGCACGCGTACGGCAATGGGTCGGCGACGACTTGCGCCGTCACGGCTTCCCCACCATCCATGCCGTGGGCCGCGCGGCGACCACGCCGCCGCGCCTGATCGAGCTCGCCTGGGGCCAGCGACACGCCCCCGAAGTCGCCATCGTCGGCAAGGGCGTGTGCTTCGATACCGGTGGCCTCGACATCAAGGGCGCCGACGGCATGCGCTGGATGAAAAAGGACATGGGCGGCGCCGCCCATGCCATCGCTCTGGCCACGCTGGTCATTGAAGCCGGTTTGCCGGTGCGCGTGCGGCTATTGATCCCGGCGGTCGAGAACGCCATCGCCGGCAACGCGATGCGTCCCGGCGAGGTGATCCGCACCCGCGCCGGACTCAGCGTGGAGGTCGACAACACCGACGCCGAGGGTCGGTTGATCCTGTGCGATGCCCTGGCGGCCGCGGTCGAAACCGCCCCCGACCTCATCATTGATTTCGCCACCCTGACCGGCGCGGCGCGGGTCGCGCTGGGGCCGGACCTGCCGGCCCTGTTCGGCAACCACGATGCCGTGGCCGAAGGCGCGCTGGCCGCCGCCGCCGAAGTACACGACCCGCTGTGGCGCCTGCCGCTGTGGCAGCCCTACCACCGGATGCTGGATTCCTACCTCGCCGACACCGCCAACAGCGGCCCCTCACGCCATGCCGGCGCCATCACCGCGGCACTCTACCTGCAACGCTTCGTGCCATCCTCGGTGCCGTGGCTGCACCTCGACACCTACGCCTGGAACGACCAGCCACGACCGGGCCGCCCACGCGGCGGCGAAGCCATGGGCCTGCGCGCGATGTTCCGCTTTTTGCAGCGACGTTACGGCTGACAACCGGGCGACACCACCCTCAGCATCGGCATGTCACTGTCAGACGGGTCAATTCGCCTTGCTGCCACGCTTGGCTATCAAGACGGGCGAATGCCGGCCCATGCGGGATGAACGCTCGCCGCGACTTTGCCCGTGTATCCACCGTGCATTGAATCTGCACGCAAGCAACGCCAGTCATCTCAACGCGAAGGCTTGGTATTTTTCTCACAGGTGCCGTCGAACAGGTTCACTGTGAGGTTCTCCGCCTGATAGCCCGTGACGTTGCCTTGATAATCATATATTTCGTAAACATACGTGGTTGTCACAACCTTGTAACCGCCCGGTCGACAACCTGATGTATGCGAGAACCAATCGATGAGAACCCCGTTTGGGGGTGGTTGTGGCGCCCCTTCGCTCAAAGGCGCCGCCGCTCCATCGGGGCCGAACGCAATTTCATCGGGCACGAAATAGTTTCGGCTCACCTGCGGACGAACGATAGCACCCGTACAGCTATCCACAATCGAGATTTCGATTGAAACCGGGCTGCTCGCAAAATTGCCGGATGAGGTTCGATTGGTCGCCGCATGCGCCAACTCCGTGCCGTCGTACGCATACCTAGCCAATACACTGCGACACGAATCCAACACGCTCGTCTGGGCCTGGATGGTTTGCGGTGACAGCGCATCCCCTTGCCGTGCCAAGGCCAGACCACCGGATGCGAAGAGAAAACTTGTCAACAGCACCGTTATTGCTGCACATATTTTCACGATTCCGACCCTCCTGTGTCCTTCCACGCCATCAGGCTAGCCCCCCCGATGCAGCAAAATCAACGACTGCTCCGGCACCCTGCCTCAATCCACCGGATGTGTCTGCGTTGGCAGCAGCTTGGCGGCCAGCGCCGGCTTGGCCTGGATCGCGTTGATTTCATCGGCGAGGATATTGGCCGCCTCGTGCAGCTGCACGTCGGGCGCCTTCTTGGCCGCCGCTTCGGCGGCCAGTTCGCTCTTCAGGCTGCGCTCGCCCGGCTGCAAGCCGTCGTCACGCTGCATCCGGTTGGCCGCGAGTTTGGATCTGGCGGCACTGGCGACGCTGCCGGCCGTAGCCGGCGCCGCACTGCTGCCCGCAGCGGCCACGCTGGCCTCTTCCTTGTGGGTCTTGTCCAGCAGCGCCTTGCGGGCCGCCTCGTCGGCTTTGCGCTGGGTCTGGCGCGCATCGAAATTGAGCGACAAGGTCTTGCGGTCGCGGATCGCACGGTACTGGGCAATCTCCGCCACTTGCAGCTGCCATTCCGGGTCCTTGGCCGCACGCGCATCGTGCTGGGCTTTCAAGGCAGGCAGCAGCGCGCGGCTGTCCGCCACCGGTTTGTACGGAGCCGGCGCAATCGACGTCCACGGCAAGGCATTGTCGTAGCTCGATTCGCCCAGATCTTTTTTGTCGATGCTGCTGGGAAAAACGATATCCGGGGTGACACCGCGCAATTGGGTCGAACCGCCATTGATGCGGAAAAACTGCGCGATGGTCATCTTGAGCTCGCCAAACTTGGGCTTCTCATTGCGCGCGATATGGTCCAGATCGACCAGGTTCTGCACCGTGCCCTTGCCGAAGGTATCGGAGCCGATCACCAGCCCACGGCCATAGTCCTGGATCGCCGCGGTGAAGATTTCCGACGCCGAGGCCGAGCCACGATTGACCAGCACCGCCATCGGACCGGACCACGCCATGCCGGCATCGTCGTCGTTCTGCTCTTCGATCTTGCCGCGCCAGTCACGCACCTGCACCACCGGCCCGGTGTGGATGAACAGGCCGGTCAGCGCGACCGCTTCCGGCAATGAACCGCCGCCATTGTTGCGCAGGTCCATGATCACGCCATCGACCTTCTCCTGTTTCAGTTCGGCCAGCAGCTTGCCCACGTCGCGACTGGCACTGCGGTAATTCGGATCGCCACGGCGCTGGGCCGCGAAATCCTGGTAGAAGGTCGGCAGATCAATCACGCCGATGCGCCGCACCTGGTCGCCGTCCTTGACCTCGATCACCGACTTCTTGGCCGCCTGCTCGGCAATGGTGACCTTTTTGCGCACCAGCTCGATGATCTTGTGCTTGCCATCGAGGCCGGCATCGGCCGGCAGGATTTCCAGCCGCACCACGGAATTTTTCGGGCCGCGGATCTTGTCGACCACGTCATCCAGCCGCCAGCCGACCACATCGACGATCTCGCCCTTGGCGCCCTGACCGACACCGACGATACGGTCGCCGGCGTGCAATTCGGTCGAGCGCGAAGCCGGGCCACCGGGGACGATTTCGCGCACCTGGGTGTAATCGTCGCGTGCTTCCAGCACCGCGCCAATGCCTTCCAGCGACAAGCGCATGGCGATGTCGAAGTTCTCCGACGCACGCGGATCGAAATAGTTGGTGTGCGGGTCGGTGGATTCGGCGTAGGCGTTCATGAAGGTCTGGAATACGTCCTCGGCCTTCAGTTGGCGCACGCGCGACAAATAACCGGCGTAGCGCTTGTCCAGCAGCTTGCGGATGTCGGCGTCCTTGCGACCGGCGAGCTTCAGCCGCAGCCAGTCATTCTTGACCCGCTGCCGCCACACTTCGTCCAGCGCGGCCGTGTCCGCCGGCCACGCCGCCTTGCTGCGGTCCGGGGTCCAGCTTTCCTGTTTGCTGAAATCAAAACCCTTGACCAGCAACTGCCGCGCGCAGGCGATGCGCTGCTGCAGACGTTCGACGTAAAGATTGAAGACCTTGAAGGGTTGCGCCAGATCGCCGTTCCAGATGTCGTCGTCCAGGCTGGTGCGCATGGCGGCAAAACTATCGATGTCGCGCTGCGAGAAGAACACCTTCTGGCTGTCCAGCGCGTCCAGATAGGCCTTGAAGATTTTGCCCGACATTTGATCGTCGAGCGGTTGCGCCTGATAGTGGTAGCGGGTCATCAGGTTGGCTACCAGCGTCGCCGCGGCCGCCTCGTCCGCATTCGTCTGCAACAACGGTGCGGCGGTCTTTTGCGGAACATCCGCACGGAC
>DASSXP010000009.1:0-6105 GCA_035703755.1 Rhodanobacteraceae bacterium | reverse complement strand
GGCTACCCGACCCGCGCGACACTTATTCGCCGATATCCTCGTTCCACAACGCCGGTTTGTCGGCGATGAAACCGCGCATCAACTCGATGCAGTCCGCATTCTGCAGCACCTCCACGGTAACCCCGTGCGAACGCAACAGGTCTTCCGCGCCCATGAAGGTGCGGTTTTCGCCGACGATCACCCGCGGAATGCCGTATAACAGAATGGCCCCCGTGCACATCGGGCACGGTGACAAAGTGGTGTAGAGCACCGCGTCGCGGTACACCCTGGCCGGCTGCCGGCCGGCATTCTCGAACGCATCCATCTCGCCATGCAGGATGGCACTGCCCTGCTGCACGCGGCGATTGTGGCCGCGGCCCAGAATGCGCCCGTCATGCACGATCACCGAACCAATCGGAATGCCGCCTTCGGCAAGCCCCACACGGGCCTCGTCAATCGCCGCTTGCATGAATTGATCCATGGATTCTCCCCTTTGGACTATGCGCCCGGGTGGCGCGAATGACGATCATGGTCACACGCGGAGGCGCTGGGCGAAAGCCCGGCTTTTCGGAACCGCAACTGAACCAGCAAACCCGAATGTGATCGATTTTTTCCCGCCGTCGACCGCACTGGGTTAGTTTCCCGGTGTTGGTGCGCGCTCGCGGCCACCAACCATCGCCCGTCGATGTCTTTTTGGTCCAACAAGGGAGGACGCATGTCCATCACACTTCGCCCGCTTCGCGCCAGCCTCATCGTTGCCGCGCTCGCCACCGTGGCCCTCGGCGGCTGCACGCAGTACGTCAAGAAAGCCGACTACGACCTCGCCATGCAGCAGTTGCAACAGAAGGATCAGCAATTGCAAAACCAGATCGATTCGATCAAGCAGGACATGGCCACGCAATTTTCGGCACTGGATGCCAAGGTTACCGCCATGCAGGGCCGTATCGACATCGATACCGTGGCCCACTTCGCCTACGACGACGCCAGCCTGCGCGAACAGGACAAACCCGCCCTGGCAGCCTTCGCCAACACCATGACCACGCATCACGGCGCTGCCATCATCACCGTGGAAGGTTTCGCCGACCCGGCCGGCAGCCGCGCTTTCAACCAGAAGCTCGGCCAGCAACGCGCCGATGCGGTACGTGACTTCCTCGTCGCCAATGGCATGAACGCCGCGCAAGTGCGCGCCGTCAGCTACGGCGAATCTCGCAACCGACAGATCGACCCCGGCGCCAGCCACGACGCCGGTGAACGTAACCGCCGCGCCTCGGTGTCGATTGATTTTGCCGGCTGATCGAGGCGTGTGACACGAACCGGGGACGCCGTTGACGCGTCCCCGGTTCAGCGCAATTGATCGCGCTCCAGCGCACTCAGGTGCCGCCAGGCACCCTTGGCGAGATCGCCCAGCCGCAGCTCGCCGACCGCCACCCGCAGCAGCCGCAAGACCTCGAAATCGAGGGCCGCCAGCACACGGCGAATCTGCCGGTTGCGGCCTTCATCCAGCACCACTTCCAGCCAGGCATTGCGTTCGCCCACCCTGAGCAAATCCACCGCGCGCATGCGCAAGCATTCGTTGCCGTCCTGCACGCCTTCCCGCATGCGTTGCAGCGCCGCCGTATCCGGCACGCCGCGTATCTGCACATGGTAGGTTTTGAGGACTTCGCCCTGCGGCTCGGTGATGCCGGCCGCCCAGACGGTGTCGTTGCTGAGCAGCAGCAAGCCTTCACTGGCCTTGTCCAGGCGGCCAACGGGGCCCAGCCACGGCAAACCCGCTTCGCGCAACAGGTCGTACACGGTGCCGCGGCCGCGCTCGTCGGCGGCGCTGACCACGATGCCGCGGGGTTTGTTGAGCATCAGGTAGACCTTGGCCGCCGCGCCCACCGGCGCGCCATCGACCTCCAACCGCTGGTGCGTGCCATCGACCGCTTGCTCCGGGTCGCGCACCAGGCGCCCATCCAGCCGCACTCGGCCTTCGCGCACCAGCCGCTCGGCGGCGCTGCGCGAACACACGCCGAGCTTGCTCAGCGTGCGGGCAACGCCGTGGCGTGGCGCTGACGTCACTGGTTCAGCGCAACAGGCGCCGCCGCGGCTTGATTGGCAGTTTGCCGCGCCAGTACTCGATCAACACAAAGCCGGCCAAGGCCCCACCCAAATGCGCGAAGTGCGCCACGCCCGCCTGAGTGCCGGTAACACCAAGGAACAGCTCCAAGCCGATGTAGCCGCTGACGAACAGCCAGGCCGGCATCGGTATCGGCGGAAACAACAGCATGATGCGCTGGCGCGGATACATCATGCCAAAGGCCAGCAGCAGGCCGAACACGGCACCGGACGCGCCCAACGTGGGATAGAAGCCGCCAGTGAAGAAATGGATCACCGTCAACTGCGACAGTGCGGCCACCACCGCACAAACGACGTAGAAAATCAGGAACTCGCGCTGGCCGAAGGTCCGCTCGATCACGCCGCCAAACATGAACAAGGCCAGCATGTTGAACAGGATGTGCTCCCAGCCGCCGTGCAAGAAGGCGTAGGTCAGCAATTGCCAGACACGAAATCCGGCATGCACCAGATTGCCGTCGGCATCCATGCCGAGCACCTTGTCCGGCCCCAACGGCCACAACGCGAAATGCAGCATCAGCGCGTCGCCGAAGAATTGCTGTGCCAGGTACACCGCGATGTTGGCGATCAACAGCCAGCGCGTCATCGGTGGCAGATCGAAGTTCATGCGTGCTCCAGGCCGTGACGTCCGCTATCGACCCGCCTCAATCGAGCAGGCCGGTGGTCGCCGCGTGGGCGTGTGCCGCGATCACTTCGGCCACCACCTGACTGACTTTCTTGCCGGTCGGAATGTGCAGGAACTCGTTCGGCCCATGGGCATTGGAATGCGGCCCCAGCACTCCGGTGATCAGGAACTGTGCCTTGGGAAACTTCTCGCCCAGCATGCCCATGAACGGGATCGAGCCGCCCTCGCCCATGTACGCCGCCGGGGCACCGAAGGCATGCTCGGAGGCTTGCGAGACGGCCTCCGTCAACCACGACGACAAAGCCGGCGCATTCCAGCCACTGCCATCTTTTTCCAGCTTGAAGCGCACCTTGGCGCCATACGGCGGCTCGGCTTCCAGCAGCTTCTTGACGGCTTCGCCCGCCTTGGCGCCGTTCAAGGTAGGCGGCACACGCAAACTGAGCTTGACTGCCGTGCCCGGCCGCAGCACGTTGCCAGCATCCTTCAACGCCGGCAGGCCATCGGCGCCGGTCACGGTGAGTTGCGGGCGCCACGTCCGGTTGAGGATCAGCTCGACCAGATCATCGCTGGCCGGTTGCATGCCATCGACCCACGGAAACTTGCTGAACAACTCCTCGTTGAGGATGCCGGCGCATTGCCGCGCCTGCTCGACGCGCTCGGCCGGAATCTCGACATACAGATCGGCCGGCTTGATCGCGCCGGTGTCCGGGTCTTCCAGCCGCGACAAGATGTTGCGCAGGATGCGGAAGCTGTCCGGCACCACGCCCGAGGCATCGCCCGAGTGCACGCCTTCGGTCAACACCTCGACCGACAACTCACCACCAGTCATGCCGCGCAAGGAGGTGGTCAACCACAATTGATCGTAGTTGGCGCAACCGGAGTCCAGGCACACCACCAACGTCGGACTGCCAATGCGCGCAGCCAGATGGTCGACGTAATGCGGCAGATCGTAGCTGCCGGATTCTTCGCAGGCTTCGATCAGCACCACGCAGCGGGCGTGCTTGACGCCTTGCGCGCGCAAGGCCAGCAACGCGGACAAGGAGCCGAAGATCGCGTAGCCGTCATCGGCACCGCCACGGCCGTACAGGCGATCGCCCTTGATGACCGGCGTCCACGGGCCGAGGCCTTCGCTCCAGCCGGTCATTTCCGGCTGTTTGTCGAGGTGTCCGTACAGCATCACGGTGGCGTCGATGTCGCCCGGAACGTCGATGTAAATCAGCGGTGTGCGGCCTTCCAGACGCAACACTTCCAGTGTCGCACCGGGCAACTCCGCCAGCTTGCTGCGCGCCCAGGCTTCCATCAGCGCGACCGCGCGGTCCATGTGGCCGTGGGCTTGCCAGTCGGGGTCGAACATCGGCGACTTGTTGGGGATCTTGATGTACTCGACCAGTTGCGGCACGACTTCCGCATCCCACAACGTGCCGATGTATTCGCGTGCCTTGCTGGTATCCATCGCTGATCTCCACCACAAAACGGCAATTCTAGCAGCCACCAGCACCCGCGCTGCCTGTAGGCACAGCCTGACAGCGCGAAGTGGTTCATCCGCACGCCGGATCACGGGCTGACCCGGCAGACCGCCACCCGTGCCGCGCCGTACCGTGTCTCCACGGTGCACCACGCGCCGCGAGAAACACCCACCGATCAAGGAGAGACACATGAACCGCATCCTCGCCACACTGGCCCTTGGCCTCGCCCTCAGTGCCAGCGCCTTCGCCGCCACGCCGGTCAACATCAACACCGCCGACGCCGCCACCATCGCCAAGGCACTGGATGGCATCGGCATGAGCAAGGCCGAAGCCATCGTCGCCTACCGCAAGGCGCACGGCCCGTTCACCAGCGCCGAACAACTGGGCAACGTCAAGGGCATCGGCAAGCAGACCCTGGCGCGCAACCATGACGCCATCCGCGTCGGCGGCGCCAAGGGCGGCAAATAAGCCCCGCAGCAGGGACGCACGACGGCCGCTGCCGTCAGGGCACGGACGCCCGCGGACAGGAGTCCAAGGCAGGGATGCCCGGCACGGATGCCGACCGCGACGCCGACCCAGGGATGGGTCGGCTCCGCGCCGGTTTGGCCGGCTTCGGGCAACGTGGGACAATGGCCGATTGTCCGCATGGCCGCGTCACGCGGCGACCACTGCCCATCATGTCCGATATTCCCGTCATCGAAACCGAACGCCTGCGCATGACCGCGTTCACCGAGCGTCACTTCGACGCCTACGCCGCCATGCTGGCCGACCCGGATTCGACCCGCTTCATCAACGACGGCCAGCCGCTCGACCGCATGAATGCCTGGCGCTCGATGGCCATGCTGCTGGGCCACTGGGCCTTGCGCGGCTTCGGCATGTGGGCGCTGGAACGGCGCAGCGACGGCGCTTTCGTTGGCCGGGTCGGCCTGATGCGGCCGGAAGGCTGGCCCGACATCGAACTCGGCTGGATGCTGGACCCGGCCCATCGTCACCACGGCTACGCCACCGAAGCCGGCACCGCCGCGCTCGCCTTCGCCTGGCGCGAGCTCAAGGCCCAGCGCGTCATCAGCCTGGTGCGTGAAGGCAACGAATCCTCCAAGGGCGTGGTGCAACGGCTCCACGGCGATTTGGTCGAGGACATCCACTTCCTCGGCCTGCCGGTGCATGTATTCGGCTACTACCCGCCACGCAACGGCTGAAACCATGGCCATCCTGCCCGTCGATCCGGCCACGTTTCAGCGCCAGCCCTGGGCCAACGGCGGCGGCGTCACCACCGAGCTGGCCGCCGGCCCCGACCGCCACGACTGGCAGTGGCGAATCAGCCTGGCGCAAGTGGACGTACCCGGGCCGTTCTCCGCCCTGCCCGGCGTCCAGCGTCAGATCGCGCCGCTCGATGTGGGTCTTGACCTGCATTTCGACGATGGCCGCACGGTGCAGTTGCAACGCCTGCAGACCTTCGCCTTCGCCGGCGATCCGGCGCCGCGCTGTGAACTCCCCGACGGCCCCGGCCGCGATATCAACCTGATGCTGCGCCACGGCGCTGCCGGCGAGCTGATCGTGCGCCCGCTGGTGGGCCACATGGTGTTGCCAGCCGGCACCACATCGCGCTGGTTCATTTACCTGCTGGCCGGGCACGCCAGCGTCAGCGACGCGCGAGACGAGTACCGACTGGAAGCGGGTCAGGCGGTCTGGATGGAGCCAAACGCCGCGGGCCGCCACGCGATCGACGGCGCCGGCGAAGTCATTCTGGTTCGCCTCGCGCTTTGAAAGCCCCCCCCGCCTGGGCCAGACTCGCCATCCGCTGCGCATCAGCGAGGATACCGTGCAGCACGCGCAGCTCGCGCACGTCCGGCCGGGCGCGCTGGAACAGCTTGCGCAGACGTTTTTCGATGGTGATTGCCTCGCGGCCCTTGTGAAAGT
>DASSXP010000343.1:0-3878 GCA_035703755.1 Rhodanobacteraceae bacterium | reverse complement strand
CTTGCGGTCGGCGTAGTCGTTGATCGCACAGCCGGCTGCGCGCATCGCGAACACGCCCAGGGTGAAGATGATCAGTGGCTTCCACGGCGGGAAGTCGCCGGCCGCCAGCCACAGCGCCCACCAGGTCGGCCACAGCAACAGCAGCGCACCGATCGGCCGGTCCATCCGGGTCAGCACCAGATAATCCAGCGCCTTCTCGCGATACGGCGCCGGCAGTTTCTGCAGCAGCCAGTTCAGCACCCGCGTGGCGCGGGTGGAACTGTCCGCCGGCTGCGCGGCTTTGGGGGCAGCTTTCTTCACACCCGGCCGCGGCCGCAGCGCCGGCGAAGTTGAAGGCGAGGCGGCAGGCTTGCGTCGCTGGCGTTTGCGGGGTGGAGGGGCCATCCGCCGAGTTTAGCGTGCCAACCGGGGATGGACAGCATGGCGGGTCAAGAACCGCAACAACGGCAAGCCAGAATCGCGAGCAGGCTCACCTTGCCGGGCGGCAGGAAGTGAGCCTGCCCTGCATTCACGCTGATTGGCTTCAATCAGCGCCCGGCAGTGACTTGCGTTCACAGACGATGGCTTTCACCAGATTCTCGCAGTCTTCCTGAAACAGATTCCACCACGCTTCCCACTCGGAATGCGTATCCCCGATGCGGAAGCATGCCGTGAGCAGTACATCCGGCAGCAGGGCCGTCGTGTAATGGATGGCACGTGGTCTGCCATGCGGATTCCAGAAGTAACGCAACCAGTGCAGGGGGCCGCAAACCAGCTGGGCATAGTCTTCCGGGGGTGACCACACACCGTGTTCAATTTCGTAGTCGATGCGGTACTGCGGCAAGGGGTCGCCGGCCAGCGTCTTGCCCTTGTACGCTTCCTCGCGCACTTTCCAGTTGGGGCCGCCCTCGGATTCCAGATAGGCGATGTAGTCGTGCCGCAGGTAATCCTCAAGCATGGCGCTGTCGCCCGGTTTGAGCCGGATGCCATGCTTGACCCGTTCAAGCTGCCAGTAGGCCGTAATGTCGGCGTAGGGTGGAATGGGGATGGGAAGAGCGCGCGCGTAGTGCCAGCGCGGCAGGTCATAGACCCAGGCGGTGACCGCCAGCTCGATGGTCGGATGGCAAGTGCGGTCTACGTCAAGTTCGGATATGGCGAACTCGCCGTCATCAAGATCTATCTGGTCGGGATCGGCGAGCCCAGGACCATAGACGGACAAGGGCTCGGGAAAACTCAGGACCAGCGACCCGCAATCGACCCGATGCGGTATGACCACGGCCACCGGAGGGCCACCTTGCGGGGCGTGGAAGACGGCCGTTAGCCGTCGGTACCATGACGGTGGGCGGCGGGCGAAGGGATGGGCTGGTGTCGTGTGCTTGGCCATGGCTCAAGCCATCTCGGAGGGATGGAACTGCCGTGCATAGCGGGCCAGTTCGTGATGACCGGTGAACCGCAACTGCTCCACATAGGTGTCCAGACCCAAATAGGGCAAGGTGTGCGGACTCGCCAGTGAATCGTTGCCGCGAACCAGGCCTTGGAATTTCAGCGCGCGCGCGAGCCCGCTGCAGGTGCGGTCGACGTGACCAAAGAGATTGGGCACCGGGTCGAAGGGATTGTTGCGCACATGCTCGACCACGATGCCGGCACGAGTACAGACCATCTTGACCAGTTCGACGTCACCGCCGGAACTATGCAGGCAGACGCTGTGACAATCCAGCCGCATGCCATAGTGCTTCAGCACAAACTCCACGGCGGCGGTGAAGATGATGGCGCCCTGGCTGTGCGCCACCCAGCGCGTGCGATGCCCGCGCGCCTGTGCCTCCTTGAGCACCGCTGCGAGGTGCCGGCTGCAACTGCTGCGGGCGAGTTGGTTTTGTTTGTCAAAACCGCATTCCACAAGATCCTTGGCAAAGCCCTCGGTCGGATTGTGGAACAAGGTGTAGTTGCTGTCGATGCTTTGCGCGCCGTCCGCGTAGGCGGTTTCAAGGTGCGCGCCCATCAGCCAAGCGGCTTTGTCAAGGTTGTTCTGCATTCCGTTGACAGCGGCATGGCGGGTTTCAATACGATGAGTAGGGGCAGGTTTTGCTGTCATCCAGCTAGCTCGCAGTTGCCGGATGACTCTTTCTGAGTTATTTCCAAGCTCCTCAAATTGGGGCGTAAAGCGCGCCGTCCCTACCTTGTCCACACGGTACAAGGCATTGCGCTGCATGGAATCCGGCAAGCTTGGATCACCTACTAGATCCTTATCCAAGTAAATGTCGACAATCATCACCGGCTGCCCCGGCTTGATCGCGTAGCTGATCTTGTAGTGGTAATGCTTGAACGGATACCGGGTCGGAAGCAGCCGCTGAAACCAGTTCCTGCGACCGGTGTCGGCATCGAGGCGGTTTGGGTGCTTGGCGATTTCCAGCAGTTCGTCCGCCACCTTGCGGCGGTCGAAGTCGTTCAGTGCGCACAGCATCCGCAAGGCTGGGTCGCCAAGCACGAGCTTCTTGTCGAGCGTGCGGAATGCCGGGCTCTGGGTGCCGAACAAGGCGGCGATCTGCGGTGCCTTGGCCGCGGCGTCATGCCATGCATGGTTTTGCGCGGCGCGCTGGCGCAACTGTTCACGGCTCAGCAATTGTCGACTCATCGTCACGGATCCTTGTGATGGTGTGGCGGCGCAGGCGGAGCGCAGCCAGTGGTCCAGCTTCCAGCTTGGAAACAACCAGGACAGCAGCAAGGGCAGGTGTCGAGAAGACCGTGCCCTGGCGGAAGATATCATCGCCGCAAGAAGACGGACGCTTCGGTTTCCAGTTTCGGCGACGCCGGGCGTTTCGCCGACAAGCTCAATCAGATTTGCCTGTCGCCATGCGGGATATCCGTGCTTCCTGGCGGAAACGGCACATCGTCGACCGCGCCGTCGCGCAACAGCAGTCGATAGGCCGGATGTTCGCTGTCGTTGCGGTGCGGATAGCCGAGCGTGGCGAGGAAGCTCTGGAACAGTGGCCGCTCGGCGGCGGGCACCTGGATGCCGACCAGAATGCGGCCGTGGTCGGCGCCGTGGTTGCGGTAGTGGAACAGGCTGATGTTCCAGTCCGGGTGCAGTTTGGCGAGAAAGTCGGTGAGTGCGCCGGGGCGTTCGGGGAATTCGAAGCGGTACAGCAGTTCGTTCCGTGCCAGCACGGAGCGGCCGCCGATCATATGGCGCAGATGCAGCTTGGCCAGTTCGTCGTCGGTGAGGTCGAGCACGTCGAACTGCTGCGCGCGGAACGCCGCGGCCAGCGCCTCGCGCTCGTCGCGGCTGGCGATGCGCACGCCCACGAAAATGTGCGCGAGGCGGGCGTTGCCGATGCGGTAGTTGAACTCGGTGATGTCGTGCCGGCCCAGCGTGGCGCAGAAGCGGCGGAAACTGCCGCGTTCCTCGGGAATGGTCACCGCGAACACCGCCTCGCGCTGCTCGCCGACCTCGGCGCGCTCGGCGACGAAGCGCAGGCGGT
The DNA here is from genome assembly GCA_035703755.1 of Rhodanobacteraceae bacterium. Taxonomy (GTDB): domain Bacteria; phylum Pseudomonadota; class Gammaproteobacteria; order Xanthomonadales; family Rhodanobacteraceae; genus DASSBG01. The sequence continues at coordinate 420 of DASSXP010000343.1, read as the reverse complement.
CGAAGTTCATGTTGGCGCCGGAGACGATCGCCACCAGCGCGCCACCGCCGCCGTGCGTGGCCACGTAGTGCTTCAGCCCGGCCAGCGCCAGCGCGCCCGATGGTTCGGCCACGCTGCGGGTGTCCTGGTGGATGTCGCGGATCGCGGCGCAGATCGCGTCGGTGTCGACGCGCAGCATCATGTCGACGTGCTGGCGACACAGCGCGAAGGTCAGCGCGCCGACCTGCTTCACCGCGGTGCCGTCGGCGAACAACCCGACTTCGTCCAGCGTGATGCGCCGGCCAGCTTCCAGCGAGCGCGCCATCGCATCCGAATCCGCCGCCTGCACGCCGATCACCTTCACTTCGGGCCGCAGCGCCTTGATGCACGCGGCGACGCCGGCGAGCAGGCCGCCGCCACCAACCGGCACGAACACCGCCT
>DASSXP010000309.1:0-10396 GCA_035703755.1 Rhodanobacteraceae bacterium | reverse complement strand
TGACGGCATCGGCGACATGGCAATCGGCATGCCTGGCGGCAGCGCAAGCAACGGCCGGGTCGGGGCCATCTTCGTTCTGCCGGGCCACGCTGGTGCGGCGCCGGCCTGGCCCGGCGACGTGGACTTGTCTGCCGCGGGCGTTGGCGAGCGCTGGAATGGGGTGGCGGCATCGGCCGTGGCCGACACCAGCCAGATGCTCGACTGGCCGGCGTTGTCCATGGGCGGAGACGTCAATGGCGATGGCAAACCGGATCTGGCCATTGGATCGGTGCGCGCCGAAGCGACCGATCCCGTCAATGGCCCGTGGCAAGGGCGGGTCTGGTTGCCGATCGGTCCGCCGTTTCTGGACCGCATCTTCCGTGATGGCTTCGAGTTGCCGACACCACCTTGATCTGTCGTCAGACTGCCCGCGCGCGGGCAGTCGTGCGATAATGCGCGGCTATGCCTTCGCATTGAAGGCCCTTGCCGTGCGCTTTCGCGCAGGGCGGTCACGATCATTCGGCCCATGCTGCACATCCGCAATTTCTCCATCATCGCCCACGTCGATCACGGCAAGTCCACGCTGGCCGATCGCATCATCCAGCTTTGTGGTGGCCTGTCCGAGCGCGAAATGGAAGCGCAGGTGCTGGACAACAACCCGATCGAGCGCGAGCGTGGCATCACCATCAAGGCGCAATCCGTGTCGCTGCCGTACCAGGCGCGCGACGGGGTGACCTACCAGCTCAACTTCATCGATACGCCGGGCCACGTCGATTTCAGCTACGAGGTCAGCCGTTCGCTGGCCGCCTGCGAGGGCGCGCTGCTGGTGGTCGACGCCGCCCAGGGCGTGGAAGCGCAATCGGTCGCCAACTGCTACACCGCGGTCGAGATGGGCCTCGAAGTGGTGCCGGTGCTGAACAAGATCGACTTGCCGACCGCCGACATCCCCAAGGTCAAGGAAGAGATCGAAGCGGTGATCGGCATCGATGCCGAGAGCGCGATCCCGATCAGTGCCAAGACCGGCGAGAATGTGACCGAGGTGCTGGAAGCCATCGTTGCGCGTATTCCACCGCCGAAAGTGCGCGATACCGACAAACTGCAAGCCCTGATCATCGACTCCTGGTTCGACAATTACCTTGGCGTGGTGATGCTGGTGCGGGTGATGCAGGGCGAGATCAAGCCCGGCGACAAGATTCAGGTGATGTCCACTGGGCGCGGCCACGGCGTCGATGAAGTGGGGGTGTTCACGCCCAAGCGACTGAAGCGCAACAAGCTCGGCGCCGGCGAGGTGGGCTGGATCAATGCCGCCATCAAGGATGTCCACGGCGCGCCGGTGGGTGACACGCTGACCTTGGCGAGCGACCCGGCGCCGGCACCGTTGCCCGGCTTCCAGCACATGCAGCCACGTGTGTTCGCGGGCCTGTTCCCGGTGTCGTCGGACGACTTCCCGGCGCTGCGCGAGGCGCTGGACAAGCTGCGCCTCAACGACGCGGCGCTGTTTTTCGAGCCGGAATCGTCCGAGGCGATGGGCTTCGGTTTTCGCTGCGGCTTCCTCGGCATGCTGCACATGGAGATCGTGCAGGAGCGGCTGGAGCGCGAATACAACCTCAACCTGGTCACCACCGCGCCGACCGTGGTGTATCAGTTGCTGCTGTCCAACGGCACGACGCTGGATCTGGACAATCCGGCCAAGCTGCCGCCGGTGACCCAGATCGAGGAAATCCGTGAACCGATCATTCTCGCCAGCATTCTGACGCCTCCGGAGCACGTCGGCGCCATCATCACCTTGTGCGAAGAAAAGCGCGGCGTGCAGCGGTCGATCCAGTACCTGGCGAGCCAGGTGCAGGTCAACTACGAGCTGCCGCTGGCCGAAGCGGTGCTGGACTTCTTTGATCGTCTGAAATCGGTCAGTCGCGGCTACGCCTCGATGGATTACCACTTCGAGCGTTTCGAAGCGGGTCCGTTCGCGCGCCTCGACGTGCTGATCAATGGCGACCGGGTGGACGCGCTGAGCCTGATCGTGCATCGTTCCCATGCGGAACGACGCGGCCGGGATCTGGTCGAACGCATGCGCGAGTTGAGCCCGCGGCAGCAGTTTGATGTGGCCATCCAGGCTGCGTTGGGTGCGCAGATCATCGCGCGCTCCACCGTCAAGGCGCTGCGCAAGAACGTGTTGGCCAAGTGCTACGGCGGTGACGTGTCACGCAAGAAGAAGTTGCTCGAAAAGCAGAAAGCCGGCAAGAAGCGCATGAAGCAGGTCGGCAATGTGGAGATCCCGCAGGAAGCTTTCCTCGCGGTGCTGAAGGTGGACGGCAAATGAACTGTAGCCACGGCGGAGAGGATGCATGAGCGTGAGTTTTGCCCTGATTCTGGTGTTGTTGGCCGCCCTGTGCGGGCTCATCTGGGCCATCGACGCGCTGTTCTTCGCGCGCAAGCGGGCGCGCCGCGCCGAGTCCGGCGAGGAAGTGCGACTGCCGATACTGACCGAGTACGCACGCTCGTTCTTTCCGGTGATCCTTGCGGTATTGATTTTCCGCTCCTTCATCGCCGAGCCGTTCCGCATTCCGTCCGGCTCGATGATGCCGACCCTCGACGTCGGCGATTTCATCCTGGTCAACAAGTTTGCCTACGGACTGCGCTGGCCGGTGCTGGACTCCAAGTTCCTTGCAATCGGCGAGCCGCACCGTGGCGACGTGGTGGTGTTTCGCTTTCCCGGTGATCCCAGCCAGAACTGGATCAAGCGCGTGATCGGTCTGCCGGGTGATGTGATTGCCTTCAGAAACAAACAGTTGTTTGTCAATGGTAATCCGGTTCCGAGGCAGGATACTGTGCCGTACAAGGACGATGGCAGCAAAGAGTCGGCCGGCATGGCGAATGTCGGGGCGCTCGAAAGCACCGAAGACCTGACCGGCATCAAGCACCAGATTCTTGAAATCCCCAGCTTGCGGCGCAGCCCGGAAGGCACCTGGACGGTGCCGCCGGGACACTACTTCGTGATGGGCGACAACCGCGACAACAGCGAGGACAGCCGCTACTGGGGCTTCTTGCCCGAGCAGAACCTGGTCGGCAAGGCATTCCTGATCTGGCTGAGCTGGCGTGGCTTTGACCACGGCATTGCGTTCAACCGCATCGGAACCGTGGTCAAATAGCGCCAGTAGCGTCAGCTCGACGTTGCCTCAATCCTCTGGGGAGTTGCAAAACCATGAAAAAACAAGCCGGCGTCACCTTGATCGGGTTTCTGTTCATGCTGATCATCGCGGGTTTCTTCGCCTTGATGGCGATGCGCCTGGTACCTGCCTACATCGAGTTTGGCGGTGTGGTGAAAGCGATGAACCAGATCGCCAACGAGCCGGGCTCGGCGCAAAAATCGGTGTCGGAGATTCGCGGCGATCTGGCGTTCAAGGGCAGCTTCCAGTACGTCGATGACGCCACCCTGGGCGCCAACAGTCAGGCGGTCAAGGTGGAACGCAAGAATGGGCAGACCACGCTGAGCGTCAACTACGACAAAAAGATTCCATTCCTTTACAACATCGACTTCCTGGTGCACTTCCAGAAAACCGTCGCCTTGAAGGGCAACGTCGGTTGATGCGGGCCATGGGCGCATGGCGGTGAAGCTGCTTGGCCATGACTTTGCCGACCCGGCATTGGCCGAGTTGGCGCTGACCCATCGCAGCATGGGGCGCCCGAACAACGAGCGGATGGAGTTTCTGGGCGACGCGCTGGTCAATCTGATCACCGCCGAACTGCTGTTCGAGCGCCGCCCGCGCGCCGACGAAGGCCGCTTGTCGCGGCTGCGGACGCATCTGGTCAGCGGGCAGGCGCTGGCCCGGGTGGCACGCAGCGAGGAACTGGGTGCACGCCTGCATCTTGGTCCGGGAGAACTCAAGAGCGGCGGGGTGCGGCGCGACTCGATCCTTGCCGATGCCTTCGAGGCCAGTGTGGCCGCGATCTATCTGGACAGCGGTTTCGCCGTGACACGGCAACGCCTGCGGGCGCTGTTCGAGCCCTTGCTTGAGGGCTTGAGCGACCGCCCCGATGGCCTCAAGGATGCCAAAACCCGCTTGCAGGAATGGCTGCAAGCACGGGGTTTCGGCTTGCCGGATTATCGCCTCGAACGCACCCATGGCGAGGAACACGCGCGCAGTTTCGATGTCGCCTGTGTGCTCAAGCAACCCAACGACCTGCGTTGTGAAGGCAGTGGCAGCAGTCGCCGCCAGGCCGAGCAGGAAGCGGCCCAACAGGCGCTGGATTTTCTGGAAAGCAACGCGAATGAATGAATCGACCGGTTTCCGCTGTGGCCACGTCGCCCTGCTCGGGCGGCCCAATGTGGGCAAGTCCACGCTGTTGAACGGCCTCTTGGGCTGTCACTTGAGCATCGTCAGCCCCAAGCCGCAAACGACCCGCCACCGCATCCTTGGCATTGTCACCCGCGATGCCGGGCAGATTTTGTATCTCGACACGCCGGGCTTGCACCGCGGTGCCCGCAAGGCGATGAACCGCAGCCTCAACCGGGCCGCACATGCCGCCTTGGCCGAGGCCGATGTGGTGGTGCAGGTGGTCGAGGCCGGCAAGTGGACGGACGAGGACGAAGCGGTCCACGCCGCGCTCAGCGAAGCGAGCCAGCCGAGTTTGCTGGCCGTCAACAAGGTGGACTTGATGCGCGACAAGCGGCAGCTGCTGCCGTACGTCGAGCAGGTCATGGGGGCGCATCGCTTTGACGAGGTGCACTACGTCAGCGCGCGTCGGCGCGATGGCCTGGACGCGCTGGAGCAGGCCATCCTCAATCGGCTGCCGGAGCGCGCCGCGCTGTTTGACGAGGACGAGTTGACCGATCGCAGTGAGCGGTTTCTGGTCGCCGAGCGCGTGCGCGAACAGTTGATGTTGCGTCTGCAGGATGAATTGCCCTATGCCACCACCGTCGAAGTGGAGAGCTTCAAGAACCGCGACGACGGCAGCAGTGAGGTGCACGCGGTGATCTGGGTCGAACGCGATGGCCAGAAGGCGATCGTGATCGGTCGCGGTGGCAGCGTGCTCAAGGAAGTCGGCTCATCCGCGCGGCGTGGCATCGAGTCACTGCTGGAGCGGCGGGTTCACCTGAAGCTCTGGGTCAAGGTGCGCGAAGGCTGGTCCGACGACGACGCCACCTTGCAGCGCTTCGGCTATACGGATTGATTGAGGGCAAGGGGCGGGTGGCGCCCCGGGCCCGGCTCACACGACGCGCGCGCGCAGCAGATCGTGGATGTTGAGGGCGCCGACCACGCGGTGCTCATCGTCCACCACCAGCAAGGCGTGAACCTTGTGCGACTCCATCACCTGCGCGGCCTGAATCGCCAGCTTGTCCGCGCCGATGGTCTTGGCGTTGCGATTCATCAGCGCCACCACCGGCGTGCTGCGCAAGTCGACTTGATGGTCATCCAGGGCGCGGCGCAGATCGCCGTCGGTGAAGACGCCCAGCAGATGGCCTTCGGCGTCCGCAATTGCGCTCATGCCCAGACCCTTGCGGGACATTTCCACCAGCGTGTCGGCCAGGCTCGCATCGGCACCGACCACCGGCACGCCGTCGCCGCTGTGCATGACTTCGCTGATGTGCAGCAGCAATCGTCGCCCGAGGCTGCCGGCTGGGTGCGAGCGGGCAAAATCCTCGGCGGTGAAGCCGCGGGCGTCGAGCAACGCCACCGCCAGCGCATCACCCATCACCAGCGCGGCGGTGGTGCTGGTGGTCGGGGCGAGCCCAAGCGGGCAGGCTTCGCAACTGACGCTGACATCCAGATGCACATCGGCTTGCCGTGCCAGCTTGGAGCGCGGGTTGCCGGTCATGGCGATCAGTGGCGTGTTCTGCCGCTTGATGGTCGGCAGCATGGCCAGCACTTCGTCGGTTTCGCCGGAATTGGACAGCGCCAGCACCACATCGTCGCTGGTGATCATGCCAAGGTCGCCGTGGTTGGCCTCGCCGGCGTGCACGAAAAAGGCCGGCGTGCCGGTGGAGGCGAAGGTGGCGGCGATCTTGCGGGCGACGTGGCCGGATTTGCCCATGCCCGAGACCACCACGCGGCCATGACTCTCCAGCATCAAGCGGCAGGCGGCAACGAAATTCGCATCGATATGCTGTTCGAGTTCACCGATCGCACGCGCTTCGTCGGTGACGACGCGCCGACCGCTTGCGCGCAAGGCCTGCTCCGACGGCGTACTGGTCAGGACGGGGGAAAGGGCGAGGGTGGCGTCCATGGGCAAGGAGTTATGGCCAATTGGGGGGAGCGGCTCCGCTTGGGGCGGAAAATCCGTTAAGATTGCCGGCCATTCTAATGCAGCCGGCGGGCAAGGAACGTACCGTCGTTGACTTGGGCGGGCGTGCATTCAGGCGCCGTCCCGGCTGCCCCATCCCCAATCGCAGGAACCCCATGGACGCAGACGCCATCAGGACACTGATCCAGCAGGCGCTGCCGGAGGCCCGTGTCGAGGTACACGGCGCCGATGGCGTGCATTTTGAAGCCGAAGTCATCGCGACGGACTTCGAAGGCAAGCTGCCGCTGGCGCGGCATCGACTGGTTTATGCTGCCTTGGGTGAGCGCATGGGCGGCGAGATTCATGCCCTCAGCCTGCGTACCCTGACCCCGCAAGAAGCCGCCAAGCGCGGTTGAGAACGAGAGAACCCGACATGGCCAAGATCGTCATCAATGGTGGTGCCCCGCTCAACGGCGAGGTGTGGATTTCCGGCGCCAAGAACGCGGTGCTGCCGATACTGGCGGCGACCTTGCTGGCCGATGAGCCGGTCAGCATCGGCAACGTGCCGCACCTGCACGATGTCACCACCACGATGGAGCTGCTCGGCCAGATGGGCGTGCAGCTGGTGGTCGATGAACGCATGAAGATTCACGTCGACCCGCGCTCGATGGAACGGTGCTTCGCGCCGTATGACCTGGTCAAGACCATGCGCGCCTCGATCCTGGTGCTGGGGCCCTTGGTGGCGCGCTATGGCCAGGCCGAAGTCTCGCTGCCGGGCGGCTGTGCGATCGGTTCGCGGCCGGTCGACCAGCACATCCGCGGCCTGCAGGCGCTGGGTGCCGAGGTGACGGTCGAGAACGGCTACATCAAGGCCCGCGCCAAGCGGCTCAAAGGCGCGCGCATCAGCATGGACATGGTCACCGTCACCGGCACCGAGAACCTGATGATGGCGGCGGTGCTGGCCAGCGGCACCACGGTGATCGAAAACGCGGCACAAGAGCCGGAAGTCGTCGATCTGGCGCATTGCCTGAACGCCATGGGCGCGAAGATTTCCGGTGAGGGCAGTTCCAGTCTCGTCATCGAGGGGGTCGAGCGCCTGCATGGCACCGACTATGAAGTGCTGCCTGACCGCATCGAGACCGGCACCTTCCTCGTGGGTGCGGCGATGACAGGGGGCAAGGTCCGGACCAAGCATGCGCGTCCGCGCACGCTGGATGCGGTGCTGTCCAAGCTGGAAGAGACCGGTGCGCACGTCGATACCGGCGAGGACTGGATCGAGCTTGACATGCGCGGCAAGCGGCCGCGTGCGGTCAACATCACCACCGCGCCGTACCCGGCATTCCCGACCGACATGCAGGCACAGTTCACCGCCCTCAATTGCGTGGCCGAGGGTGTCGGCGTGATCACCGAAACGGTGTTCGAGAACCGCTTCATGCACGCGCACGAGCTGCAACGTCTCGGCGCCGACATTCGCCTCGAAGGCAATACCGTGATCGTGCACGGCGTGAACTCGATCAGCGGCGCGCCGATGATGGCCACCGACCTGCGTGCGTCCGCTTCGCTGGTGCTGGCGGGGTTGGTGGCCAAGGGTGAAACCGTGATCGACCGCATCTACCACATCGACCGCGGTTACGAGAACATCGAGGAGAAGCTCGGCGGCTTGGGCGCCCATATCCGCCGTCTGCCGAACTGATGCGTCCGCCGGCGGTCAGTTCCGCGTGAACGACTTGAGGCGAAGTTCCAGCTTGTCGCCGTAGCGCAGTTTGACCGGCACCGGGTAGCGCTCGGGAGCGTACCAGGCCACGAAGTTGTCCTTGTCCGGGCGCTGCACACGCAGCGCAGCGGTGGTGCCGATCGGCACCGTGATCGACTCGCTTTGGGTGGCGGTGAACGCCTGGCGCTCGATGCGATCTTGTACCGCCAGTGGCAGGGCGAAGTCGCGCTGGCCGCGTGCCAAAGCTTGGGCGAGGGAAAGCGTCAGCAAATGCCGCTCGGTCAATCCGTGGGTGCTGGCGTATTCGGCTCGGCCCTTGCGGCTGTCATCGACCTGCACGCGGCCGGCTTTCCAGTCTACTGTCAGCACGCGCGTGCGCTGGGTGAGGCCGCTGGCCAGCTGGTAGTCGTAACGGAGCAGCTCTGGCTGGTCTTGCTGCCAGCGGAAATCCGTCGTCTCGCGGATATCGAGGCCGAGCAGGCCGGCGATGCCGCCGGTGGCCTGGGTGCGGGTGGTGAAGCGCCAGTCCGCACCGTGGCGCTGCAAGCGCATGTCCGCTTCGCCGATGGTCTTGCTGCCGCGCAGTACCTGATAGCTGGCCTGAAACGGGGCCGGATCGGCGGCCAGCGCCGGCAAGGTGATGAGCGCCAACGCTGCCAACAGGGCAGGCAATCGAGTCATGGCGCCGAAGTGTGGCCGGAAGCGCCTGAATGCAGGCCGTCGACGCCGAGTTGCAAAGGGACCGGCAACGGCTGGCCATCGCATTGCACCTGACCGCCACGCAGCGCAATCCGCCCGGAAGCAATCAGCTGCACCACGGCCGGCAGCAGCCGGTGTTCCTGGTGCAGCAGGCGTGCGGCGAGCGCGTCCTCGTCATCGTCGGGCAGGATTGGAATGCGTGCCTGGGCGATCAATGGCCCGCCATCGAGCTCGGCGCTGACGTAGTGCACGCTGGCGCCGTGTTCGGTATCGCCGGCGCGCAGCGCGCGTCGGTGCGTGTGCAGACCGCGGTATTTGGGCAGCAGCGAGGGGTGGATGTTGATGATGCGACCGGTCCACGGCGCGATGGCGTCACCGTCCAGCACGCGCATGAAACCGGCCAGCACGACCAGTTCGGCGCGGTCGTCGGCCAGTCGCGCAAACAGGGCGCGATCGTAGTCGGCGCGGCTGGGAAAGCCGGCCGGTTCCAGCACCATCTCCGGAATGCCGGCGGTGCGTGCGAGTGCCAATGCACCCGCATCCGGTTTGTCGCTGCCCACCCGCACAAACTGCACCGGCAATCGGCCGGCATCGCGGGTAGCGATCAGGGCACCAAGATTGCTGCCACGGCCCGAGGCCAGTACCGCGACGCGCAATGGCATGGACCCGGCACTCGTCCTGTTCACGCGATGCGGACGCGGTCGGTGGCGTCGCTGCGATTGACCACCGTGCCAATCGGCCGCGTGGCCAGGCCGTGCTCGCTCAGGCTGGTGCTGACCGCCGTCACCGCTGTGGCGGGCAGGATCACGACAAAACCGATGCCGCAGTTGAAGGTGCGCCACATTTCCTCGCGCGGCACATTGCCTTCGCGTTGCAGCCAGTCGAACACCGGCGGCAGCAGCAGACTGCCGGCATCGATATCGAGACCCAGGCCGTCGGGCACCACGCGGATGATGTTTTCCTTGAGGCCGCCGCCGGTGATGTGGGCCAAGCCGTGCACGCTGTCGCCGTGCTTGCCGAGCAGGGCGAGTATCGGTTTCACGTACAAGGTGGTGGGCGCCATCAATGCATCCGCCAGCGTCGTGCCGCCGAGGTCGAGCGCCAGCGGCGAGCCGGCGCGTGCCAACACCTTGCGGATCAGCGAGTAGCCATTGGAGTGCGGGCCCGAGGAGGCAATGCCCAGCAGCACGTCGCCAGCGCTGATTGCAGCGCCGGTGAGCAGGGCGGATTTCTCCACCGCGCCGACGGTGAAGCCGGCCAGGTCGTACTCGCCCGGCGGGTACATGTCGGGCATTTCCGCCGTTTCGCCGCCGATCAGCGCGCAGCCGGCCAGCTCGCAGCCCTTGGCGATGCCGCCGACCACCGCCACGGTGGTGTCGACATCGAGCTTGCCGGTGGCGAAGTAGTCGAGAAAGAACAATGGCTCGGCGCCTTGCACCAGCACGTCGTTGACGCACATGGCAACCAGGTCGATGCCGATGGTGTCGTGCCGCCCGAGTTGCTGCGCCAGTTTCAGCTTGGTGCCGACGCCATCGGTGCCGGACACCAGTACCGGCTCGCGGTAGCGGCCGGCGAGGTCGAACAAGGCGCCGAAACCGCCAAGGCCGCCCATCACTTCCGGCCGAAAGGTGCGCTTGACCAGTGGCTTGATGCGTTCGACCACGGCCTCACCGGCATCGATGTCGACGCCGGCGGCGCGGTAACTCAAGGGTTCGCGTTCGTTGGCCATGGGAATAGGCTCGGAAAACCCGCAATGATAGACGTTCGGGCCGCAATTGGGCA
>DASSXP010000272.1:0-3003 GCA_035703755.1 Rhodanobacteraceae bacterium | reverse complement strand
CAACATCGTCACCGGCGAAGCGGCCCGTGCGCTGCTCGACGTGGGCGTCGATGCGGTCAAGGTCGGCGTGGGTCCCGGCTCGATCTGCACCACCCGCGTGGTCGCCGGCGTGGGCGTACCGCAGATCACCGCGATCGACATGGTGGCCACCGCGCTGAAGGACGAGATCCCGCTGATCGCCGATGGCGGCATCCGCTATTCCGGCGACATCCCCAAGGCACTGGCCGCCGGTGCCTCCAGCGTGATGCTGGGCTCGATGTTCGCTGGCACCGAGGAATCACCGGGCGAGGTCGAACTGTTCCAGGGCCGCTCGTACAAGAGCTACCGCGGCATGGGTTCGATCGGCGCGATGCAGCTGGGCTCGAAGGATCGCTACTTCCAGGACGAGGCCGACGCCGACAAACTGGTGCCCGAAGGCATCGAGGGTCGTGTGCCGTATCGCGGCCCGCTGCGCAACATCATCCATCAGCTGATCGGTGGCCTGCGTGCCTCGATGGGTTATCTCGGCGCGGCCACCGTCGAGGACGTGCGGCACAAGGCTCAGTTCGTGAAGGTCACCTCGGCCGGCGTCACCGAAGCGCATCCGCACGACATCCAGATCACCAAGGAAGCGCCGAACTACCGGCTCAACTCGTGATTGAAGCGGGGACGGCGAACGGGGACGTGAAATCCACGCGCGCCCGAGCGGCATCGGCTTGGCTAACAGGCTGATCGTTGCGGCTCGATGTTCCCCGTTCCTCGTTCGCCGTTCCCCGCTTCCGCCTTTTCCGGCCACCTCATGCAAAGCATCCACTCCGACAAGATCCTCATCCTCGATTTCGGCGCGCAATACACGCAGCTGATCGCCCGCCGCGTGCGCGAGCTTGGCGTGTACTGCGAGATCTGGGCCTGGGATCATGATCCGGCCGAAATCGCCGGCTTCGGCGCCAAGGGCATCATCCTGTCCGGCGGGCCGGAGTCCACCACGCTCGAAGGCGCGCCCAGGGCGCCGCAACAGGTGTTCGATTCGGGCCTGCCGATCCTCGGCATCTGCTACGGCATGCAGACCCTGGCCGCCCAGCTCGGCGGCGCGACCGAGGCGGCCGATGCCCGCGAATTCGGCCACGCCACGGTGGACATCACCGCCGCCAGCCGCCTGTTCGATGGTCTCAGCGATCATGCCGACAGTCACAAGCTCGACGTGTGGATGAGCCACGGCGACCACGTGTCGAAGGCACCGCCGGGTTTCGTCGTCACCGGCAGCACCGATCGCATTCCGGTCGCGGTGATGGAAAACGAGGACAAGCGCTGGTACGGCGTGCAGTTCCACCCCGAAGTGACCCACACGAAGCAGGGCGGGGCGCTGCTGAAGCGCTTCATCACGGGGATCTGCGGCTGCGCCACCTTGTGGACCGCCGCCAATATCATCGACGACCAGATCGCCCGCGTGCGCGAACAGGTCGGCAACGACCACGTGCTGCTGGGCCTTTCCGGCGGCGTCGATTCCTCCGTGGTGGCCGCGCTGTTGCACAAGGCGATCGGTGAACAGCTGACCTGCGTGTTCGTCGACACCGGGCTGTTGCGCTGGCAGGAAGGCGACCAGGTCATGGCCACCATGGCCGAGAACATGGGCGTCAAGGTCATTCGGGTCAACGCGGCCGATCGCTATTTCAAGGCGCTCGAAGGCGTCGCCGATCCGGAAGCCAAGCGCAAGATCATCGGCGGTCTGTTCGTGGAAATCTTCGACGAGGAGTCCACCAAGCTCACTGCCGGCGGCAGCGGCGAGGTGAAGTGGCTGGCCCAGGGCACGATCTATCCCGACGTGATCGAGTCGGCCGGCAGCAAGACCGGCAAGGCTCACGTCATCAAAAGTCACCACAACGTCGGCGGCCTGCCGGCGCACATGAAACTGAAACTGGTCGAGCCGCTGCGCGAGCTGTTCAAGGACGAGGTACGCCGGATCGGCGTGGAACTCGGCTTGCCCCGCGCGATGGTCTATCGCCATCCGTTCCCCGGACCGGGCCTGGGCGTGCGCATCCTGGGTGAAGTGAAACGCGAATACGCCGAACTGCTGGCCCAGGCCGACGCGATCTTCATCGACGAACTGCGCAAAGCCGACCTGTACGACAGGACCAGCCAGGCGTTTGCGGTCTTCCTGCCGGTCAAGTCGGTGGGCGTGGTCGGTGACGCGCGCGCTTACGAGTGGGTGATCGCGCTGCGTGCGGTGGAAACCATCGACTTCATGACCGCCCACTGGGCACACCTGCCGTATGAGTTTCTTGGCAAGGTTTCAAATAGAATTATCAATGAGTTGCGTGGTGTTTCTCGTGTGGTCTACGACATAAGTGGCAAGCCGCCCGCCACGATCGAGTGGGAATAGTAAAATCAGTAACTTGCATGCAGGGAGAACGGTCGGCAACTTGCCGGCTTTCTCATGTAAATCATGCAACAATTTGAAATGATTGACGAAATTTCTCCAAGTTCCAGTGAATTCTCAGTTGCCGACGCGCAGTACATGCAACGAGCACTGCAGCTGGCTGCGCACGCCCGTGACGCCGAGAATGAAGTGCCGGTGGGAGCCGTACTGGTGCAGGGAGGCGAGATCGCCGGCCTGGGCTGGAATCGCAACATCACCCTGCACGACCCGACCGCCCATGCCGAAATCATGGCCATGCGGGCGGCCGGCGAGAAACTCGCCAACCACCGGCTGTCCGGCGCCACCCTTTACGTCACGCTGGAGCCATGTTCGATGTGTGCCATGGCCATGATCCACGCGCGACTGGGCAGGGTGGTCTACGCGGCCGCAGATCCCAAGACCGGCGCGGCAGGCAGCGTATTCGACACCCTGATCGACGCACGCCACAACCATCGGATCGAGGTGACCGGCGGCCTGCTGGCAGAAGAGTCGGCGGGGATGCTGCGGGAGTTCTTCCGCGCCCGTCGCTGAGCTCAGCCGCCGTCGTACTGGATATCAGCCGTGGCCAGGCTCGTGTTGCCGGGATCGGGGACATTCCTGCCCACCAG
>DASSXP010000251.1:0-4019 GCA_035703755.1 Rhodanobacteraceae bacterium | reverse complement strand
GGTCTCGGCGTACACCGACGCGGTGTCGGGACGCTGGCCAAACCACAGTGCAAAACTGTCGGCGGCGGTTTCCAGCAGCATGCCGAAGCCATCGGCGGTCCGACTGGCGCCGGCACTCCGGGCGAGGGTGAGAAACGCTTCGGCAGCGGCGCCGTAGGCGAGATCGTAGGCCAGCGTATCCGCGCCGAACAGCGTGGCGGGCAGGGGCAGGGGCTCGTGACGCACGCCGGCGGCGGTAGCGTTCAGCACCAGGTCGAAGGCGCCGAGTGTCGCCATCTGCGACCAATCGTGGGCGATGGCCGGTCCGCCGAGGCGGGTAGCCAGCGCTGCGGCCGTGGCATGCGTTCGGTTGACGATGACGAACTCGCGCGGGTGTTCTGCCAGCAGTGGTGCGGCGATGCCACGGGCCGCGCCGCCGGCGCCGAGCAGCAGCACGCGGCGATCGCGCAAATCAAACCGCCGCCGTTGACGCAAATCCCGCAGCAAGCCGCTGCCATCGGTGTTGTCGGCGCGCAGGCGGCCATCCGGCAGACGTGTCAACACATTGGCGACGCCGCCGGCTTGCACCGCCGCGCTGCGCACATCGGCCAGCGCGCCGGCGGCGTGCTTGTGCGGCACGGTGACGTTGGCCCCGGCGCCGCCGTGTTCGAAGAAGTCGTGGATGGCCGTGCTGAAGGCGGCCGCTGTGGTGTCGATGGTGGTGTAGTCGATGGTGGCGCCGAACTGCGCGGCGAAGGCGCGCTGGATCGCGGGTGACCTGGAGTGTGCGACCGGATGGCCGAACACCGCGTAGCGGGGTGTGGAAGGACTCGGGTTGGGCATGGGCGGATAGCGGTCGCGGGATCTGAGACGGGTTTGGCGCACATTGTGCATGGCATTCGACGTACTGGAGGATTTCCCATATGCGATCAACCCACATTCTGAGTTTGCGGCGGCATCTGCTGCTGTTCTGGCTGGGCGCCGGGGCGGCGGTTTCCTTGTGGTTACCGTTGCGCGTGGACGACCCGCGCTACGGCTGGAGTCTCGCCTGGTGGCTGCTTGGGGCGCCGCTGTTGATGGCGCTGCTGGCATGGGGGCCGCGAGGCCGGGCGCAGCAGCGGCTGCGGATTCCGGCGCGTTGCGCTTCCATCCGGGCTACGCCGATCATTCCGCACGCAGCGCCGCGGTCCCTTTCCGTCATTCCGCGCGCAGCGTAGCGCAGACGCGAAATCCGCGATGGGCACCAGGCCTCGGGGCATGGCATCGGAATGACGCCGTGGCCAGGCTGTGCAGCGTGGCGCGGGCCAGCGCCACGTTCACGGACGATGGGGCGCTGGACGATGGGACGATGCTGGAGGGTGGCACTCGGCGACCGCAGCAGGCGGGCGACTTTTCCACAGGCTCTCAGCCATCGTCGTCGTCGCTGGCGTCGCCGAGCAGGCGCTGGCTGCTGTCGTTGTCGAGGGACTCGACGCTGCGCAGCTTGCGTTCGATGGCGCGGCTGCGTTTGCCGCTGAGTTCGTCGAGGTTGTTGCGGGCGCTGTCGAGCTGTTTGCGGGTCTTGTCGAGGATGTCGCCGAACTTGCCGAACTCGTTCTTGACCGCGCCGAGCAGTTGCCACACTTCGCTCGAGCGCTGTTCGATGGCCAGGGTGCGGAAGCCCATTTGCAGGGCGTTGATGATGGCCGTCAGGGTGGTGGGGCCGGCCAGGGTGACACGATGTTCGCGTTGCAAGGCTTCGAACAGCCCGTCGCGGCGAATGGCTTCGGCGTACAGCCCTTCGGTGGGCAGAAACAGGATGGCGAAATCGGTGGTGGCGGGTGGCGCGATGTACTTTTTGCGGATGGTTTTGGCTTCCTCGCGCAGCCGCCGCTCCAGTGCCGCGCCGGCGACTTGCGCGGCGGCGGCATCGGCGCGGTCTTGCGCATCCAGCAGGCGCTCGTAATCCTCGCGCGGGAACTTGGCGTCGATCGGCATCCACACCGACTGGCCCGCATCGCGGCCGGGCATGCGCAGGGCGAATTCCACCCGCTCGCCGCTGCCCGCCACGACATCGACGTTGCGGCCGAATTGCTCCGGCGCCAGCATGTCCTCCAGCAGCCGGCCGAGCTGCACTTCGCCGAAGGTGCCGCGGCTCTTGACGTTGGTGAGGACGCGGTTCAAGTCGCCGACGCCCTTGGCCAGGGTCTGCATTTCACCCAGCCCGCGTTGCACCTGTTCCAGCCGTTCGGACACCAGTTTGAAGCTTTGGCCGAGGCGGGTTTCCAGCGTGCTTTGCAACTTCTCGTCGACGGTGGCGCGCATCTTGTCCAGTTGCGCGGCGTTGTCGGTTTGCAGCGATTTCAGCTGTGATTCGAGGGTGCCGCGCAGGTCCGTCAGGCGTTGCTCGTTGCGTTCGCCGAGTTGCGCCAGGCTGGCGTGCAGCAGGTCGCCAAAGCGTTTCAGCGTGGCGGCGCTTTCCTCGCGGTCGCGGCGGGCATTGTCCAGCGACTGTTGCTGCAACTGCCGCATCGAGCCCTCGTGGCGCTGGCCGAACTGGTCGAGCCGGCTGGCGAAACCGTCGATGCGCTGGCCTTGCGCGTGGCCGAGCGCGTGCAGCCGCTGATCGAGCTCGGCGCGAGCCAGGCGTTGCTCTTCGCGCAGGCTTTGCTCCAGCTCGGCCCGATGCGCCGCGAGTGCGCGCTGGCTGACGCTGCGAAACAGCAGCACCAGCAGCGCGATCAGGCTGAGTGCGGCGAGCGCCAGCAGCACGTAGAAAAGCACGGGGGGAACGGTCATCAAGGCATCCATGGCGGCAGTGTAGCGGCCAGCATCGCGCGGCTGTGTCGCAAGGATTGCGATGCAGCCGGCGGCGGCCGCAGTAAGCGGCCGATTTTTTTACCGGCTCTCAGTAGAGGTCGATCGGGTCGACATCCAGCGACCAGCGCAGCGTGCGCGGGGGGCGTTGCGCGTGCAGCCAGGCGTGCCAGGGGTCCAGCGTCTGACGCAGGCTGCCGCGCTGGTCGGCTTCGAGGAGGATCTGGCCGCGCAGCTGGCCGGCGCGGCGCGGCATCGGTGCCGGCAGCGGGCCGTAGTGGCGCAAACCCGGCGTGATCGGTATGGCGGCGGCCGCGGCATCGAGAAAGCCATCCAGCAGCGCCTGGGTGGGCGCTTGCGCCCGCAGCAGCGCCTGGTGCGAATAGGGCGGCAACTTGAGCTGCCGGCGTTCGGCCAGCAGTTGCACGGCCAGCGCGCCGTAACCGCGCGTCAGCAAGGTCGCCAGCAACGGGTGTTCGGGCAGGTGGGTTTGCAGCATCACCGTGCCCGGGGTGTCGGCGCGGCCGGCGCGGCCGCCGACTTGCACGATCAACTGCGCCAGTTTTTCGGCGGCGCGGAAGTCGACACTGAACAGGCCTTCATCGACGCCGCTGATGGCGACCAGGGTCAGCCCCGGCAGGTCGTGTCCCTTGGCCAGCATCTGGGTGCCGACCAGGATCGCCGCGCCGCCATCGTCGAGCTGCGCCAGCAGCTGCTCGAAGGCGTTGCGGCGCTGAGTGGTCTCGCTGTCGACACGGATCACCGGCAGCGTGGGGTAGCGCGCCGTGAGCGCCTGCTCCAGTCGCTCGGTGCCGAAGCCACGGCGGTGCAGGTCGCTGTAACCGCACTTCGGGCAGGCCGGCGGGGCGCGTTCGCGGCGGCCGCAGTGGTGGCAGATCAGCCGGGCGTTGCCGGCGTGCAGGGTCAGCGGCCGGTCGCAGGCCGGGCATTGCGCCTGCCAGCCGCAGGCGTGACACAGCAGTGCCGGTGCATAGCCGCGTCGATTGCGGAACACCAGCGCCTGACCCGATTGTTCGAGACAGGTGTCGAGGGCGTGCAACAGGGCTGGCGACAAGCCGTCGCGCGGATGCGGCCCGCGCAGGTCGAGCACGTGCACCGTGGGCGGCGGGCGGGCCAGCGGGCGGGTGCTCAAAACAAGACGGCGATAGCGACCGGCCTCGACGTTGGCCAGGCTCTCCAGCGAGGGCGTGGCCGAGCCAAGCAGCACTGGCACGCCCAGCGCA
>DASSXP010000048.1:0-4410 GCA_035703755.1 Rhodanobacteraceae bacterium | reverse complement strand
CGAGCATGAAGTCCGAGGTCGACTGCCGCGCCGGATCGGCGCGGTCATAGACCAGCGCACCATCGAGGAAGACTTTCTCCGCGTGGGCGTAGACGCTGAACGGATCGGTGTCCCACAGCACCACGTCGGCATCCTTGCCCGGTTCCAGCGAGCCGATGCGGTCGGCCAGGCCCAGCGCCTTGGCCGGGTTGAGCGTCATCCACATCACCGCGTGCTCCTTGCTGATGTCGAGCCCGGCGCGCCGGCCCGCCGACAAGGCCTTGGCCACTTCCTGGTTGAGGCGCTGGATGCCGTTTTCGTCGTCCGAGTGGATCATCGCGCAGGCGCCGCCGGCGTCGACCATCGCGATGTTGGCGCGGATGCCGTCCCACGCTTCCATCTTGAAGCCCCACCAGTCGGCCCACATCGCCGCACAGGTGTCGGCCTTGGCCAGCAGGTGCGGGATCTTGTACGCCTCGACGGCATGGTGGAACGCCGCGATCCTGAAACCGAACTCATTCGCCACGTCGAGCAAGGCGGCCATCTCGTCGGCGCGGTAGCAATGCATCTGCACGCGGATCTTGCCGTGGAGCACCTCGGCCAGGGTCTCCTTGCCCAGGTCGCGCTTGGGCGGCGGGCCGGCGTCGGACGCCCCCTTGGCCTTGACCTTGGCCTCCCACGCCTTCCACTCGCGGTCGTAGGCCTGCGCATCGGCGAACGCCTGGCGGTAGCCGGCGACGTCGCCCATCAGGGTCGAGGGAAACTGGTGGCGACTGCCGTAGACTCGCATCGGGTTTTCGCCACAGGCCATCTTCAGGCCGTACGGCGCATCCGGAAACTTCATTCCCTGCACGGTGGTGGCCGGCACGTTCTTCAACACCACGCCGCGGCCGCCGATCAGGTTGCCGGAACCGGGCAGGATCTCCAGCGTGGTCACGCCGCCGGCGCGCGCGGTGTTGAAGCCCGGGTCCTGCGGCCACACCGAGTGTTCGGCCATCACCTGCGGCGTGGTCGGGTTGGTCATCTCGTTGCCGTTGGCGGTGGCATCCACCGACGGCGACGGGTACACGCCCAGATGCGAGTGCACGTCGATCAGCCCGGGCGTGACGAACTTGCCCTTGGCATCGATCACCACCGCACCGGCCGGCGCCTCGACCTGCTTGCCGATCGCCGCGACCTTGCCGTCGCGCAGCAGCACCGCGCCATCGTCGATGCGCTCGCCGGTGCCGGTGTAGATCGTCGCGTGCTCGATCAGCGTGGTCTGCGCGGGCAGCGGCTGGTAGGTGGACGGAAAGGCATCCGGCGGGAATTCGGCGGGTTGCGGCGTCGCGGCCTGCGCGCCCATTCCTGCAGACATCGCCAGCAACACCGCAAGTGTCGTCGCACGCACGTTTGACGATTTCATCTCGACTCCAAGGTTGGTACCCATGCCATGCCTGCCCGGGCGAACATCATCGCTGGCGGCCATCCGCAACCGTACAGGGAAGCGCCGACGAAATCTCGCCGTGCCAGGACAACGTCCGGAAGATCCAATGCTTCGCGGCATGGCATTGCACGCAGCTGCCACCCGGATTGGAGGCGCTGTTCACGGTTCTGGCCCGGCTCGCGAAGCGCGTCACGGCCGCCACCAGCTTGCGCCACGCCTCGAAATGAAGCCGCATCGCTGGTGATCCGCGGCGCCGTCGGGTTCATGCCTGCGCGCAAATGCCCAGGCTACGCCCGCTCCTTTGCGGATTCCTGCGCTTCGATACCGGCGGCAAAGCGCTGCAGCAGCTTCACCAGCGCGTCGACGTCCGGCTCGCTCCAGTCGGCGAACAGCTCGCGTGCCCGACGCTCGCGTGCCGCATCCAGCGCATCGGTCATCGCCTTTCCCTTGGGCGTGATCACCGCGGCGCGCACCCGCGCATCGCTTTCACCGGCCTGGCGCATCACCAGCCCCTGGCTCACCAGCTTGCTTACCTGCCGGCTCACCGTGGTGTAGTCGCGCCCCGTGCGGCTGGCCAGATCGACAATGCCGATCGGCCCCAGCCGTTCGACGCTCACCAATAACGGGAACAACGCGCCATCCAGCGAAATGCCGGCGTCGCGAACCATGCGCTCGTCCACTTCCGGCCGGTTCATCACGCTCACGATCCTGATCAGCGCCATGTGCAGCGCACGGATGCGCGACGATTTATGTGCATATTGCACATTCTTCTTCGATGTCATACGATCCTCCAATCACGTGCATATTACACATATATGGAGAACAGGATGGGCGACTCATGCGTTGATGTCCTGATCTGCGGCGCCGGCGCCGCGGGATTGACCCTGGCCATCGATCTCGCGCGCCGTGGTGTCCGTTTTCGCCTGATCGAGAAAAGGGATGGGCCTTTCCACGGCTCACGCGGCAAGGGCATCCAGCCCAGAACGCTGGAAGTCTTCGAGGATCTCGGCATCGTCGACCGCATCCATGCCGACGGCGGCCCCTACCCGGTGCTGCGCCAGCACCATGCGGATGGCAGCCACAGCGATACCGCGCTGGGGGAGGAGATCGAGGCCACCCCCGCCGAACCGCATGCCTTGCCGTGGATGCTGCCGCAATTCCTGACCGAGCGGATCATGCGCGAGCGCCTTGCCGAACTCGGTCACCAGGTGACATTCGGCTGCGAACTGGTGGCCGTGCAACAGGACACGGACGGCGTGACCGCCACGCTTGCCGGCCCGCACGGCCCGGAAAGCGTGCGCGCCCGCTACCTGGTCGGTGCGGACGGGGGGCGCAGTTTCGTGCGCCAGGCCCTGGATATCGACTTTCCCGGCAAGACCCTCAGCATGCGTGCCATGGTGGCGGACGTCACCCTGCACGGACTCGAGCGCGAGGCCTGGCATCGTTTCAACGAAGCGGACAAGCAGCGGCAGATCGCCATCTGCGCGCTCGCCGGTACCGACCTGTTCCAGATCCAGGCGCCCGTCCCGATGGAAGGCGACATCGACCTTTCCGCCGCCGGCATCGATGCGATGGTGGCCGAACGCACCGGACGCAACGACATCCGGATCACCGCGGTTTCGTGGGCGTCCACCTATCACATGAACGCCCGGCTCGCCGAGCGCTACCGCATCGACCGCCTTTTCCTGGTCGGCGATGCTGCCCACATCCATCCACCCACCGGCGGCCAGGGCCTGAACACCAGCGTGCAGGATGCCTACAACCTCGGCTGGAAACTGGCCGCCGTGCTGCGCGGCGCCCCGGCTGCGTTGCTCGACAGCTACGAAGAAGAACGCCGCCCCGTTGCCGAGAACGTGCTCGGCCTCTCGACCCAGTTGCTCGATGCTGCCAAGCGCGGCGACAACCGCCGCGGCCGCGAAGTGCGCCAGCTCGATCTCGACTATCGCACCTCGTCGTTGAGCCTGAAAACCCCGTCGGCATCGCAGCGCCTGCAACCGGGGGATCGTGCGCCCGACGCACCGATCCGTCACGCCACCGGTTTGCCCACCCGTGTTTTCGATCTGTTGCGGGGACCGCACTGGACGCTGCTGGGCCAGGACACCGACCGCGACAGCATCGCGCCGCATCCGCAACTGCGCACGCATGTGTTCGGCAGCCGTGGCGATGTGGTCGATGCGCACGGACACTTTCGCGACGCGTACGGTTTGTCGCCGAACAGTTGGGTGCTGGTGCGGCCGGATGGCCATGTCGGGGCTTTCATCGCGGGCGACGAGATCAACGCTTTGCGCGCATACCTGCTGGGCGTCGGCATTTCGCTCACGCAGGCCGTGCTGCCAGCGACTTGGGCGAGCACAGGAGGGGTGCGGAGCGCGGGTTCAATCGCCTTGTGATCCTGCACAAAGGTGCCGCCGGAAACGCCAATCTTGTCCAGGACCAACCCGACAGTCTGGAGGGTGGCGCCGACGCCTTCGGCACAATAAAACCGTCACCGTGCACGGCAACTGCATCAGCGATGCCGCGGCCACCTATCGAGCGGCCGTCCGAAGGCCGGCGCCACGTCGAAATCGGCATGGGCGCGCGAAATCCATGACGACAGCTCGACACGAGGCGGGTCCGGGAGAATGGACCGCGTTTGCGACGCGTCAACCCGTGACCCCGAGCGGCGTTCTCCTTCCGGCATGCCGCCGTTCGTCCGGCACGACATGGCAGTACCCCACCGCCGGCCTCACCCTCTGAAGGACACCGTCATGAACCACGCTTCGATGATCCGCCTCGGCCTGCTCAGCCTGATCGCCTGCACCGCGTTCGCCAGCGCCAGCGCGATGGCCGCCGACACCACCGTCCCCGGCCACCCCCGCGTCAACGAGGTCAACCAGCGCATCGACAACCAGCAGGCGCGCATCGCGAAAGGCGTCGCCAACGGCACCATCACGCCCAAGCAGGCGGCCAACGACCAGCGCCGCGCCGCCAACATCGCCCAGCGCGAAAGCGCCGCCGAAGCCAAG
>DASSXP010000319.1:0-7632 GCA_035703755.1 Rhodanobacteraceae bacterium | reverse complement strand
CGAGATGGACGATGCCCACGCTTTTGGCGGTCGACATCACATCCCAGATCTGCCGGTACTCGATGCTCTTGTCGGCACGGATCTGCACTTCCGGCTGCGGTGACTCCTGTGCCGCCACGGCCAGCCGTGCCTTGAGATCCTGCTCACTGACCAGCTGATCGTCGAGGTAAACCGATCCATCCGGCTGAATGGCCAGATCCATCGATTTGCGGGCATCATCCGCTTTGTGGTTCAGCACTGCGGTGGGCAGTTCGATCTTGACCTTGTGCTGCATTAGCGGGGTGGTGATCATGAACACGATCAACAGCACCAGCATCACGTCCGCCATTGGCGTGACGTTGATTTCGGCCATTACGACGCCGTCGTCGTTTGTACTCATCGCCATTTTCAGTTCCTCACTTCAGGAAGCCGATTTTCTTGACGCCTGCGTTCTTGGCCTCGGCCATGACTTTGGCCAGGGTCTCGTACAGGGTCGCCGGATCGGCCTGGATGCGCAGTTCGGACTGCGCTTCCAGTGGCTTGGTACCGAGAATCAACAGCTGTGCCTTGAGGCTGATTTCATCCACCGATTGGCCGTTCCAGCTCATGGAACCGCCGGCACCGATGCGAAGATCCACCGGGTCCGGCGGGTTCTTCTGTTCCTCGTGGTTCTTGTTCGGCTGCGGCAAGTCGATCTGGATGTCGTGCTGCAGCTTCGGTGCCGTGATCATGAAGATGATCAGCAGCACCAGCAGCACGTCAACCATCGGCGTGACGTTGATATCCGCCATCGCGCCGCCGCCGCTGTTTGTGCTCATACCCATTGCATGTACCTCGTGCCTGGCGTCGCTGGCGTCTTACTTCTTGGCTGGCGCAGCAGCGGCTGCCGGCGCGCGAGCGGCGGCACTCTCGGCACCCACGCGGGAACCGGTGGCAAAGAAGTCGTGCAGGTCGTGGGCGAACTCGTCCAAACGGGCGTAGGTAACGCGATTCATGCGCACGAAGAAGTTGTAGGCGAACACCGCCGGGATGGCGACCGACAGACCGATGGCGGTCATGATCAGCGCCTCACCGACCGGTCCGGCGACCGCGCCGATATCGGCGTTACCGGACGCACCGATCTTGATCAGGGCGTGGTAGATGCCCCACACGGTACCGAGCAGACCGACGTACACCGAGGCCGAACCGACGGTGGCGAGCAGGGTCAGGCCGCCTTCAAGACGCATGCTTTCGCGCGACACCGACTGCCGCAGTGCGCGGTCAATGAATTCGGAGCGGTTGAGCTGGTCGACCAGACGGCTGCCTTCATGACGCTGATGGTGAGCGGCAGCGGTGGCGGCATCCAGAGCGAGCTTGGAGAACGGTTCGTTCTTGCTCTGCTTCTCCATCTCGCGGATGGATTCCTGTGCCGTGCGCGCTTCCCAGAACTTGCCGATCACGGCTTCCGCGCGGCTGCGAATCAAGGAATTGCGCAGCAGGTTGGCGATGATGTAGTACCAGGACAGGATCGACATCACCACCAGGGCGATGAACACGATCCAGGCGACGGTGTCGAAGTTGTGCACCAGATGGTTGAAGCCCATCGACTGCAACGCTTCGGCATTGTTGTTGCCACCCGGCAGTGGCGCGGTGGTCGGCTGCACGGCGGCAGTCTGAGAGGAGGCATCTTGCATATCGCTACCCTGTGAACGTAAGCGGTGAAAAGGAGGATGTTGCTAACTGGAATGAATCAGAACTGGTTGAGCTGGAAGTCGATCGGCACGCGTGCCCAGCCTTCGTACGGTTGGCCGTTGCGGTTGCCCGGATTGAAGCGCCACTTGCGCGCGGCATCGATCGCGGCGCGATCCAGCTCACGATAGCCGCTGGATTGCTCGACCTTGATGTCTTTCGGCGTGCCGTCCAAGGCAACCAGTACCAACAGCACGACCTTGCCTTCGTGGCGCTGGCGAATCGCCTGTGGCGGATACCGCGGCTTGAAACGGGCGCGGTAGCTGATGTCTTCGCTGGGCGCGACGTCGACCGGCGGGGCCGGCGGCGCCGGCGGCGGTGGCGTCGGTGGTGGCTTGATTTGTTCGACAATTTTCGGCGGCGGCTGCTTCGGTGGTTCCGGCGGCGGCGGCGGCGGTGGTGGTGGTGGCGGTGGCGGTTCGATGAACTCCACCTGCACGATGTTGTCCTTGGCCTTGTCTTTGGCCTGCGGTGGCGACACCGGCGCCACCATCAAGAGAAACGCGAAGGAATGGATGGCAATGGCCACGGCGATTGCCGCCGTACGCGGCCAACTGAACTTCGGTTTGTCGTGTCTGAAGCTGGAGGGCATCGGTTTTCAACGTGTGCTTGTTGCGGTCGCTACCGGGGTTGATCCGCGTCTCGGACCGTGCTCCCCCAGTCAGGTAAGGAATCAACGGTACACGAGACGCGGGGTTTTGTATAGGGCCGATTCATCATGTTTCCGCTAGGGAGACAGGATTTTATTCCTGCACTTTCGGCCAAAAGTGAATTTTCAGTGTGCCCCGGCTTTACGCAGCCAGGCCTCGGCCTTGGCCTTGGTCTCCGGGTACTGGGCGGCCTTGCGCATGGCAGCCACGGCACCGCTACGGTTCTTGCTGTTGGCCTCCGCCGCGCCCAGCAGCAGGTAGGCGTTGCCTTCCTGCTTGATGCCCTTGGCGATGGCGGCCCTGACGGCGGCCTTGCCATCTTTGTAGTGGCCCTGGTTGATCAGAATCTGGCCCAGACGGAGTTGGATCTGGCCGTCGGTCGCAAACGGCTCGGCCTTCTTGTAGTACGCCAAAGCCTTGGCGTCTTCTGCGCTGATCATCGCCGCGTCGCCCTGCAACTTGTATACATCCAGGCCGGGCTTGAGAACGCCTTTGGCGATGCCTTCATCGATCGCCGCCACCGCCTTGTCCGAGTAGGGCTTGGGATCATCCTGATTCTGACCGATCATGAGATACAGTTTGGCGAGGTTGATCCAGTCGCGTTCTTCCTTCAGGGCGCCGTTGGCCTTGGCCTGCTCCATCAGCTTGATCGCTTCCGGGTAATTTTGTGCCGAGATCAGCATGGAAACGGCATTGCGCAACGTGGTGGTGTCGTTTGGATCCTTGGCCAGCTGTGCTTTGGCGATGGCGACTGCTTCATCGGTGTTGCCGGATTCAGCGTAGCTCGCGGCCAGAATCTGGTCCCAGGACTCCTTGCTTGCTGCCGGATCGAGTTGCTTGGCCTTTTTGATCGCCGCAATGGCTTCCGGATACTTTTCCAGGCGATAGTCGATGTTGCCTTCCAGGGCATACGATTCGGCCGTCTCGCGCTTGCCTTCAGTACGCCAACGTTGCAAGGTCGTCAGGGCGTTCGCGTACTGCCCATCCGCGACGTAGAACTGCGCCAGCCCATACATCAACTGATAGTAGGTGTCGTTGGGCAGCACACCGATGTCAATGGCGTTCTTCATCAGGCCGATGGCGCCGGGAATATCGCCTTCGGTGTATTTGATGTTGGCCAGCGCCTGCAGCGCCAAGGACTGCGCGTAGCGGCTTTTGCCGGTCACGAACGGTTGCAACAGCTCTTCCGCCTTGGCTGCATCGCCCGTATTGGCGGCGTCGAGGCCTTCGTTCAATTTCTTGACGTCACGGCCGCGCGGCAGATCCAGTTTCGGCTCGCTGCGGGTGGCGTTGGGATAAAGCTGTTCCTTCTTGTCTTTCGCCAACACGCCACTGGTGCTGAGCAGCAAGGCCAGCATGGCGCTCAGGGTGATGGTGATGATACGACCTGCTTTCATGATCCACCTCGAATTGCGGAATGCCGTACGCAGACTGCGCCCGGCTGATCAGGGTAAACCGCCGTGGCGGCACAACACAAGCCATTCGGTGCGCCCGGTGGCGCGCCGGTGATTGGCCTTCTAGACATCCAGATTGGCAACATCGAGGGCGTTGGTTTCGATGAACTCGCGCCGTGGTTCCACCACGTCACCCATCAAGGTGGCAAAGATCTGGTCGGCCGCAACGGCATCGTCGATGCCGACCTGCAGCATGCGGCGGGTTTCCGGATTGACGGTGGTATCCCACAGCTGTTCCGGGTTCATCTCACCCAAGCCTTTGAAGCGCTGGATGCTGCGGCCCTTCTTGGCCTCGTCCAGCAACCACTGGCGTGCCTGGGCGAAACTGGTGATGCCCCGCGAGGCGTTGCCACGGCGCACTTCGGCGCCGTTCTGCACCAGGCCGGCCAGTTCCGCCGCCAAGTCGTGAATGGCGCGAAACTCGGTGCCACCGAGAAACGGCTGACTCAAGACAAAGTCGGCTTCCAGCCCGTGCTGGGTGCGATGAACCCGCAGCGCGGCCGGGTGCTCCCCGTCAGCCGGCCGCAACGACAGTTGATAACGCGGCTTGCCGAGGCCGCTGGCCGCGACACGGTCAGACAGACCATCAATCCAGATCTGCATGGCGTTGACATCCGACCACAGGGCCGGTTCGAGCGGCGGGTATTCCAGCATCGCTTCCAGGACCGCCGGATCACAGCGTTTGGCAAGGCGGCGGATTTGATCCAATGCGGCTTGATAGTCACGCAGCAGCTTTTCCAGCGCGACGCCCTGGATCCCCGGTGTGTCGGAGGCGCCGATCAGCGCCGCACCATCCACGGCGCTGGCGATCAAGTAGTCATTGAGCGCTGCATCGTCCTTGAGGTAAAGCTCCTGCTTGCCCTGCTTCAGCTTGTACAGCGGTGGCAGACCGATGTAGACGTGGCCGCGTTCGATCAGTTCGGGCATCTGCCGATAGAAGAAAGTCAGCAGCAAGGTGCGGATGTGGGAACCGTCGACGTCGGCGTCGGTCATGATGACGATGCGGTGGTAGCGCAATTTATCCGGGTTATATTCATCCTTGCCGATGCCGGTGCCCAAGGCGGTGATCAAGGTGCCGACTTCCGCAGAGGACAGCATCTTGTCGAAGCGCGCCTTTTCCACATTCAGGATTTTGCCCTTGAGGGGCAGCACGGCCTGGGTCTTGCGGTTGCGACCCTGCTTGGCCGAGCCGCCGGCCGAATCGCCCTCGACCAGGAACAGTTCGCACAAGGCCGGGTCTTTTTCCTGACAGTCCGCCAGCTTGCCAGGCAGGCCGGCAATGTCGAGCGCACTCTTGCGTCGGGTCATTTCCCGCGCCTTGCGGGCGGCCTCGCGGGCACGGGCGGCGTCGACCACCTTGGAGGCGATGATCTTGGCTTCGGTTGGGTGCTCCAGCAGGAACTCACCAAACTTCTCGTTGACCACTTGCTCGACGACCGTCTTGACCTCGCTGGAGACCAGCTTGTCCTTGGTCTGCGAGGAAAACTTCGGATCCGGCACTTTCACGGACAGCACCGCAATCAGCCCTTCTCGCATGTCGTCGCCGGTGGGCATGACCTTGGCGTTCTTGGCCAAGCCCTCCTTGTCGATGTAACTCTGCAACGAACGGGTCAAGGCTGCGCGAAAACCGGTCAGGTGGGTGCCGCCATCGCGCTGTGGGATGTTGTTGGTGAAGCAGAACATCGTCTCGTTGTAGGAATCGGTCCACTGCATGGCGATTTCCACCACGATGCCTTCCTGCTCGGCACTGAATCCGATCACGTTTGGATGCAATACCGTTTTCAGCTGGGCCAGGTGTTGCACAAAGGAACGGATGCCGCCCTCGTAGGCGAAGGTGTCGGCCTTTTCGAACCGCTGATCGGTGAGGTCGATCCGAACGCCGGAATTGAGGAACGCGAGCTCGCGCAGGCGTTTGGCCAGGATGTCGTAATGAAACTCGATATTGGTGAAGGTTTTCGGGCTCGGCAGGAAGCGCACGACCGTACCGCGTTTCTCCGTGGGACCGACCACTTTCAGCGGATATAGCGGTTCACCCAGCGAGTATTCCTGCAGGTGTTCGAGACCCTTGCGGTAGATCGTCAACCACAGGTGTTCGCTCAAGGCATTGACCACCGAAACACCAACGCCGTGCAGGCCACCCGACACTTTGTAGGAGTTGGCGTCGAACTTGCCACCCGCGTGCAAGACCGTCATCACCACCTCGGCGGTGGAGCGGCCCTCCTCCGGGTGGATGTCCACCGGAATGCCGCGGCCATTGTCGCTGACGCTGACCGAGCCATCATCGTGAATCGTCACCACCACATGATCGCAATAGCCCGCCAAGGCCTCGTCGATGGCGTTGTCGACCACCTCGAACACCATGTGGTGCAAGCCGGTACCATCGTCCGTGTCACCAATGTACATGCCCGGCCGCTTGCGCACGGCCTCCAAGCCTTTCAGCACCTTGATGCTGCTGCTGTCGTAGGCTTTGTCGCCGGTGGGAAGATCGGTCATCTCGCGTTCCTGTGCTTTCCGCCTGATCGGCGTTGAAGCCCTTGATTGTACCATCGCGCCACCGGTTCACGTTTCGATGGGCGGCACCGTCCCTGCTCGACCAAAGCCTATGCTTGCGTGATGCCACCGTGTTCCACGTGGAACATCACCGAAGATTCGCCGGTGAGTTGCGACGGCTTTTCGGTTCCCGTGATCCAGATCTGGCTTTCGCAGCGGCGCAAGCGTGCGATCACCCGTTCTAGATGCGCGCCATCCAGTTCTGACGCCAGATCATCCAGTCCAATCACCGGCCAATCTCCGCTGCACTCAACGTAGACCGCCGTCTGCGCAAACAGGCACGCAAGCGCTGCCAGTTTTTCCTGGCCCCGTGACAAATGGAGATGCTCCGGCGCCTGCTCGAACACCAGACGCCAATCGGCGCGATGCGGACCGACGCCGGTATGCCCGCGAGCAAGGTCGCGCTCACGGCTGGCTGCCAATGCGTCGCGCAGCGGCACGCCGTCAGGCCAACCCTGGCGGCAGGAAACCTGCAATGCGCCCAACTCCGGCAGCAGATACGTCGCATCCGCCTGCACGCAACGCTCGAACGACCGCAGGTACGCCATCCGCAATGAGTGAATCGCCGTTCCCAAGACATCAAGCTCTTGCTCCCACGGCAGCAAGTCCACTTCTCTGGCACCGGTTCGCAACAATTGATTGCGTTGTTTCAACGCCCGCTGATATCGACGCCATGTGTCCAGATAGGATTGTTCCACGTGGAACACGCCCCAATCCAGAAAGCGACGCCGGATCTGCGCTCCGCCCGCCAATAATTCATGGCTTCCGGGTTCAAAGCAAACCATGGCGAAATGCCGCAACAGTTCGCCCAGACCGCTGCATACGGTTCCGTCGAGCCGGCATTCCCAGCGGCCGCTCCGGCGGCCCAAACCCACGCGATGGGATCCACCCGACGCGTTGCCAACTTCCGCAAAAATCTCAAAACTGTTGGCGCCTCGCCGCAACAGCGCTTCTTCCCCGCCGCCACGAAAAGAGCGCCCGCGGGACAGCAAGTACATCGCTTCGAGTACGCTGGTTTTGCCCGCACCATTGGCGCCGATCAGCAGGTTGAAACCCGCTCCAGGTTCCAACGCTACCGACTGCAACAGCCGGATGCCGCTGATCTTCAGTCGACGCAGGTGCATGGCACGCCCACGCAGAGCGGCGTTACCACCTCACAGCCGCAACGGCATGACAACGTGCCGAATACGATCGTGTTCGCCATCCTGGATCAACAGACTCGATTGCGGGTCGCGTAAACACAGCCGGATCATTTCGGAATCCAGCGCAGA
>DASSXP010000318.1:0-22863 GCA_035703755.1 Rhodanobacteraceae bacterium | reverse complement strand
CAAGCCCGAGTGGATGGTGCTGACCGTGCTGCCGGTGCTGCCGCCGGACCTGCGTCCGCTGGTGCCGCTGGACGGCGGGCGCTTCGCCACCTCTGACTTGAATGACCTGTACCGCCGCGTCATCAACCGCAACAACCGCCTGAAGCGCCTGCTCGAACTCAATGCGCCCGACATCATCGTGCGCAACGAGAAGCGCATGCTGCAGGAATCGGTCGACGCACTGCTCGACAACGGTCGCCGTGGCCGCGCCATCACCGGCACCAACAAGCGCGCGCTGAAGTCGCTGGCCGACATGATCAAGGGCAAGCAGGGCCGCTTCCGCCAGAACCTGCTCGGCAAGCGCGTGGACTACTCCGGTCGCTCGGTGATCGTGGTCGGTCCGACGCTGCGCCTGCACCAGTGCGGCCTGCCGAAGAAGATGGCGCTGGAACTATTCAAGCCGTTCATCTTCTCCAAGTTGCAGGCGCGTGGTCTCGCGCCCACCATCAAGGCGGCCAAGCGCTCGGTCGAGCGTGAAGAGCCGGTGGTGTGGGACATCCTGTCGGAAGTGATCCGCGAACATCCGGTGATGCTGAATCGCGCGCCGACGCTGCACCGTCTCGGCATCCAGGCGTTTGAGCCGGTGCTGATCGAAGGCAAGGCGATCCAGCTGCACCCGCTGGTCTGTACCGCCTTCAACGCCGACTTCGACGGCGACCAGATGGCCGTGCACGTACCGCTGTCGATCGAGGGGCAGCTGGAAGCGCGCGCTTTGATGATGTCGACCAACAACATCCTGTCGCCCGCCAACGGCGAGCCGATCATCGTGCCGACGCAGGACGTGGTGCTGGGTCTTTACTACATGACCCGCGAACTGGCGGGCGTGGCAGGCGAGGGCATGGCGTTCGCCAATGTTGCCGAAGCGCGCCGCGCTTACGACAACGGCCAGGCCAAGCTGCACGCCAAGTGCCGTGTGCGCATCACCCAGACCGTGATCGGTGAAGACGGCAGCCGCGAAAAACAAACCACGCTGATTCAGACCACCGTCGGTCGCGCCCTGCTGGCGGAAATCCTGCCGGAAGGCTTGCCGTTCGAGCTGGTCAACACCGAGTTGACCAAGAAGACGATCTCGCGCCTGATCAACCAGTGCTACCGCCGCTTGGGCCTCAAGGACACGGTGGTGTTCGCCGACAAGCTGATGTACACCGGCTTCCGCTTCGCTACCCGTGCCGGTATCTCGATCGGCATCGACGACATGCAGATTCCGGAAGAAAAGAAGTCCATCCTGGAAGACGCCGAAAAGGAAGTGGTGGAAATTCAGGAGCAGTACCAGTCCGGTCTTGTCACCGCCGGCGAGCGTTACAACAAGGTGGTCGACATCTGGTCGCGTACCAACGAACTGGTGGCGGCGGCGATGATGAAGGGCATCGGTCACGAAAAGGTCAAGGATGCCGACGGCAACGACGTGGTGCAGAAATCGATGAACTCGATTTACATCATGGCCGACTCCGGCGCCCGTGGTTCGGCGGCGCAGATTCGTCAGCTCGCTGGCATGCGCGGCCTGATGGCCAAGCCGGACGGCTCGATCATCGAGACGCCGATCAAGGCCAACTTCCGCGAAGGCCTCGACGTGCAGGAATACTTCTCCTCCACCCACGGCGCCCGCAAGGGTCTGGCCGACACCGCGCTGAAGACCGCCAACTCGGGTTATCTGACCCGCCGCCTGGTGGACGTGGCGCAGGACGTGGTGGTGACCGAAGTCGACTGCGGCACGGAAGAAGGCCTGACCCTGGCTTCCATCATCGAAGGCGGTGATGTGGTCGAGCCTTTGCGCGAGCGCGTGCTGGGCCGCGTGGTTGCCGTCGACGTGTATCCGCCGGGTGACGATGACCAGGCGCCGCTGATTCCGCGCAACACCCTGCTCGATGAGCAACTGGTGCAGTTGCTGGATGAAAAGGGCGTGCAGTCGGTCAAGGTGCGTTCGCCGATCACCTGCGAAACCAAGTTTGGTGTGTGCGGGCATTGCTACGGCCGTGACCTCGCCCGTGGCCATCTGGTCAACATCGGCGAAGCGGTGGGCGTGATTGCCGCGCAGTCGATCGGCGAACCCGGCACCCAGCTGACCATGCGTACCTTCCACATCGGTGGTGCCGCATCGCGCGCCGCCGCCGAGGACAGCGTGACGGTCAAGACCAACGGTACCGTGGCCTTCAGCAAGTTGAAGGCGGTGGATGCCGGTGAAGGCGTGGTGGTGACAATTTCCCGCTCCGGCGAACTGTCGGTGCTGGACAGCCACGGCCGCGAGCGCGAGCGCTACAAAGTGCCTTACGGCGCCAAGATCCTGGTCAAGGATGGTGGCGAGGTGAAGGTCGGGCAGGTGATCGCGCGCTGGGATCCGCACAACCACCCGATCATTTCCGAAGTGTCGGGCCAGGTTCGTTTCATCGACATGTACGAAGGCGCGACCTTCGAGCATCGCACCGATGAACTGACGGGTGTCGAATCGATCGTGATCCTCGATCCCAAGCGCCTCGGCGCGGGCCTGAAGGAAGGCGAGAAGGACCGCAAGCGCGCCCTGATCGACGTCAACGGCAACCATGTCGGCGAAGCCACCATCAAGCAGCTGGAAAACATGCGTCCGGCCGTGCACGTGGTCGACGCCAGCGACCCGGACAAGATCGGCATGTATCCGTTGCCGGCACGCGCGATGGTGTCGATCGAAGACGGCAGCCAGGTCAACCGCGGTGCGCCGCTGGCCTCGATTCCGTTGGAAGCCTCCAAGACCCGCGACATCACCGGCGGTCTGCCGCGCGTGGCGGATCTGTTCGAAGCGCGCAAACCGAAGGAACCGGCGATCCTGGCCGAGTGCTCCGGTGCGGTCAGCTTCGGCAAGGACACCAAGGGCAAGCTGCGGCTGGTGATCACCGATGCCGATGGCGTCGAGCACGAGGAACTGATTCCGAAATGGCGCCGCATCACCGTGTTCGAAGGCGAGAATGTCGAGCGCGGCGAGACCGTGGTGGACGGCGAGCCGAATCCGCATGACATCCTGCGCTTGAAGGGAGTCGAGGAACTGGCTGCCTACCTGGTCAAGGAAATCCAGGACGTCTATCGTCTGCAGGGCGTGAAGATCAACGACAAGCACATCGAAGCGATCATCCGCCAGATGTTGCGCAAGGTCGAAATCTCCGAGCCCGGTGACAGCCGTTACCTGCGCGGCGAACAGACCGAACGCCTGCACGTTCTGGAGGAGAACAGCCGCCTCGCCACGCGTGACGAACACCCGGCCGATTACCTGCCGGTGCTGCTCGGCATCACCAAGGCCTCGCTGGCCACCGAGTCGTTCATTTCGGCGGCTTCGTTCCAGGAGACCACCCGTGTGCTGACCGAGGCCGCCGTGCGCGGTACCCGCGATACGCTGCGCGGTCTGAAGGAAAACGTGATCGTGGGTCGTCTGATTCCGGCTGGCACCGGCCTCGCCTACCACAGCGAGCGTCGCCGCAAGCCCGGCGAACTGACCGAAACCGAGCTCGAAACCTTGCACGGCAATACGGCGGAAGGCGTCAGTGAAGCCGCCAGCGAAGGCTGAGTCACGGCAGCCATGAAGCAAGAAAAAGGGCCGCAATCGCGGCCCTTTTTCTTGGTGCGCCCTGCCGGGCGCACCAAGAAAACGGCAGCGGGCCTTGCGGCCGCGCTGCCGGGTGGTGATGCGGTGGACGCGCCGAAGTCGCTCAGCCGTTTTCGATCGATGGGTGATAGCGCTTGACGCGATGCAAGGTATTGCGGTCGGTGTGGTGCAATTCCTTGCCGTCCATCGCGGCGAGTTTCAACACCAGGTCGGAGGTGTAGCTGATGGTGCCGTCGTCGTTGAGTTTGAAAGTGCTTTCGAAACGCATCAACTGGGCGCGTTCGGACAGGTACTTGTTCTGCAGGATGCCGTAGTTCGGGTCACCCGGGGTGGCGTTGAAGTGCACCACCGTGTCGCGCGGCTTGGCGCTGCTGCCGGCAAGGATGGAGATGCCGCGGCCGAATACCACCGCCCGCATCACCTGGCCGTGGGCCTTGTCCCACAACAGATAGCCCACTTCGTCGTGGAACGGATTCATGGCCTCTTCGCCATGACGCCAGGCGGTGTTCTCGTACTTCAGCCCCTCGATTTCCTGGCGGCCGTTTTCCTGCTTGGGAATCGGGTGAAAGTTGAAACGCTCGAAGTAACCGGTTTCGCCGGTTTCGTCGTCCTTGTTGTGATAGGACAGATCGACGCCGACGTCGCCCTCCCACTCACCTACCAGCCAGGTCAATGGCCCAAGCAATTGGGGCCCTTGTATCGTTTTCGCTGCCTTTGGCATGGGTGCCTCTCCTCTTTGCGTGGATGACTACCCGACCCTACGCTTTGCCAGCACGGAGTTCCAATTGATAGAACAGATAATTTCGATAGACACGATCTATTTCTGAGGTGTCCACCGTCAGGCGTTGGGGCGTTTTCTGGCGCGAGCCTTGCGGCGTGCCGTGGGTGCGGCGTGCGGCGGAGTAGCGGGGCTGGGGATGGTGGTGGGGTCCAGCAACGCATGTGGCAGGCACCTGAAGATCGCCGCGACCTGCAGCAGGAACTCGTGCATGGCGGATGAGCGGCGCCAGAACATGGCCAGGCGACGGCTGGGTGGCTGGCCGCGGAACGCCGTCAGGTGCACGTTCGGTGTGCGCGCGATCGGTGGCTGTACCGCCAACAGCGGTAGCAGCGTGATGCCGACGTTGGCGGCCACCATTTGCCGCAAGGTCTCGAGGCTGGTGGCGCGAAAGCCGGACTTTTCGCCCGCACCGGCCAGATGACAGACTTCCAGTGCCTGATCGCGCAGGCAATGGCCATCCTCCAGCAGCAGCAGGTTTTCCTCCGCCAAGTCGTCCAGATGCAGTGTGCGCCGCTTGGCCAGCGGGTGCGACGCGGGTGAGGCCAGCAGGAAAGGCTCCTCGAACAGGAACTCTGCATGGAGGGTGTCGTCGTGGATCGGTTGCGCGAGGATGGCCGCGTCCAGCTTGCCTTCGCGCAGCCGCTGCACCAGCTCAGGGGTCTTTTCCTCCACCAGCAGCAATTCAAGGCGTGGAAAGCGCTGGCGCAGTTGCTCCAGCACGTGCGGCAGCAGGTACGGGCCCAGAGTGGGGAAAATGCCAAGCCGCAAGCTGCCTGCTTCGGGGTCGCGGTCGCGGCGGGCGACGCGGCGGATCTGCTCCACTTCGTTCAACACCTCGCGCGCCCGCGCCACGATTTCGCGGCCAACGTCGGTCAACAGCACGGTGCGCGGCGTGCGTTCCACCAGGGCGACGCCGAGCTCTTCTTCCAGCTTGCGGATTTGTGTCGACAAGGTGGGTTGGCTGACAAAGCTGGCCGCGGCGGCGCGGCCAAAATGGCGGTGTTCCGCCAAGGCGACGAGATAACGCAGATCACGCAGGTTCATGGCGTCCTCACTGATAGGCAAAAACTATCAATTGCATTCTAACAATCGATTTGAATGATGCAAGGCTGGCCCGTAAAGTGCTCTCCATCGGCCGCCGACACGGCGGGCCACAGGCTTTCAACCACCCTCCAAGGAGAGTTCCATGCTGACCATCGGCGACCAGTTCCCGGCCTACAACCTCAAGGCCACCGTTTCGATCGAGAGCCTCGACAAGGCGTTCCTCAACATCGACAACGACA
This sequence comes from Rhodanobacteraceae bacterium, assembly GCA_035703755.1. Classification (GTDB taxonomy): domain Bacteria; phylum Pseudomonadota; class Gammaproteobacteria; order Xanthomonadales; family Rhodanobacteraceae; genus DASSBG01. Next base: position 17,192 of record DASSXP010000318.1, on the reverse strand, counting down.
CTTACAAGGGCAAGTGGACCTGCGTGTTTTTCTATCCCAAGGATTTCACCTTCGTCTGCCCGACCGAGATCAAAGGCTTCTCCGACCTCAACGCACAGTTCGCCGACCGCGACTGCCAGATTCTCGCCGCCAGCACCGATTCGGAGTTCGTGCATCTGGCATGGCGCAAGGATCACAAGGACTTGAACGACCTGGCGTTTCCGATGCTGGCCGACATCAACAAGGATCTGAGCCGTGCGCTCGGCATCCTCGATGCCGAAGGCGTGGCCAAGCGCGCCACCTTCCTGGTCGACCCGGAAGGCGTGATCCGCTTCGTCTATGTGACCGACGGCTCGGTCGGCCGCAACCCGGCTGAAGTGCTGCGCGTGCTGGATGCGCTGCAAACCGATGAGCTGTGCCCGTGCAATTGGCAGTCGGGTCAGGAAACCCTCAAGGCGGCGTAAGCCGCCACCCGAATCGCGCGAACCCTCCCTCACTCCTCGCGCGATACCCCGGCGGCGGGGTTTCCCCGCCGCCACCTCAACGGATACTGACATGAACCTCGATACCCTGCGGGCCGAGCTGCCTGCCTACGCCAAGGATCTGCGCCTCAATTTGGAGTCCGTGCTGACGGAAGCCGGTGCGCCGGGGCTCAGCCAGAAACAGATCGCCGTGATCGCGCTGGCCTCGGCCATCGCCTCGCGGCACGCGCCGCTGACTGCCGCGGTGGCGGAATTTGCCGCCCAGCACGCCGATGAGGCCGCCTTGAACGGCGCCCGCGCCGCCGCCGCGGTGATGGGCATGAACAACATCTATTACCGCTTCCTGCACCTGGTCGGCAACGACGAGTACGCTACGCTGCGCGCCGGCCTGCGCATGAACGTGATGGCCAACCCGGGTGGCGACAAGCTCGATTTCGAGCTGGCTTCGCTGGCGGTTTCCGCCATCAACGGCTGCGGTGCCTGCCTTGAATCGCACGAGAAGACCCTGCGCAAGCATGACGTGAGCGCGCAGGCGGTGCAGAGCGCGGCACGCATCGCGGCGGTGCTGCACGCCGTCGCCGTGGCGCTGGAGCAGGCGCCAGCGGCGGCAGATGTCGCGCTGGTGGACGCGGCCTGATCGCACGCCAACGCTGCACAGCAAGGCCTGAAACGGCGAGGCCGCATCCCGTTTGCGGGTGCGGCCTCGCCGTTTTTTTCGTATGGATTGTTGCGCGCGCTGCGGGTTTCCTCTACTGCGCCGATTCGCGGCGCCGCCACAGGCCCAGACGCCAGCTGGCGATGGCGCCCAAAAGGCCGGCCAGCAACAGCAGCCAGCCACGATCGGTCGCCGGCACCGGGGTGTAGGTGACGATCGCCACGAACTGGACGTCAACAGCGCAGGCGGCGGTGATCGGCGCCGTGGTCCAGACGTTGCCGCTCAAGCTGCCACCACAGCCGCTGACGCTGCCGATGCGATAGCCGTTGTCCGGGCTCAGGGTGAATTGCACCACCTGGCCACTGGTGGCTGCGACCGAGGCTGGCAGCACCGTGCCATGACCGCCATTGACGGTGGCGGTCACCGCGAAGGTCGGAATCAGGCTGAAGCGGGCCATCACGTTGATGTCGGCGCTGACGTTGCTGTCGGTGCGCGGATTGGTGGTGTTGCCGTCACTCCAGTCGGTGAAGTGGTAGCCATTGGCGGGTACTGCGGTAACCGCCGTGCCATTGCTGCCGTAGTTGACGGTCTGCGGGCTGGTGCCGGTGATCGAGCCGTTGGGGTCGGCGCTGTAGGTCAGCGTGTAGCTGTTGATGGCGAAGCTGGCGCTGACGCTGACATCGGCGGTGACGTTGCTGTCGATGCGGGGATTGGTGGTGGAACCGTCGCTCCATTGCACAAAGTGGTACCCCGTGCCGGGGGTGGCGGTAACCGCCGTGCCGGCAGTGCCATAGTCAACCGTTTGCGGTGTCGTGCCGCTGATCGAGCCGTTGGCGCCAGCGCTGTAGGTCAGCGTGTAGGTGTTGATGGCGAAGTTGGCGCTGACGCTGATGTCGGTGCTGACGTTGCTGTCGGTGCGCGGGTTGGCCGTGCTGCCATCGCTCCAGTCGACGAAGTGGTAACCGGTTGCGGGCGCGGCGCTGACGGCGCTGCCGCTGTCACCGTAGTTGACGGTTTGTGGCGTGGTGCCGGTGATCGAACCGTTGGCACCAGCGCTGTAAGTCAGCGTGTAGCTGTCGATGGCAAAGTTGGCAACCACGTCGCAGTTGGCGCTGACGGGTGCGGTGGTGTAGGTCGTGCCCACAAGATTGCCGCCGCAAGAGCCGGTCACCGAGGCAACGTGATTATGCGGGTCCGGGCTCAAGACGAATGCCGGCTGCGCATTGGCGACAACGGTCTGCGCGATGGCCGGGTTGATGCTGCCGGCACCGGTCACACTGGGCGTAACCAGAAAGCCGGGAACCGTCTCGCCGTTGAGGGCCACGTTGAGCGGGTTGGGTACGCCATCACTGGCAATGGCCAGTTGTGCCGCATGGTTGCCAAGCGCTACGGGCTGATAGCGCACGGTGATGTCGCAGGTCGCCTGTGGCGCCAGTGTGGTGCTGCTGCAAGTCTCGGTGCCGATGCCGAACTGGGCGGCGTCGATGCCGCCAAGCGTCAGCGTGGAGATGTTCACGGCGGTGCCGCCGATATTGGTCACGGTGACCGTCTGGCTCGGGGTGGCGCCGGCCGGTATGGTGCCGAAATCGAGCGGGTCAGGGCTGGCCGTGAGCTGTGCGGCGACCCCTTCGAGGGCGATGTGCGCACTGACTGTCCAGTTCCACCCGTTGCCATCCCACAGGTTGACCGTGGCGGTGGAATCGGTGGTCCGGGTTCCCAGAATGGCCGGTGTCCCGGTGGCGCCGCAGTGGTCGGTGCCGAACACCAGCACATAGTTGCCGGGTGCCAGCAACAAGTTGCTGAAGTTTCCGGCGTACTCCTCGGATGGCGTGCCGACATTGATCAGCGTGCAGGCGACCTGTGCATTGTTGAATGCGGTGCTGCCGGGGCTGGGCAACGTACTGCCGGAATTGGGCAACTGCAGCACGGCTGCAAACAGGTTGCCGCTGTTGCCGAGCAGGAAGAACCAGCCGCTGACACGGTCCACATAGGTGGGCTTGGTCAGGCTGAAACGCGTAGCGAACCAGTTGTTGTTGGTCGCCAGAGGGTAAAAGGTGTTGGCGGCGCGGGCCGTCGGCAAAGCGGTTTCGAGTTTGAACAGGTTGGGGTCGGGTGGCACGGCGGTCAACGAGGTGCCGCGCACGAACAGACGCAGATGGGTGCCCTGCAGGGTGCGCGAATTGTCGGCGTTCTTGAAACTGTAGGGGCCAAAAGTGTCGGCCGGTTCATCGATGTTGGTTGCATCCAGCGAGACTTGAAAATTCGTGGCGGTGGCCCCGTGCTTGCCGGTGCCGACGGTGATCGAGTACCAGCCGGGTTCCAGCGTGGCGACCAACGGCGCCGAGTAGTCTGACGGTGTATTTGATGTGACATTCACCAGTGCCACGGCCATCAGGTTGCTGTCGGTCATCGCGTCCGGCCCGGAAACCGGTGTGCCGACGTGATGCAGGGCGATGAAGACGCTGGGTGAGGTGGATGCGTAGGTGCTGAGCTGAGCGCCAACTTCGCTTACTTGTACGCGGCTGGTGACGCGGAAGGTGTAGCCGGATACCTGGGTATTGCTGACCGCCAAACCGCCGCCGGGTGCTGCGGCGGGCGAGCTTTGAAAGATGTACGGGTCCACCGCGCGTGCCGGCGCGGCGTGACCGAGCAGGGTCAAACAAAGCAGTGCGGCAAGAACCGTGCAGCAACGGACAGCGATATTCCGCGCGGCCCAGCCGCGCGCAATGGGCAAGATCGACATGTATTTCCCCTTGGCTCGTAACGCGGACATGGTAACGCACTTGCGCGCGTGATTTTGGCGCGATGCGGGATGGCGCGGGGTGATGCGCCGCAGCGGCGGAATGCTGGTCGCAAAGTCATCCGGCGCGATGATGCCAGCGATCGCGTACACTGCCGCGCACGGACCCCGGGAGACGCGACATGCGTGCATTGGTGTGGTGCTGCCTGACCCTGATGCTGGCTTTGCCGGCCCCCGCGCAGGAAATCCCGTCCGCGCTGCGCGACTGGCAAGCGTGGGTGCTGCACGATGCGCCGCAGCGCGACTGCCCCTATCTGACGGGCGGCGATGCGCGTACGACGGTGCAGCGCTGCATCTGGCCCGGTCAATTGACCTTGGCCGCCAATGCCGATGGCGGCCGATTCACGCTCGACGTGCAGGTGGATGCCACGGCTTGGGTGGCGCTGCCGGGCAGCCGCGAGGCCTGGCCCGAACAGGTGACCGATCAGGGCAAGGCACTGGTGGTGCTGAATCACGCGGGCGCGCCGGCGGTGCATCTGGCGCGCGGGCAACACCGGCTCGACGGTGTGCTGCCGTGGTCGATGCGACCGGCACAATTGGTGGTGCCGGCGGCAATCGGCCTGCTGTCACTGACGCTCGATGGCAAGCCGGTGGCGCGGCTGCAGCGCAGCGGCAACACCGTGGTGCTGGGCGAGGCCGCCGCATCCGAGCGGGTGGCCGATGCCTTGTCGGTGCGCGTGTTCCGGCGTTTGAGTGACGGACTGCCGCCGTTCTTGCTGACGCGCATCCAGCTCGATGTCACCGGCAGCGCGCGCGAGCAGGTGTTGGGGCCGATCCTGCCATCCGGTTTTGTCGCCACCGCGCTGAGCAGCAAGCTGCCGGCGCGGCTGGATGCGGATGGGCGCCTGCGGGTGCAGTTGCGCTCGGGGCAATGGCAACTGGAAATCGCCGCGCGCGCCACTGCGCCATTGGCCGAGGTCGCGTTCAAACTGCCAGCCGCGCCGTGGCCATCACGGGAGCTGTGGAGCTATGCGGATGACAGCGCGTTTCGCAGCAGCCGCGTCGACGGCGTCGCGGTCGATCCCGCGCAGGCGGGAGTGCCGCCGGACTGGCGCGCACTGGCGGCGTTCGTGGTGGAAGATGGCCATCCGCTCGCGGTCAAGGCTGGCGCACGGGGGTTGCAAGGCAGTCAGGGCGATCAGCTGTCCCTGCAGCGCGAGATGTGGCTGGATTTTGCTGGTCAGGGGTTGACCGTTGACGACTATTTGCGTGGCGACTTGCAGCAGTCGGGGCGGCTGACGGTGGCGGCGCCATGGCAATTGCTGCGGGCGGCACAGACCGGGGTGCCGTTGCCGGTGAGTTCGGACGCGAATGGCAGCGGGGTGGAGCTGCATGCCACCCACATCAATCTGGATGCGGGCCTGCGCTTGCCCGAGTACGGTGGCGCGATCCCGGTGGCGGGCTGGCAGCGGCATCTGGATGGCATCGCGGCAACCCTGCATCTGCCGCCCGGTTACCGTCTGCTGGGCGCGCCGGGCGCGGACCGCTCACCCGATTCCTGGGTCGCCGGTTGGAGCCTGCTCGATCTGTTCGTGGTGGCACTGATCGCGCTGTTCGCCGGCCGTTTGCTGGGCTGGCCGATGGCGCTGCTGGCGGCGGTCTATCTCGCGCTGTCGCAGCATGAAGCCGGTGCCCCGCGCTGGACACTGTTGCTGGTGATGGCCTTGTTGCTGTTGCAGCGGGTCCTGCCGGCCGGAGCGTTGCAGCGCACATCGCGGTACGCGGCGACGGGCCTGCTGGCCTTGGCGGTGCTGTGGGCGGTGCCGTTTGCGGTGGGGCAGATGCGCGTGGCGTTGCATCCGCAACTCGAACACAGCGCGCTGCCGGACAGCGCGGCGGCGCGGTATTCGCGCCAAGCGCCCGCGGCGCAGGAAGCGGCTGACATCAGCGCGCGGCCCAAGGCGTCACCGCCACCGGCACCGGCACCGGTGGTGGTGGAAGAGCAGTCCACGATGGCCGAAATGGCACCCGTGTCCCAGCCCGCCGCGGCCACGCAAGCCACGCAGGCAATGCCGCAAGGCCCGGTGCAGGCGGGCCCCGGTACGCCGGATTGGGATGTGGGCAACAACTACCAACTGGGCTGGACGGGTGGAGTGACCGCCAGTCAGACCGTGCGGCTGGTCATTGCGCCCGCCTGGCTGGTGCGGCTGTTACGGGTTCTGATGCTGGGCTTGCTGGGAGTCTTGCTGGCGAAGTTGCTGCGGACGCTGATGGACGCCGGTGCAATGCGGGCGCGCTGGCAATGGCCACGGCAAGCCACGGCTGCCGCGTTGGCGCTGCTGTTGCTGCCGGCCGCCGCGCGCGCGCAAGAGCTGCCGACACCGGAGCTGCTGCAACAACTCAAGGCGCGCCTCACCGAGGCGCCAGTCTGCGCGCCAAACTGCGCCGCTGTGGCCGCGGCCAGCCTGCGTCTGGAGGGCGACCGCTTGCAATGGAGCCAAACGGTGCACGCGGGCGCGACGGTGGCGATTCCGTTGCCGGATGGCGGCAATGAGCTGATTCTGAGCGGCGTGCGCGTCGACCAACGGCCCGACGAAAGCCTGCTGCGCGATGGCGGCAAGCTGCTGCTGCGGCTTGGTCCCGGCATCCATCAGGTCGAGCTCGACTATCGAGTGCTGGCCGACAGCCTGCGTCTGCGCTTGCCGTTGCCGCCGACGCGGCTCGATGCCAGCGTCGACGGCTGGACGGTGCAGGGTGTCGATCAACACCGTATCAGTGGCGATGGCATCGGGCTGCAACGCAAGCCGCCGGCCAGCGGGCCTGCCGTGCACAACGAACCGGCGCAGACCTTTCCGCCCTACGTGCGGTTGATCCGAACGCTGGAGTTTGGCGCGGAGTGGCGCGTGCACAACCGGGTTCAGCGCCTGGCACCGCGTACGGACGGGTTCACGCTGCGCCTGCCACTGCTCGCCGGTGAGCATCCGCTGGGGGATGCGCTGCCAGTCAAGCAAGGTCAGGTCGAAATCAGCTTCAAGTCGGGCCAATACGAGTATGAATGGGACAGCCGCCTGGATCGCCAGGACGCGCTGCAACTGGTGGCGCCACCGCTCGGCGAACGCAGCGAGATCTGGCGTTTGATCGCCGATTCGGCTTGGCATATCGATGCCAGCGGCGTGCCGTTGTCGCGCAGCCCGGTTGGCGCGCTGTTCCAGCCCCTGCCCGGCGAAACACTGAAGGTCGCGCTCAACCAGCCGCCGCGTGTGGCCGGCGACAGCGTGGCGTTCGATCAGGTGCGCGTGGAGAGCGTGGCGGGTGAGCGCGTCATCGACAGCACCTTGACGCTGCGCGCGCGCAGCACCCGTGGTGGTGAGCATGCGATCCACCTGCCGGGCGATGCCGAACTGGTGAGCGCCAGCCGCGATGGCATTGCACAAACACTCAGCCTGCGCGACGGACAATTGAGTTTGCCGCTCTTGCCCGGCGTGCATGACTACGTGCTGCAGCTGCGCCAACCGCACGGTGTCGCCAGTCGCACCCGCAGTATCGCGGCGGCGCTCGGTGCGGCGGCGGCGAACGTGCAGGTGCAGCTCGGCTTGCCGCAGGACCGCTGGCTGTTGTGGACCAGTGGCCCGGCCGACGGACCCGCCGTGCTGTACTGGTCGGAGCTGGTGGTGTTGCTGCTGCTGGCGTGGGGCTTGGGGCGGTTTGCGCCAACGCCGCTCAAATGGTGGCATTGGTTGCTGCTTGGGCTGGGCTTCTCCGCATTCGACTGGAGTGCGTTCGCGGTGGTGGCGCTATGGCTGATCTTGCTCGGCGTACGCCAGCAGCGGCCACCTTCGGCGGCCATGCAGTCGGGCTACTTCAACCTCATCCAGCTGGGGCTGGCGGCCCTGACCGTGTTTGCATTGTTCGCACTGATCGCGGCGGTGCCGCAAGGCTTGCTTGGCCAGCCCGACATGCATGTGGCCGGCAACGGGTCGAGCGCCTCGCAGCTTCACTGGTTCGTCGATCGCGTTGATTCGGTGGTGTCGGTGGGCAGCGCCTGGAGTTTGCCGCTGTGGACCTACAAGCTGGCGATGTTGGCGTGGGCGCTGTGGCTGGCCAATGCGCTGATCGGCTGGTTGCGCTGGGCGTTCAATGCCTGGAGTCTTGGCGGCTACTGGCGCCGCCGCGTGATGCCCGTCAGCACCGAGCCGGTGGCTGAGACCAGTGCGGGTGCGAGTGAACATGACTGACGTGCGGGCGGCGTTGGCGGCAGGAGCGGGGCGCTTGGGCGAGCGGGCGGAAGCGGAAATCCTGCTCGCGCACGCACTCGGAGCGGATCGCGCGTGGTTGTTCGCGCATGCGCGTGAGGCGTTGGAACCGGCGGTGGCGGCGCGTTATCACGCGTTGCTGCAACGACGCGCAGACGGCGAGCCGGTGGCCTACCTCACCGGCCGGCGCGGCTTCTGGACGCTGGATCTCGACGTCACTCCGGCGACGCTGATCCCGCGGCCGGAAACCGAGCTGCTGGTTGAGCTTGCGTTGGAGCGCTTGCCTGCCGACCGCGAGCTCGACGTCGCCGATCTTGGCACCGGCAGTGGCGCGATCGCGCTCGCGCTGGCCAGCGAACGCCCGCGTGCGCGGGTGCTCGCGTGCGACGTCAGCATCGGCGCGTTGGCGGTTGCCCGCGGCAACGCCGAGCGCCTCGATATCGGCAATGTGCATTTTGCGCACAGCAACTGGTTCGACGCGCTCGCCGGGCAGCGGTTTCATCTGATTGCCAGCAACCCGCCCTATGTGGCGGAGGGTGATCCGCATCTGCAACAAGGCGACCTCCGTTTCGAACCGCCACAGGCCCTGGCCTGCGGCGCGGATGGGCTGGCGGCGATACGCCGCATCATCGCGGCGGCGCCAACCCACTTGCACCCGGCTGGCTGGTTGCTGCTGGAACACGGCTGGGAGCAAGGCGCTGCGGTGCGTGCGTTGCTGGTTGATGCCGGTTTTCGTGCGATCAGCACTGCACGCGATCTGGAACAACGCGAGCGCATCAGCGTCGCGCAATCTGCCTGACGGCGCCACGCGCGGGTGACGCTTGCAGGGCAGTGAGCAGCCTTCCGTGTGCGCATGCGTGGTGGCATCTGCGCGCACTTTGACCTGTATCAAGGCCACTCCACAGACCCAAACCTACCCTGCCGCAAGGTGGCAGTCGGTCGCTTGACCGGCTGGCGCGTTGCGGGCAATTCAATCCTTGCAGGAAGGGGTGTGTCATGGGTCAGATCGGCATCCGCATTTCAATTTCCGTGTTCGCCAGCATCGTCGCGGTGTTTTTGTCCTGGCCCTACTGGCGTGACTTCGCCTATTGGCCGGAATCCCGCCTGGCGTGGTGCGTGTACTTCGGCCTCGGCTTCGTGTTGTCGGTGGTGGTGTTCTACATGTTCATGCGCAGCCTCCACACCTTGTTCGAGCACGACGCGCTGGAACGCGCCAACGACAACGACGCCAATCCCGGGGAGAACCAGCCATGAGCTGCAAGCAGGGTGAACCGTGCCGCGAGGTACGCTATCGCGGCACCGCCATCGCCGTGCTGGCCTTGATGGCGGTGATTTTTCTGGGCTTGTCGGTGTTTTCTTTCCTGCCCTCGCGCGGACAGGTGCTGCCATCTGATGTCCGCTTCGATGGCCACACGGCAGTGGAAGGCAAGCGCGTTTTTCAGGCCTTCAACTGCATGGGCTGCCACACCATCGTCGGCAACGGCGCCTATTTCGGGCCGGACTTGACCAACATTTACGCGCTAGCGGGGCCGGCCTGGTTAGCCGCCTTCATTCCGTCGGCCGGCACCTGGCCGACCAAAGGCGCCTTGCTGACGCAAATGCAGGCCATGAAAACGGAGCTCGGCAAGGATGGCGCGTCAGCCGAGGCGTACATGGCGGCCTTCCCCGGCAGCAAGGATCGCATCGAGCGTCGTGGCGGCCAGAAAACGCACATGCCGAATCTGCAACTGGATGCAAACCAGGTGGCAGCGCTGACCGCGTTCTTCAAATACACCGCCGAGTTGAACAAGGAAGGCTGGCCCCCAAAACCGCAGGTGGATGGTCTCGCCTTCCTCGCGGCCGAACACGCATCGGTGCCGGTTGCGGCGGCATCCGGGTCGACGACAGGGGCGCCGGCGGCGGAAGATCCTGCGGTCAAGGGCAAGGCATTGGCGGTCGAGTACGCCTGCACAGCCTGTCACTCGACCACTGGCGGCGTACTGGTCGGGCCGAGCTGGGCCGGTCTTTACGGACACCAAGTCAAGCTGGCCGATGGCAGCCAGCGAACGGCCGACGCGGCCTATCTCATCGAATCCATCAAGGAACCGAATGCGGCGGTGGTGGCCGGCTTCACGCCCGGCACCATGACCTCGTATGCCAGCTTGCTCGATGACAGCCAGATCGATGCCATCGTGGCCTACATCAAGAGTTTGAAGGGGAGCGCGCCATGATCACGATCCAATACCAGACGCAACGCCTGGCGCTGCGGTTTTTCCTGCTGATGCTGGTGCTGTTCTTCATTCAGGCCGGTTTCGGTTTGCTGCTGGCATTGCAGCACGTCGATCCCGCGCTGTTGAGCGGCCGGCTCAATTTCAACATTGCCCGCTCCGAGCACATCAATCTCGGCATCCTGTGGATCCTGTCCGGCTTCATCGGCACCATCTTGTTTGTCGGGCCGCTGCTGTCGAAGCGCGAGCTGGCGGCGCCGGCGTTGATCAAGTTTCTGTTCATCGCGCTGGTCGCGGTGACGGTATGGAACGTGTTTGCCCAGGGGCTGGCCAGGGACGGCATTGCCGGTTGGTGGCTGGGGCAGCCGTGGTTGCAGGAAGGGCTGGAGTATCTCGAAGCCGGCCGTCTTGCCGATGTGGTGATCCTGATCGGCTTCGCCATTCTCGCCTACGTCGTGTGGCGCACTTTCCCGCCGCGCAAGGACTGGAACGAAATCCACTGGGGCCTGATCCTCGGTGTGACCGCTTTGACGGTGGTGTGGTGCTTCGGCCTGTTCTTCGTCGAGCGGCTGGACTTGAGCGAGTATTTCCGCTGGTACGTGGTGCACTATTGGGTCGAAGGCGTGTGGGAAGTGATCCACATCAGCCTGATCGGTTTCCTGCTGGTGCTGATGTTCGATGCCAAGGTCAAGAGCGTTGGCTACGCGGTGTTCTGGGGTATTTCGCTGGTGTGGCTGTCGGGCCTGATCGGCAACGCGCATCATTATTTCTGGATCGGCACGCCGGAGTTCTGGCAGTTCTGGGGTTCGCTGTTCAGTGCACTGGAACCATTGCCGCTGATCTTCTGCTTCTGGCATGTGTATCTCGATGCACACATCGACCGCAAACCGCTGAAGAATGCGCCGGCGTTCTACTTCCTGCTGGGCTCGGTGGTGCTGGAGCAGGTGGGCGCCGGCATCCTCGGCTTCACCATGACCTTTGCCCTCACCAACGTGTGGTCGCACGGCACCTGGGTCACGCCCAGTCATGCACATCTGGCGCTGTTCGGCACCTTCGGCATGCTGGGGCTGGGCGCGGCGTATTACGCGGTGCCCTTGTTGCGCGGTCTCAAGGACTACGATCAGCGTCTCGGACGGTTGGGCTTCTGGCTGTTGTTCGCCGGCATGCTGGGCATCGCGCTGTCGTTCGCCATCGGCGGCACCATTCAGGTTTACATGTATCGCACCTTGGGTCTCGACTGGTTTGGCGGTGAAGTCAGCCAATCGATGCACCTCTACAAGACGCTGGTGCCGTTGTTCGGTGCCGTATTCCTGACCGGCGTGATGGTGGTGGTGTACGACCTGCTGACCATGGGCAAGCGCGCGCCCTCGGCGGCCCGGCAGGAACTGCGGCGCGCACCGCAACCGTTGACGGGCTGGAGCCGCAAGCTCAGTGGTTTTGAAACCGGCATGTGGTTGCTCAGCATGTGGTTCTTCGGCGCGGTCATCACGTGCGGCTTGTTGAGCTTCAATTTGCAGGTAGTGCTGGATGGCGACCCGACCTTGCCGTATCTGCTGGCGGGTATCGGTTACCCGGGCTTGCTGCTGGTGACGCTGTTGTTCGTGTCGCGCTTCATCGCCTCAATGGAAGCGCGGCCGGCGCTGGAGTCACTCGCGCCGATGGCGGTGGAGCTTCCCGCGGCCTGATACGGGTACGCCGCCGGGACCCGCGTTCCTGACAGCGATGTCGGGATCGCGGGTTTCCGTCTGGTGGATGGCGCCGCAAGGTCTGCGACGCTTGCACGGACATGCGGCGCGAGCGGGGTGTTGCACGTTACTCGATGTCGAGCTTTTTGAGCTTGTAGCGCAAGGCACGGAAGGTGATGCCAAGCTTCTTGGCGGCAGCGGTCTTGTTGAAGCGGGTCTCGTTCAGCGCTTTCAGGATCGCTTCGCGCTCGATGTTGGAAATGTAGCTGTCGAGGCCGCCTTCCTCAGTGGCTTCGCGGCTGTCATCGAAATCGGGGTCGCTTTCGAAATCCGCGGCTTCGGGTGCGCTCGCCGTGAATGACGGGGCCGCCGTGGCGTGGCTGTGCGGAATCATCAGGTCATCCAGCCCGATGTTGCCGTCTTCGTTCAAGGCCACGGCGCGTTCGAGGATGTTCTCCAATTCCCGTACGTTGCCGGGGAAGCCGTAGCCGCACAGTGCCTTGAGTGCATCCGGGCGCAGGTTCGGCGCCGCGCTGCCGTTGGTCTGTGCCAGCCGCGCGAGGATGCGCTCGGCCAGCGCCGGTACATCGTCACGGCGGTCGCGCAGCGGCGGCACCTGCAACTCGATCACGTTGATGCGATAGAACAAGTCCTGGCGAAACTGGCCGTTTTCGACCAGATGCGCCAGGTTCTTGTGCGTGGCGGAGAGGATGCGCACGTCCACCGGCACTTCGCCACGGCCACCGATCGGGCGTACGGCTTTCTCCTGAATCACGCGCAGCAGCTTGACCTGCATGTGCATGGGCAAGTCAGCCACTTCATCCAGAAACAGGCTGCCGCCGTTGGCGGCCTGGAACAGGCCTTCCTTGTCGGCATGGGCGCCGGTGAAGCTGCCTTTCTTGTGGCCGAAGAACTCGCTCTCCATCAGCTCGGCCGGGATCGCGCCGCAATTGACCGGCACGAACGGGCCAGCGGCGCGCGGGCCTTGCTCGTGCACCAGTCGCGCCACCAGCTCCTTGCCGGTTCCCGATTCGCCGGAGATGTACACCGGTGCCTGGCTGCGTGCCAGTTTGGCGATCATCGCGCGCACCTGCTGCATCGCCGGCGAGTCGCCGATCAGGCGGCTTTGCACGGGTTCTTCGCGTTTGCTGGCGGCGAGGCTGAGCGCGGTCTGCACCAGCCGCCTGAGCATGTTGATGTCGACCGGCTTGGAGACGAAGTCGAAAGCGCCGGCTTTCAGCGCTGTAACCGCCGCGTCGACGTTGCCGTAGGCGGTGATCATGGCTACCGGGGTCTCCGGGTAGCGCTGCGCGATGTGTTCGATGATGTCCTGACCGGTGCCATCGGGCAGCCGCATGTCGGTGAAGCACAGGTCGTAGGGCTGCTCACCCAGCATGCGCTTGGCGTCGCCGACATTGGCGGCCGCATCGACCTCCAGATTCATGCGGCCGAGGGTGATGGTCAGGAGCTCGCGGATGTCGCGTTCGTCGTCAATGACCAGGACACGTTGTTTGCTCATGGCGACAAGAGTACCGCGCGGGCGCGCCACGTCAATCGGGCTGGCCCCTGTTCACGTTGAGCGGGGCGCCTGGGCCGGCGGCACCAGGGTGATGCGGAAGCAGCTGCCGCCGCCGGCGACCGGCACGTATTCCAGTGTGGACTGGTTGGCCTCGCACATCTGTTTGGCCAGATACAGCCCGAGCCCGGTGCCGTATTCGTGGGTGGTAAAGAACGGTTCGAAGATCTGCGCGGCGACTTTTTGCGGGATGCCGGGGCCGCGATCAGCGACTTCCAGCACCGGCGCACCGGCCTTGTCGTGGCGCGCCACCACGATTACCCGCGCTGGCTGGCCTGGCAGCCGGCCGTAACGCAAGGCGTTCTGCACCAGATTCCAGATCACCTGCTGCAAATGCTGCGGATCGGCGACCGCGCCGACCTCGTTGTTCTGCACTACCGCCCGCAGGCTGTCGCCACCGAGGTCGTTGGAGAGGCAGTATTCATCGACGAAGCCGAGCACCCAGGCGTTCAAGTCCAGTGTTTCCGGCCGCGAGCGTTCGCGGCGCGACAATTGCAGGATGTTCTCGATGATTTCGTTGAGGCGGCCGCAATGGTTGTTGATGATCTCGACCATGCGCTTGTCCGCGTCCGGCAGTTCCTCCGATTCGGCCAGCAGTTGCGCGGAGTAGCGAATCGCCGCCAATGGATTGCGGATTTCGTGCGCGATCGAGGCCGACAGGCGGCCGAGTGAGGCCAGCGTCATTTCCTCCGCGCGCCGCGACACCAGCGAGGTGTCGTCGAGGAAGATCAGCATGTGGGAATCGTCATTGGCGGCGAGGCGGGTGAAGCGCGGCACCACCTCCGGCACGCCATCGGCCAGCGTCACCGCGGTTTCGTCGATGCGGCCGGTGGTGCGCCAGTGGAATAACCGCCGCGACAGCTCCGGCGCCAGTACGCCGAGATCGCGCTGCTCGGCGGGTGGGGTGCCGAGCAGCAACCAGGCGGACTCGTTGATCTGGTGGATGTGGTTGCTGTCGTCGACCAGCAGCACGCCGGTGCGCATGCGGCGGATGATCAGTTCGTTGACTTGCGACAGGTTGGCAAGGTCGACGCCGCGCTGGGTTGCCAGCGCCTCGGTCGCGCGCATCTGCCGCGCCAGTACGTGGCAGAGCAGGGCGGAGGCGAAGTAGGCGAGCCCGAACAGGCCGGCTTCGAGGACCTCGCGGTCACCGCGGGTGATGTCGCCGCCGTCGAAGAAGGTGTGGCCGAGGACGGCGATGGTGGCCATCGAAGCCAGCCCCAGCGCGGCCCGCAAGGGCAGCAGCAAGGCCGCACCGGCGATGCTGATGACCAGCATCATGGCGATGCCGGTGCGCGAGTCGTGCATGGCCAGGATCGACAGCAAGGCGGCGGCGATGTCAATCGATACCAGGGCAATCACGCGGCTTTGTACGCCGGTCAGCCAGCTGCGCGTGCGCACCAGCGCCACCAGGCCGATGGCGAGGTAGATCAGCGCGATAAGGCGGGCCATGCCCGGTTCACGCAGGCGCACCCATTCCAGCGCCAGCGGGCTGAAGGCGAGCCCGGTGTAGACGGTGCCCTGCAAGACACGGAACAGGTTGGCGAAATAGAACTCGCTGTAGGTGTATTCCGTGCCGCCGGCGTCGCGGTTGGGGGTGCTGCTCTTGGCCATGCCGTTGCCCGCGAACTCCCATGCGCTGCTGCGCGGCGCGCATAGAGTTGCATCCCGCGCGGTTGCCGTCCAGCCTCGCCGCACGCGTGGCGCCCGCCAGAGGGCATTGGTGGGGCGAATTGCAGGCTTTCGTCACATCACCGACAATAGCGGGCTTTGCATCCCACGATTCCTGGGCGCGCAACCATCACGCCGGCTGCCGCGGGACGCGAATCCCCTCCCCGTGTTGCAAGGTATGCCCATGAATTTCCACGAATATCAGGCCAAACAACTGTTTGCCGAGTACGCCATCAACGTGCCGCCGGGCAAGGTGGCCGACTCCCCCGATGCCGCCGTCGACGCCGCCAAGGCGCTGGGTGGCGCGCAGTGGATGGTGAAAGCACAGATCCACGCTGGTGGCCGCGGCAAAGCAGGCGGCGTCAAGTTTTGCCGCAGCCTGGACGAGGTGCGCGAAGCCGCCAAGGGCATGCTGGGCCGTCGCATGGCGACCTACCAGTCCGCCGGACGCGAACTGCCGGTCAACCTGGTGCTGGTGACCGACGCCACCGACATCGCCAAGGAGCTGTACCTGTCGATTCTGGTCGACCGCGACGCCAGGGCGATCGCCTTCATTGCCTCCTCGCAAGGCGGTGTGGACATCGAGCAGGTGGCGCGTGAGACGCCCGAAGACATCCACACCATCGTGGTGGACTACGTCGAAGGTTTGCAGCCCTACCAGTGCCGTCAACTCGGCTTTGCCATGGGCCTCAATGCCAAGCAGGTGGGCCAGCTGACCAAGATCATGCTGGGCCTGTACAAGCTGTTCAACGACAAGGACCTGTCGCTGATCGAACTGAATCCGCTGGCGATCCTGGAAGACGGCAACCTGGCCGCGCTGGACGGCAAAGTCAATTCCGACGACAACGCCGACTTCCGCCACCCGGAATTGGTGGCGATGCGTGACCTGTCGCAGGAAGACGCGGCCGAAGCCCGCGCGGTGCAGAACAACCTCAACTACGTGACCATGGACGGCAACATCGGCTGCATGGTCAATGGCGCCGGCCTGGCCATGGCGACCATGGACGTGATCAAGCTCGCTGGCGGGGAACCGGCCAACTTCCTCGATGTCGGCGGTGGCGCGACCAAGGAACGGGTGACCGAGGCGTTCAAGCTGATCCTGCGCTCGGACAAGGTGCAGGCGATCCTGGTCAACATCTTCGGCGGCATCGTGCGCTGCGACCTGATTGCCGAAGGCATCATCGCCGCGGTCAAGGAGGTCGGCCTGACGATTCCGGTGATCGTGCGCCTGCAAGGCACCAACGTGGAAAAGGGCCGCGAACTGCTGGCCAGTTCCGGGTTGGCGATCACGCCCGCCGACGACCTCAACGATGCGGCGCAGAAAGCCGTCGCCTCGGTCAAGGCCGCCTGAGAACAACAAATCCATTGTAGGCACGCAGGAATTTCGAGGATCGATCCATGAGCGTTTTGGTCAACAAGAACACCAAGGTGATCACCCAGGGCTTCACCGGCCAGCAAGGCACCTTTCATTCCGAACAGGCCGTCGACTACGGCACCAAACTGGTCGGCGGCGTGACCCCGGGCAAGGGCGGCAGCGAGCACATCGGCCTGCCGGTCTTCAATACCGTGCACGACGCCGTGCAGGAAACCGGCGCCGACGCCTCGATGATCTTCGTGCCGCCGCCGTTCGCCGCCGATGCCATCCTCGAAGCGGCCGACGCCGGCATCAAGGTCATCGTGACGATCACCGAAGGCATTCCGGTGCTCGACATGCTGCGTGTCAAGAACGTGCTCAAGCAGTATCCGGATACGGTGCTGATCGGGCCGAACTGCCCCGGCATCATCACCCCCGGCGAGTGCAAGATCGGCATCATGCCCGGCCACATCCACAAGCCCGGCAAGGTCGGCATCGTCTCGCGCTCGGGCACGCTGACCTACGAGGCCGTGTTCCAGACCACCAATGTCGGCCTCGGCCAATCGACCTGCATCGGCATCGGTGGCGAT
>DASSXP010000299.1:0-5782 GCA_035703755.1 Rhodanobacteraceae bacterium | reverse complement strand
CTGGGTGGAGCCCAGTGTGAGCGGAAGCGCTGTTGTTATGGCGCGCTTGCGCGTAGGCATGGGGGCCAGTTGTGCCTGCCGCGGCCGTCGGGGCGTTTCGGCGCAAGCTGGGAGTTGCTCAGGGCATCTGTGTTATGCCTGCGCCGGTGCCCTGTGCCCGCCGCACGGGCCAAACGTTGGTCACCTGCGCGCGCGGCGGGCGTGAATGTGGGGATTCATCTGATGCGCCGGGCATCGTTGCGCTACCTGCTTTGGGCTATCGTCAGCATTGCACTGTGGTCACTTCTGGCGTTCAATCTCGATCCCTGATCGGCCCAGTTGAACACCGAAATGGGGGGGCTTTTTCGAGGTTCTCGGCTTGGCAGGGGAGGTTCCGGCAATTTTTTGAGGCAAGTACGGCACCGGCGCTGGTCAGGCCAGTTTCAAGCGGCACACGCTGCCATGGCATCCATGTCAAGACAACGCCCGTTGGCCGAGGGGCGCCGGGGTGGCGCGCCGTGGCAGCGTGGCGGAGCTACCTCACTGCCCTGAGTACCATGGGATACATCAAGCCATAACTGCTGTTGGGGTGGTTATTGCTGGTGAAACCGCGAAACGGATCGTAGTCGATGCCGAAATCGGCCCGGCTGAAACCGGCCTCTCGTGCCGCATCAAGCAGATCCCAGCCAAAGTGGTACCAGGTCAGGATGCCGTCAGGGCGCAGCCCGTCGCCGTGGTACTCCGGTTCCACATGGTGGTGTACCGATCCGTCCGCCAGCGGCCGGGCCAGCTCGAAGGTCTGTTCACGGCTCATGAAGAAGGGCACCGTGCACAGCATGGTGCCGCCACCGGGACGCAGGACCCGGGCGGCTTCCGCCAACGCTTTTTTGTATTCGTAGATGTGTTCGAGTATGTCGCCGTGGAGCAGCAAATCGAAGTGCGCGGATGGATAGGACAGCGCCGTGAACGACTCATGCCGCACATGCGCGGATTGCCAGCCATAAACTTGCCCGCCGATCTTGTCGTCGCCCAGATACTCCGACCCTTGCAGCAACGGGAAGTGATGATGCAGCGCGGAGTACAGTGCCGACAGCCGTTCCAGCAGCGCGACCTCCGCGTTGGGGTTGGTTCCCATTTCGCTGGTCAATACGGCCTGCAGCAAGAGCCGGTTGCGATTGCTGAGCTGGCATTCGGGGCACTTCATGGCCTCGCGCAGGTTTGGATGCTTGTCGTAGAAGCCACCTGTGTTGACCTGAAAATCCGTCATGTGGTGGCAGTTGTTGCAGTAGCCAGCGACGGTCCGTTTGGATTCGATCCACCTCTCCGCGGCGACGCGAAAGGGTTCCATGGCCTGGATGGCACGTTCAAAAGCAATCTTGTCGTCGAACCAGGCAAACATCGTAGGGGCTCCGTTTGTGGTGTTGGCTAGCAAGGGGGCGGGCTGCGCTGGCCTCAGCCGGGTGGTGTTGGCTCGGTGCCGTGGTTTGGTCGCGTTGAGTCCGCGTCTTCGCCGTGTGTGCGAGCAAGGCGGGCGCCGTAGACGGCGAGCAGTGTCGAGGCGGAGCCTTTGCCGGCCATGGCGCGAATGACGTGCGCGCCGACCGCCAGCCAGCCGTGGCCCTCATGGCGCATGGTGCGAATCGACTGCACGCCGAGCCGGGCCAGCGCCTGAACCCTGCTGATAGCGTAAAGCCTCGGCGCAGACAGCTGGAACTCGACCGCTGGCGGCAGGCCGGGATACAAGGTCAGATGGCTGGCCGGTTCCGGGAGGTGCAACAGAAAGGAGCCGCCCTCGATGGGTGGCATCGAACACATGTTGGCGTTTGCTGCTGCGGGGGTGAAAGCCAGACGCGCTGCCACCGGGTGGCCAAGGCAGGAAGACAGGTCCGATTCGAGCAGATACCAGCCAACGGCCAGGTGCGAACTATCCGCTGGCGCGATCCGGAACCGGGCGCATGGGTCGGACTGGCGCCACAGCAAGGGTGCGCGGCTCGGCGCGACAGAAAGCAGGCGGCATTGTTCGGCCTCGATGCGGATACGCACTGATCGCCGCTGTAGAAGTTCATGGGCCGCATCCATCGGGCTTGTTGCACCCATCCAGCCCGAGCCGTGGAGAACGCCGGTGGCGCGATCTTGCTGGTGAGCAGCGGCCGTTGCCGCAGCCTCGCCAAGAGAAACCAGGCGCGAATGCAAGTCCGCGTACCCTTCTTCGAGGCGTTGCAATCCCGAGTTCACCGATTCAGCGTGTGCTTGCGCAACATCGAGCCGGGTGTCCAGCGCTTGGCGATGTTGCGCCAGGGTCCGCCCGATGCGGCTGAAAAGGGAATCGCACTCGAACAGGATTTCCACCTGCAGCGGCCGGGTACGCGCTGCCGCAACTGCGCGCAGGTCGAACTCGACATAGGGATCGTCGTCGCCGCAGGCGAAGGCGAACAGCTGGCCGTCTTCATCGGGCAGGCGCCGTTCATGGATGGCCGAAAGCACGAGTTCCGCGCCGCACAAAGTCCGACCGTTGATCGTGATGCGCAAGATTCGGAACAGGCCAGGCCGCATGGCCGGGTCGAAGCGGATGAAGTCAATCGTGGCGGCTGCCGGCAATGTGAAGTGTGCCCGCATCGGTTGGTCATGGGTAGCGACCACCGCCGCGCAGTGCTGCATTTCCGTCATTGATCCGTCGGCGGAACGATAATGCAGGCGCGTCTGCAACACTTCCGATTGCGTTTCCGCGGGTTCCCAAAGGCCGAGTCCGAACGTCGTTTGTCCATTCGCGCCCATTGCAGGCAGGTCGGGCTCTTCGGTGTGGTTGTCCACGTGCACACGCAACGAGTTCAGCGCGTCGTCCCAGCAGGTTTCGGGAACCGACCCGCCTTGACTCTCGACGCAGCCATAGTCGTAAACCCGAGTCGCCAGCCGGTGGATTGGGCTTGGCGTGGCGGTTTGCGGTATGCCGGCTGCACGGTGGCGCAGCCCGGCATCAAGGAAGCGCTCCACCTCGGCGGTGACGGCTGATGGTTGCCGTGGCCATTCGATGCCAAGCGATCGCTGCAGATGTTCGGCGACGGCTTGCCAGCGGGACAGCAACGCGTCGCACGTGGTGAAGGCACGGCTCAACTGGCGGCTGGATTTCTCTGCATCCAGGACGTGTCGCAACCACAACTGCTTGGCGGCAACCGGCGGGATGGAGTCACGCCGGGAGAGGGAAGCCGCCACTTCCGCCGGATCGCGCATTGCCAGCACCACATGCGGTACGACGTCGAGCCGTTGCAGCACACGAAGCCATATCGGCAACAGCCGGCAAAGCCGCGGATCCTTGATCAGAAACAGGGGCTGGTCATACGCGGCGCGCAGGTGTTCCAGCAGCGCGTTCGACCAAGCACCCAGCCGTGGATCGGCTAGCCAATTGGCGGGTAACTCACCTGGATCGTCCCAGCGCAGATCGAACAAGCGCAGGCACTCCGCGTTCAAGTCATTGATGACCCGGTCTTCCCAGTAGCCGCGCGGGTTGCGTGGCGAAGCCGGCGCCAGATCGCTGCCGAGGCTGGCACCAAGCAGATTCAATACCCTTGCCAGCGCCGAGGTACCGCTGCGATGCATGCCGGCGATCAGGATGGCGTGGCGTGGTACGGTGGACGGGGGCATCGCGGGATTCTAGCAGGCAGGCGTCGCAGCGGGTGCGCGGCTTTATCACCTGTCTGCGCCCATGTTGCCGCCTCTTGCGCACGCTGGCCCAGGTGCTGTTGCGTGGTGAACTTGTCGCCACGCCGGTGCCGGTACGTCGTGTATTTCGGTTGGGATGTTTGGGTTTGGCAAGATTGTTGATGATGCTCGGTCGCATGGTACTTCTGCGTTGGAGTCGGGGTTCGCGGGCTGGTCTTTGTTTGCTGATGATGGCGGTCATCTTGCCGGCCACAGCCACTGCGGCCACGGCCAGTTCGCCGCTCGGGCTGTGGCAAATGCGCGAAGGCCAGCGGCATTTCACGTTGGTGGTCGGCGAGAATGGTGGAGAGTTGATCGGCACCATCCTGGATGGTGAAACGACAACTGTCGCGAGCATGCTCGAATGGACTGCGTCGTCGGGTGTCTTGCGTTTTCGCGCAGAGCGGGCGGATGGTTGGCGGTGGTACAAGGGCGTCGCCACAGCCGGAGTGTTCAGTGGTCGGATGGCCGAGACGGCAGTGCTGGCCGGGATGCCGTCCGAGCTTGCCTATTCGCGGCATGTCACGGGTTGGAATGAAACGGTTTTGGACAACGACATCGTGCCGCGCACCTACGACATGGTGGTGAACGGTGGTTTTTTGGCTCGTCTCAGAATCGACCGCGATCCGGTAGCGCCCGGGCGTTACATCGGTCAGTTCAAGGTGTACGCCAACACCGACCCCAATGTCATGGCCACCTGTCAGCAGCAGACCCAATACAGCCAGTTCTACGTGCGTTGGTCGAACGATGTGGCGGGGCTTTACGGCGCGGAATGTGAAGAGCTGGAATACGATGTCGATGTTTCCCATTGGAACGGTGAAACGCTGGCGTTCGCTCGTCAGGCTGGCGCATTCCGTCAGGATTTCCAGGGCGTGGTGTCGGGTACGTCCATCAGCGGCACATTTACTCAGGATGGTGTTGCCGGGACCATGCCGTGGTCGGGGCATCGGGCACAGGTGCTGGGTGCCGGGCTGACCCCGCCGGATCAGGGGCTGGCTGTCTGGCAGGCGCGTACGCGGGCACAAGTGGAGCGTCTGATGATGGCCGGCGACCCATTGCCGCTGGTTACCACGGTCACCGTGTTGCAGGACGATATGGCCCCGTTGGCGCCGGGCGGCATGGTCGCGAGCCGTGACGACGATCCGGCTGCGTGGCCACAGAACTACCGTCTGCGTGAGCTGGAATTCGATTACAGTTTGCCTGGTGTCGATGGCGGCGAGCCGTTGCACCGCATCAGCCACGGTTACCTGGCCATTCCTGACTCGGCGGGCCCGCATCCGGTCGCGCTGATACTCAATGGCCACGGTGGAAGCGCATGGTCGACGATGGCACCGTTCAGCGGGTACTGGTACGGCGATGCGTTTGCACGGCGCGGCTACCTCACCCTGGCAATCGACGTGTCGCACCGTAGTGGCGGGGACGATCCGGCGCACGGCAATGTCGCGCATCCAGCGATTGCCGCGCCCGGCATGGATAGTGATTGGGAACAGGATGGCGAGCGCACCTGGGATGCCATGCGGGCACTCGACTATTTGCTGTCGCAGCCCGATGCGCTATCCGGCTGGGTGGTGGTGGCCGGCTTGTCGATGGGCGGAGAAATTGCCGCGCAGGTGGCGGCGCTGGATACGCGCGTCAGCACCGCCGTGGTGGCGGGGTACACGCCGGATTTCAATGTCATGGCATGGAAGGACAACCACGACTGCTGGCAGTGGCAGCACGCGGAAATCCGTGACTACGTGGAAATGTCCGACTTCCTCGCCTTGATCGCACCGCGTCAACTGATTGCGCTGACGGGGTTGCAGGATGGCGTGTTTTCCTGGCGTGAACCACCGTTCTCTGCGGACAAGCAGGTGTTGCGGCGTGCGCGCATGGCGACGGCTGCTGTGGATTGGCAGCCCATACACTACGTGCATGACGGCGGGCATGAGTTTCGGGTTGGTGATCGCAATGTGGCCGGGCAGGGGCCTGAATATGTGCGGGTTCCAACCCAGGTGGCACCTGCCTATGCCGGTGACATGGCGTGGCAAAGCAATGCCGACGCCACCAGTCTCGGCAAGACCTTGTTCGAACTGATCCAGGACCATGACATCCTGTTCGCCGATGGCTT
>DASSXP010000285.1:0-6626 GCA_035703755.1 Rhodanobacteraceae bacterium | reverse complement strand
CAGCTTCTGACTGGTCTGCTGGCTCCACTGGGCGATTTCGAGGATCTTCTGCCCCAGCGGGTCCATGCCGGCCTCCGCGCGCAAACTGGCGGACAGCGTCGCGTAATCGACTTGGGCCTTGGCCAGCTCCTGCTGGCGCTTCTCCAGCGTGTCGTAGTACTGGTTTGCGGTGTCGGTCAGGCTCAGCAGCGCGGCGATCTGCTCGCGGCCGGCTTCCGTGGTCGCGTCCAGCGACTGCATGAGTGCCCACATGCCATCGCGGGTGCTCGGCAGCATCAAACCGAGCTGGTCGAACGCGCTGTTCAGCGCATCGGATGCCAGCTGGAACTTGAACTCGTCCGGCGCGAAGGCGTCGGTGAACGACTGCATCTGGGTGATGAAGTTCTCAACGCCGCCCGCCATCTGGATCAAGCCGTCCGCGACCTGCGCGTACTGCTCCGGGTCGGTGGTGGCGACGGTCAGGCCGAGGTACTTCACGGCCTGCTGCATCACTTGCACTTCGGTTGCGACACGCACCAGTGTCTCGCCGAGGCCTTCGCCGACGCGCTGGAACTGGTCGATGAAGGGCACCACGGCGCCCGCGAGTCCGTCGAAAATCGAGCTGAATACGGCTTCGAGCGCCTTTTGTTGATCCTCTGCCGAGAGCCCCATCAAGCTGATTTTCTGCGACTCGATCTGGTACTCGGCAATGGCCTTGTTCACCTCGTCCATATTCAGCCCAAGCGCCTTGGCGCCTTCGCTGACAGCATCCGCGATGGAGTCGAGAATCAACTGGAACTGGGTCGTGATGGCGCCGGATAGCGATTGCGTGGCTTCTTTCGTATGCGTGTGGCCGAATGCCCACGTCTTGCTCTGCACTTCTTGATACGCTCCCAGCGTGATGTTTTCCAACAGGTCGCCCAGCGCGCCGCCAAAAATCTGGATGCCCTGATCGGTGATCTTGGTCTTGCCGCCGAACAACCGCCCAAGGATGTCGAAATCCTCGAACAGATTGCGGTCGCCTTCCACCGACAAGTCGAAGCCGCTGAAGTCTGCCTCGCCGGCGCCGCGTGCCAGCATCGTGCCCGCACTCGATAGCGCGGCTTGCAGCGATTGCAAAGCCCGCAGCATGCCGGTGTTGATGCCGACCAGCTTGCTGGTTGCGCGGGCCGTGATTTCCATCGCGTTGGCGATGGACTCGCTTTGCTTTGCCGTGTCGCCGAGCACGGTGCCCGTGCCTTGCGATGCCTGACGCTGCGCGGCGGTGTCGGTAAAGCCCGCATTGCCGGCCATTTTGATGCTCTGGCCGAGCTGCGCCAGCAGCGGAGCAAGGGCAACGGCCATCGCCGCCATCGCGGCAAAGCTGACCGGCGGCGGCGCGGCACCCTGCGCGATGATGGCGAGGATGCCTTGCGTCAGCGCCAGCGCGGATGCAGCCGTGTCGAGCTCGGCATAGGCCTTGCTGCCCTCTTTGCTGAACGATTGCAGTCCACGCACGCCTTGCGCGGCCAGCCCAGCCACCGCGCTCATCTTCATGAAGTCGAGTTGCTTCGCGGTCATGCCGAGCCTGGCTGTTTCCTTGGTCAGTTCCGCCATCCTCTTTACTGCGGACTCGATACCTTCCGTGAAGCCCTTGCTCAGCGCGTTATTGAGGTCAGCCGCCGCCTCCGCCATCTGGGCCTGCACGTCATCCAAGGCGCTCTTGACCTGCGCGGACATCGCGTCGATCTGGCTGAACTGGTCATTCGGCCGCAGCTGCTGCATTACGCTATCGGCAGCCTGTTTGTTCGCCAGTCGCTGCGACAACGCCAGCTTCTGTTGCGCGGCCGCCAGCGATTGGAGCCTCTTCTCGTAAGCGCCAGCCGTGTTGCCAGCCGCAATATAGGCCGCATCGATCTGCGCCACCGTGCGGTTGTAGTCCGCCTGCGCTGCACTGACACCGGCCAGCGCATCGCGCATGTCGGCCAGATCGGCTGTATTGCGTGCATAGATGTCATCCAGCGCGCGGAGCGCACCAAGACTCCCGCCAGCAATGCCGGCGGTATCGGACTGAAATTTTGCTCCCGCCTGCGCGGCATGCGCCGCCGTGATGGCGTTCATCCGCGCAACGGTGGCGGCGAGGCCGTCGCCGATGGATGCGCCAGCGCTGGCGTTGCCCGAGGCCAGCTGCTCATGCAGCTTGCCGAGCGCGTCAGCCGCCGCATTGGTGCCCTTGGTCGCGGCGGACTGCGCGCGCTCGTATTCCTCCATGTCGTCCGTGAGCTTGGTGATCTGCGCCATGTTCTTTTGGTGCATGGCCTCCAGCGTGGTCAGTTCCGCACGGTACGCCGCCACGTTGCTGGTGGCCGGCCGCACGGCTTTTGCCATGCCGAGGAAGGTGTCGGCCAAGGCCGGGCCGATCTTCGGGATCGCGGCCACTTGCACGGCAAGGTCGCTCAACATATTGGACAGCGCCCGACCGACCGCGAGGCGCACCTGCTCGAACCACAACTTGATATGCGTAATGCCCTGCGCGACGCCATTGATCAGCAATTCCCACGCCTTCTGCGTGGATTCGACGAAGTAGATCGCGGCGATTCGCACCGACAGGAACTGGTCGCGCAACCATGTGCCGATATTCCACCCAACGAACGCTGCCAGCAGAGCGTTGCCTGCCACTGCCAGGCCTTTCATCGCAGTGCGCGCTGCCAGGGTGCCCAGCGTGATCTTGTTGACGGATGCGGCCGCGGCAGTGGTGGCGACTGCGGTTGCCTCACCCATCGCCACAGCGGCCGCCGCCTGTGCGCGCAACGATGCGACCCATGCGACACCGTTCGCAATCAGATTGCGAGCGTAGACAGCAGCGACGATCGTGCCCAGCGTGACCACTGCCCGAGCGATGTCGCCAATGTGCGCCGCGATACCGGCGATGCCGCGCGCAATCGCGTTGCTGGTGCCGTTCGCCGTATCGGCTTGCCCGATGTACGCCTGCACCTGCGTGCGCAGGTCTGTCCACGCGCGGCCGATCGTCAATGGCAGTTGGCTGTATTCCTTGTCCACCGCCGCCGCTTGCGCTTGCAAGGCGTTGGCAATCTGCACTGCCGTGATTTTGCCCTGCTCGCCCATCGCGCGCAGTTGGCCGACCGTGATGCCCATGCCGTCGGCAATGGCCTGCGCCAGGCGTGGCGTTTGTTCGAGGATTGAGTTCAGCTCATCCCCGCGCAGCGTGCCGCTGGCAAGGCCCTGCCCCAACTGGGTGATGGCCGCATCCGCCGCGCTGGCGCTGGCGCCGGACAACTGCACCGCTTTCAGTACCGTGTCAGACAGCTGCACCGAGGCGTTATAGGCCACCAGATTGTCAGCGCCCAAGCTGCGGAAACTGGTACTGAGCTTTGTAACCAAGTCGGCAGTGGTGCCCAGGGCAGTGTGCGTACGCAACGCGACGTCCAACACGTCCTGCTGTGAGGCGGCGAAACTCGCGCTGTTGCCGGACGCGATCCGCAACCGCGCGCCGACGTTCTGATATTCGTCCGCCATGCGAGCGACGCCGGGCACCACCTGTAAAACCTGAGCACCGGCGAACCATGCGCCGGCCAGTTTCTGCACGCGAGCCAGTTGAGTGCTGATCGACTCGATGCCGGTGGCAATCTTTCGGTGCGACCGCTGCGATGTGGCGGCAACGGTCGTGGTGGTTACGCCCAATTGCCGCGTGCTGCGCGTGGCCGTATCCATGCCGGCGGCAGCTGCCTTGCCGCCAGCTTGCCCGGCTGCGCCAACACCTGTCAGCGCATCTTCGACTTCGCCCGCGACGCTGACCGCAACCTTCCCGTCGGCGGTGAATCGCAGCGTAATGACCTGCTCAGCCACCGTGGTATGCTCCGTTCGCCATGAAAACGCGTGACCTGCTACTGCTGACCCTGCTCTCGCCGTTGCTGCTGGCATTCGGCGCGCTCGGGCTGTGGTTGATGCTGGCCATCTGGGTCGGCTTCGGCATCTGGGTCTTGCGCCTGCTGTGGCAGTTTTTCGACACGCCCCTGTAACTCGCCGTCCGCGTTCGCCTTGCCCTTGCCCGCCCGCAGTAGTCGCCGCCCATGTGCTTGATCCTGCTCGCCGCCGCAGTGCTGTTCTTCTTCTTGCTGGGTGCCACCCAGTCGGCGGCGTTCGTGTTTCCGCTGGTGTTGTCGCTGGTGCTTGCCATCGTCGCGTGGTTCAAGAACCTGAGCTTGACCAAGCTCTGACTCACCGCCCGCCCTTGCTCTTTGCCGCTTCCGCCGCGTTGCGCACATTGGCGGTGACCTGACCCATCAACTGCACGCCGTCCGTGATGCGGGGCCAGTCCTTGCACGGCACGCGACTGATCACGCATGCGGCGTGGGCCTCGCGGGCGCTGATGCCTTGCCAGTACGCGCCCATGCCCACGGCGACATCGATACGGCAGCGGCCGAACACCTGCACGATGGTTTCGTTTTGCGGCAGCACGCCAAGCCATAGTTCGGTGCGGGGCGCGTCGCTGGCGCGCTGGTAGCCTTCGCCGTCAAAGCGGCCCTGGTCCGGCTCGTCGTCATCGGGGCTGTCATCCTCGCCGTCCTCGTCGCCTTCTTGATCGGGCCGCGGCAACAGCCACGGCTCGACCACTTCATCGACCGCGCCGCCGGCTAGCGCTTGCGCGATCGCTTGGAGTTTTTTCCTTGCAGGCTCGTGTGCCGGGCAACCGCTTCGTTGGCGTTCTGCGCGAACAGGCCGATGTACTCGCCCCACAGCGAGCCCTGGGTAAACGGGTTGCGGATGGCAACTTCTTTGGGCGACACCTCTTCGCCGGTCGCGGGGTCGACGGCGGCGGGGATGCCATCCACGCTCACCAGCACCTCGCGCAGGTAATCGCCGATGGTCAGGTCCTGGTCGTCCAGCGCTTCGCGCTCGCCCTCGCTCAGCACCTTGAAGGTGGCCTTGAACGGGAACGGGCGCCATACGTCGGCGCCATCGCCGGGGAGCTTGCATTGAATGTTGGCGGTCAGGGTGCTGCTGGCCAGCAGGTTGATGCTGGGCTTGTTGTCGTCACTCATGGGGTAATCCTTGGGGCCAATGGGGGCCGGTCTCTCCCGGTGGTCACGCCTGTTTGCGCACGGCGTCCTCGCGGCCCTGTGAGGGGTCAGGGTGTGGAGTCGCCGAAGGCGATAAACAGCTCGTCGCCGCCGGTCGAGGACGGGATGCACGGGCCGGAAATCTCGTAGCCGTAGTAACCCTCGATGTCCTGCCGGGTGATGGTGTCGATCTGCATGCGCACGCCATGCTCCGAATACAAGCCGACCTTGGTGTCGGACTCGTAGGTACGGAAGCGCAGATTGATGATGCCGTTGGCATCGCGCACGGCGTGCAGGTTGATGTCCGCATCGCGCGGGCGCAGCAGCACGCACTTGGCGGTGGGCGTGCGGCCTTTGTGTCCACTCAAGCGCTTGCCGGTGAACTCCAGCGTCTGCAAGTCACTGCCCGAATCCCACTCCAGCGAGCGGCAGCGCAGCTCCAGGTCAGAGATGGAGCCGGCCGCGTAGTCCAGGAACGCCACGGAGTTGTCCCACGTCGCCACCGTCGATTGCGTGTCGTCGGTGGGCACGCTGGGCGCCACGCCTTCGGGCATCGTGTCATACACGCCCTGGATGCGCAGCTTGGCGCTCATGCCGTTGCCGATGGACATGTTGACTGCCGACAGCATGTGCCGCGCGCTTTGCACGTTCAGCACTTCGCCGCCCTGGTAGAACCGCGACCACGCCGCCGGGATGCCCGACGAGATCGGGTTGTAGCGCGCCAGTTTCGTGGCCACCGTGAGCGTTTCGGAAAAGCCGGCCGGCAGCAATAACGGTTTGGCCAGCGCCCCGGACGTGCCGGGTGTCGCCGGGGGAAACAAGTCGAACGTGCCCTCAATGAACGCGCGCTTGTTGGCCACCTTGAACGGGTTGCCACCCCAAAACGGGCGATCCGGGTTTTTCTCCACCTTGTCGAACTCGGTGCCGGCGCTGCCGTCGTAGAACAAGAAGCCGTCGGTGGCCGGCGCCAGCACCGGGTCGGTGTCGGGCATGGCTTCCAGCTTCACCAGCACGGCGCGCTGGGCAAAGTATTCAATGAGGGGTTCGGTCATGGCTCAATCCTCGGTCTGGGTGCGGGCCGGTTTGCTGTCGGCGCGTTTGGGTTGCGGCGCGGGCGCCGGGGCGGGCGCGGTGGCGACGGATCGCGGCTTGGGCCGCGCGGGCGGCGCGCCCACCGGCGAAAACGGGATCTGGCGCGCGGTGCAGGTGTGGTCGGGCTCGGTCATGGGGTTCCCTCCGCCGTCTGGCGGTAACTGGTGGTGAGCAGTAGCTGGCGGATCAGGTGGCTGCCGTAGGCTTGCTCGGCGCCGCTCGCGCGGATCGTCAGCGGCTTGAACTCGGGCGATGGACGCCAGCCAAAAAACACCCGCCGCACCTCGGCTTCCAAGGCGGACATGGCGGCAACAATCGCCGCCGCGCCGCCGGCGTTGCGCACCCACAGCACCAGCTTCACGGTGGTGGTGATGTTCTGGATCGGCAGGCCGGTGACGCCGAGCGCGGAATCGCCGTTCTCTTCACCCAGCACGTAGATCGCCGGCACCGCGCGCGGCGGTTGGGTCTCGGCCTCTTGCAGGTCGGCCGCATTAC
>DASSXP010000248.1:0-23504 GCA_035703755.1 Rhodanobacteraceae bacterium | reverse complement strand
AATGTATCGGGCTGGGCGGCGGGTGGCTCGTCGCGCTCTGGGCGCGCGCATTCCGCCATCACGGCCGTGATTCGAAACGCGCAGACCATTCGCCCTTATAATGGCGGCCCGGCGTGCCGCGCAGATACCTCACGCGAGGGTCACGGGTCGGCTGCCGGAATCCCCAGAACGCGCCAAGGCCGTCCGCCGGCGCACTGCCGTACCGCCATCGCCTCCGTCCGGCCCAAATGTGCCACGCGGGGTCGTGGCGCGCCTGCGCCGTCAGGCGATGGGTTGAAACACATTGGATTGTCAGCCGAATGTCCCGCTACTTCGAAGAACGCGTTACCCACGTTCAGCACTGGAACGACAGCCTGTTCTCGTTTCGCACCACCCGCGATCCCGGCTTGCGCTTCGAGAGCGGCCACTTCGTGATGATCGGCCTGGAGGTGGAGGCGCGGCCCCTGATGCGGGCCTACAGCATCGCCAGCCCAAGCTGGGAGGAGCACCTGGAGTTTTTCAGCATCAAGGTGCCCGATGGCGCCTTGACCTCGCGCTTGCAGCACTTGCAGGTGGGTGACCCCGTACTGGTCAGCCGCAAGCCGACCGGCACCTTGCTGGTGCACGATCTGCATCCGGGGCGGCACTTGTACCTGCTGGCGACCGGCACCGGTCTGGCGCCGTTCCTGAGTCTGATCCGCGACCCGGACACGCTGGAGCGGTTCGAGAAAATCGTGCTGGTGCACGGGGTGCGCCACATCAAGGATCTGGCTTACGCCGAGCTGATCGAGCACGCGTTGCCACAGCATGAATATCTGGGCGAGCTGATTCGGGAAAAACTGATCTACCACCCCTGTGTGACCCGCGAGCCGTTCCGTCACCGTGGTCGCATCACCGAGTTCCTGGCCAGCGGCCAGTTGGCTGTCAACGCCGGCTTGCCGCCGCTGCACCCGGCGCGTGACCGCTTCATGCTGTGCGGTGGTCCGGCGATGCTGCACGATCTGCGCAGCTTGCTGCAAGGCATGGGTTTTGCGGCCTCTTTGCGCACCGGGAGCCCGGGGGATTTCGTGTTCGAGCGGGCCTTCGTCGAAAAATAAGCGCGGCCGGACCACCGCCGGCCGGCAGCCGCCGGCGGGGCGCTACCGATTGCCCGCGCGGCGGGCTATGCTGGCGGCGACGTCGCCCGCGGCGCAGTCGCGCTCGTGGGCCACGCCGGCCACTGCGAGGGCGCTTGCATGAAGGCGACGGATATCGGCAATCCCGCGTATTTCCACAAGGTGGTGGATTGCCAGTGGGCCTGTCCGGCACACACCCCGGTGCCCGAGTACATCCGCCTGATCGCCCGCGGTCGCCATGCCGATGCCTACATGGTCAACTGGGTGGCGAATGTGTTCCCCGGCATACTCGGGCGTACCTGCGACCGCCCGTGCGAGCCGGCCTGCCGCCGCGCTCGCGTCGAGGAGGTCAACGGCGAGAAGCCCGAGCCGGTGGCGATCTGTCGGCTCAAGCGCGTTGCCGCCGACCACAAGGGCGAAGGCATCGCACAACGCATCCGCGATGAGCTGCCCGCGCCCGATCCGGCCAATCGCGGCAAACGCATCGTCTGTGTCGGCGCCGGGCCGGCGTCGCTGACCGTCGCGCGCGATCTCGCGCCGCTGGGCTACGACGTCAGCGTGATCGAGGCGGATGCCAAAGGCGGCGGCTTCATGCGCACCCAGGTGCCGCGCTTCCGCCTGCCCGAACGGGTGATCGACGAGGAAGTCGGTTTGATTCTCGACCTCGGCGTGAAGCTGCTCCCCCAGCGCCGCATCGACTCGCTGCGGGCGCTGCTGACGGAAGGCTTTGATGCGGTATTCATCGGCTCCGGCGCACCGCGCGGGCGCGATCTCGACCTGCCGGGTCGTCAGGCAGCGGCAGCGCATATCCACGTCGGCATCGATTGGCTGGCGTCGGTGTACTTCGGTCACGTCAAGCAGGTTGGCAAGCGGGTGATCGTGCTCGGCGGCGGCAATACCGCGATGGACTGCTGCCGCAGCGCGCGCCGGCTCGGTGGCGAGGACGTAAAAGTGGTCGTGCGGTCGGGCTTCGACGAAATGAAAGCCAGCCCGTGGGAGAAGGAGGATGCCATGCACGAGGGCATTCCCATCCTCAACTGGTTGGCACCAAAAGCCTTCGAGCACGAAGACGGTCAACTGGTCGCCATGCTGTTCGAGGAAGTGCGCGCCGAGCGCGATGTGGACGGGCGCCGCCGACTGGTTCCGACCGGCGCGCCGCCCCGACGCATCGAATGCGACGAGGTGCTGATCGCGGTTGGCCAGGAAAATGCCTTCCCGTGGATCGAGCGCGACCTCGGCATCGCGTTTGGCAAGTGGGATCTGCCGGTGGTCGACGAGACCACCCTGCAATCGTCGCTGCCATCGGTGTTTTTCGGCGGTGACGCCGCGTTTGGTCCCAAGAACATCATCTGGGCCGTGGCGCACGGCCACGCGGCGGCGATCTCGATTGACCGCTACTTGCGCGGCGAGCGCGTCGCCGAGCGGCCAGCGCCGACAGTCAATCTGGTGTCGCAGAAAATGGGCATCCACGAGTGGAGCTACGACGCCGGCATCTCGGCCGACGCGCGCTTCAAGGTGCCGTGGGCGCCCGCCGAACAAACCCTCAATCGCATGGATGTCGAAGTCGAGCTGGGTTTCGATGCCGAGCAGGCATGGCGGGAGGCCCAGCGCTGCCTGAACTGCGATGTGCAGACGGTGTTCACGCCGCCCTTGTGCATCGAATGCGACGCCTGCGTCGACATTTGTCCGATGGATTGCATCGCTTTCACGGTCAACGGCGAGGAAGCCGACCTGCGCCAGCGTCTGAGCGCGCCGGCCTTGAACCTGTTGCAGGATTTGTACGTGTCGAACGCACTCAAGACCGGCCGCGTGATGGTCAAGGACGAGGACGTCTGCCTGCACTGCGGCCTGTGCGCCGAGCGCTGCCCGACCGGCGCCTGGGACATGCGCCAGTTCCTGCTGGTCGAGGCGCAAGCCGGCGCGCCGACGCCATCACACCAGGCGCAGCCCGCATGAGCAAGTTGCCAGCGATGGATCGGATGACAGGGGGCAGGGCATGCAAGTAATCGAGGCCGTCAACGACTTCGTGGTCAAGTTCGCCAACGTCAACGGCTCCGGCTCGGCCTCGGCCAACGAGCTGTTCGCCAAAGCCATCCTGCGCATGGGCGTGCCGGTCAGCCCGCGCAACATCTTCCCGTCCAATATCCAGGGCCTGCCGACCTGGTACGAAGTGCGGGTCAGCGGCGCCGGTTGGCTGGGCCGGCGCGGCGGCGTCGATCTGATGGTGGCAATGAACCCGCAAACCTTTGACGCCGATCTTGCCGAACTTGGCACTGGCGGCTATCTCCTGTACGACAGCACCAAACCGCTGATGGTGGCGACGCCACGCGATGACATCCGCCTGATCGGCCTGCCCTTGACGGCGATTTGCAACCGCGAGTACAGCGATCCGCGCCAGCGCCAGTTGTTCAAGAACATCCTCTACGTTGGCGCGTTGGCGAGTTTGCTGGGGATTGAGGCGTCGGTGCTGGAGGCGCTGATTGCGGAGCAATACCGCAGCAAACCGAAATTGCTGAAGCCCAACATCGAAGCGCTGGCGCTGGGCCGAACGGCGGTAGCTGAAGGCGACATCGCACCGATCGGCCTGCGGGTGGAGCGGGCCGAGGCGGTAGGCGAGCGCATCTTCGTCGACGGCAACAGTGCGGCGGCGCTCGGCTGCGTCTACGGTGGCGCCACGGTGTGCGCGTGGTATCCGATCACGCCGTCCTCGTCGCTGGCCGAAGCGTTCCAGAGTCATTGCTCGCGCCTGCGGGTGGATGCGGAAACTGGCGCCCACCACTACGCCATCGTGCAGGCCGAGGATGAAATCGCCTCGATCGGCATGGTCGTCGGTGCCGGCTGGAACGGCGCCCGCGCCTTCACCGCCACCTCCGGCCCCGGCGTGTCGCTGATGACCGAGTTCATCGGCCTGGCCTACTTCGCCGAGATCCCCGTCACCATCATCGACGTGCAGCGCGGCGGGCCGTCCACCGGCATGCCGACCCGCACCCAGCAGGCCGATCTGCTGTCTTGCGCCTGGGCCTCGCACGGCGACACCCGTCATGTGCTGCTGTTCCCGGAAGACCCGCACGAGTGCTTCGAGTTCGCCGCCACCGCGCTCGATTTGGCCGACCGTCTGCAAACCCCGGTGTTCGTGATGAGCGATCTCGACATCGGCATGAACCAACGCCTGTGCCAGCCCTTCGAATGGGACGCCACGCGCCGTTACGACCGCGGCAAAGTGATGCGCGCCGAACAACTGGCGGCCGGCATGCCATTCGGCCGTTACCGCGACGTCGATGGCGACGGCATTCCGTACCGGACCTGGCCCGGTACCCATCCCGCGCGCGGCAGCTTCTTCACCCGTGGCACCAGCAAGAATGCCGACGCGCGCTATTCCGAACGTGGTGCCGACTACGTCGAAAACGTCGAGCGGCTGGAGCGCAAGTTCCGTACCGCGCGCACGCTGCTGCCAGCGCCGATCATTGCACAGGGAAACAGCGAGGCCGGCGTAATCTTCTTCGGCTCCACCAGCGCGGCGTTGGCCGAGGCGGTGGCGGATCTCGCGGCGCGCGGCATCCCACTCGACACCTTGCGCGTGCGCGGCTATCCCTTCGCCGACAGCGTGGCCGACTTCATCGCCGGGCACCGCCAGCTGTTCGTGGTGGAGCAGAACCGCGACGCGCAATTGCGTACCTTGCTGGTCGAGCAATTCGGCATCGATCCGGCGCGGCTGCATGCGGTGCTGCACTTCGACGGCACGCCCATCACCGCCCGTTTCATCGTCGCTGCCATCGCGGCACACACGCCAGCGCCCACCACCCTCGCTACCGCGTGCGGATGATTGCGCCATGACCTACATCGCCAAGCCCCGCTTTCACCACCCCGCGCTGCAACAGAACGCGGTCTGCCGCACCCGCCGTGACTACGAGGGCGCGGTGGTGTCGACCCTGTGTGCCGGCTGCGGCCACGACTCGATTTCCGCCGCGATCATCCAGGCTTGCTGGGAACTGGACATCGAGCCACACCGGGTCGCCAAGCTGTCCGGCATCGGTTGCAGCTCCAAGACGCCGACCTATTTCCTCGGCCCCGCGCACGGCTTCAATACCGTGCATGGCCGCATGCCGTCGGTGCTGACCGGCGCCAACCTCGCCAACCGGCAATTGCTGTACCTTGGCATTTCCGGTGATGGTGACACGGCCTCCATTGGCCTCGGGCAGTTCGTGCACGCCATCCGCCGCGGTGTCGACATGGTCTACATTGTCGAGAACAACGGCGTGTACGGCCTGACCAAGGGCCAATTCTCGGCCACCGCCGATCAGGGCTCCGCGTCGAAAAAAGGCGCCATCAACCGCGACAGCCCGGTCGATCTGGTGTCGATGGCGTTACAGCTCGGCGCCGGCTTCGTGGCGCGCAGCTTTTCCGGCGACAAACAGCAGCTGGTGCCCTTGATCAAGGCCGCCATGCGCCACCGCGGCGCGGCTTTCCTCGATGTGCTGAGCCCCTGTGTCGCCTTCAACAACCACGCCGGCAGCACCCGCAGCTACGACTACGTGCGAGAACACAACGATGCCGTCAACCGCGTCGACTTCATCGCCCCGCAAGCCGAAATCGAAATCGACTACGCCCCCGGCAGCGTGCTCGACGTGAGCCAGCACGACGGCAGTGTGTTGCGCCTGCACAAGCTCGACACCGATTACGATCCCGGTGATCGCGTCGCGGCCATGAATCGCGTGCACGAATACGCCGCGCGCGGCGAAATCGCCACTGGCCTGTTGTACGTCGATGCGGCCGGTGGCGACTTGCACCAGCACCTCAATACCCCAACGACGCCGCTCAACCAGCTGGACGAAAGCACACTCTGTCCCGGCGCCACCGCCCTGGCGAAAATCAACGCCAGCTTGCGTTGATATGCGGGCTTGGCAAAGTCATGACCCTCACAGCGAGTGGCGGGGACGGCCGTCAGACATCGGCGGGGCGTCGTGATCGTACTCAAGGCCATCGGTGCCCGCCGTATCTTCGTCCTCGTCCTCCAGATCCCAGCTGTACAGCTTGCGCGGCGGCAACGGATCGCGCCGGTACAGAAAGAACGCCGACAGCAAGCCGCAGAAACCACCGAACAGGTGGTACTCGAATGAAATGTGCGGATCGCCCGGCAACATCGAATGCAGCATGCTGCCGTAGAGGAAGAACACCACCATCGAGGTGACGATCGCCAGACGTTCACGCCGCAGCAAACCCATGGCGAACAAGAACAGCATCAGACCCACCGCAATACCGCTGGCGCCGATATGGCTCGATGGCCGTGCCAGCCACCACACCAGCGCGCCAGACCCGAGCCAGACCACCGGCAAGGCAATCCTGAGCGCCCGTGGATACACCCTGAGCGCCAACACGCCGAGCACCAGCAAGGCCGATGAATTGGCCGCCAGATGCGCGAAACCCTCATGCACCAGCGGCGCCGTCAAAACCCCCAGCAGACCCGCTTCCTGTCGCGGCCATACGCCGAGCCTGCCGGGATCAAAGCCCAGCGCCCACTGCAACAACAAGATCACCCACAGCACGCCCACGCAGGCCAGCGTCAGCCACCACGCCCGCCGCAGCTTGCGCTTGTCCGCCGCCACGCTGGCGGCGCTGGTATCGGTCGGGTCGAGATCGAAATTGAGGCGTGCCATCCCACCCACATGATGGCGCGGTGAGTAAAAGCAAGTGACGTAACGCAGCAGGAAGTGCGGGCTGCCGGTCTTGGTGTCGGTGCCGGACAGGTTTTCGCTGCCGAAGGCTTGCACGCCGACCACGGCACCGATCTGGTTGCGCCCGTGATTCCAGGCTCGAAATGAGCCGAAATCAGGGGCAAACTGTCGAATTCGGGGGCAGGACGGACTCGACGACCGCGAGTTCCAGTGTCCGGTATTGGTGCACGGCGATGTTGCGAAAGCCGATCATGCGTTGCAGTCGCTGGCTTTGCTCCGCCGGGATCAGTTGCGCGTCTGCCAGCAGCTGGAAACTGTCTCGGCTGGATTGGGGAATGCCCAGCGATGGTTCGCGGATAAGCATGTTGGCGAGGTCGATCGCCGTCTCGCACGCGCGCAGCATGTTGAGGATGGCAGCGTCCTGGCGCGTGTAGTCGGTGGCGAAATCCGCGGCGGCGGCAGCGTATTCGGCTCTGGCTCTGGCCACACTGCGCTCGATGGCGGCGACCTTGCCGAGCGTCAGCGGGCTGCTCATGCGTGTACCCGCCCGCGCCGTCGGATGTCGTCGCGCAGGGCACGGGTGGCGTCGAGCAGCGCGGCGTAATCGCCGAGGACGCGGGCCTCGAAGTCCAACACCATTGCAGGGGCGAAGACAGACAGGCGGGCATGAGAAGCCATGCCCGCTGCCGGCCTCAATCTCCCAGCGTCAGCAGCGAGGCGTTGCCGCCGGCGGCGGTGGTGTTGACGGTCAGGGTGCGTTCGGTGGCGAAGCGCAGTAGATAGTGCGGGCCGCCGGCTTTGGGACCGGTGCCGGAGAGGTTTTCGCCGCCGAAGGGCTGCACGCCGACCACGGCACCGATCTGGTTGCGGTTGACGTAGCAGTTGCCGACTTTGGCGTGACGGGCGATGTGTTCGACGGTGTCGTCGATGCGGCTGTGGATGCCGAGCGTCAAGCCGAAGCCAGTGGCGTTGATGGCGTCGATGACCTGGTCGAGCTCGCCGGCTTTCCAGCGCACCACGTGCAGGATCGGGCCGAACACTTCCTGCGTCAGCAGCGACAGCGAGGGCAGCTCGTAGGCACGCGGGGCGAAGAAGGTGCCGTGGGCGGTGTCGTCGCCGAGTTTGGCCTGATTGATCGGTTTGGCTTCCTTGTCCATGCGCGCGGCGTGGTCTTCCAGCACCTTGCGCGAGGGCTCGTCGATGACCGGGCCGACGTCGGTGGCGAGGTCGCCCGGGTCGCCGACCTTGAGCTCGTCCATGGCGCCGGACAACATGGTGATGACCTTGTCGGCGACGTCGTCCTGCACGAACAGCACGCGCGCGGCGGAGCAGCGCTGGCCGGCCGAGTCGAAGGCCGAGGTGACGACGTCCTTGACCAGTTGCTCGGGCAGCGCGGAGGAATCGGCGATCAAGGCGTTCTGGCCGCCGGTTTCGGCGATCAGCGCGGCGATCGGCGCGTTGCGCGCGGCCAGGGTGCGGTTGATGGTCCAGGCGGTTTCGGTGGAGCCGGTGAAGCAGACGCCGGCGACATCGGGCTTGGTCAGCAGGGTGTTGCCTAGCACCGAACCCTTGCACGGCACGAACTGCAGCACGGCTTCCGGCACGCCGGCCTCGTGCAGCAGGCGCACGGCGGCGCAGCCGACCAGGGTGGTCTGCTCGGACGGTTTGCAGATGACGGCGTTGCCGGCGGCGAGTGCGGCGGCCACCTGGCCGGTGAAAATAGCCAGCGGGAAGTTCCACGGGCTGATGCAGACGAATACGCCGCGCCCGTGCAGGCTGAGCTGGTTCGACTCGCCGGTGGGGCCGGGCAGGGTCTCGGGCTGGCCGAACAATTTGCGCGCCATCATCGCGTAGTAGCGGCACATGTCGACCGCTTCGCGCACCTCGGAGATCGCCGCTGGCAGAGTCTTGCCGGCTTCGCGTACCAGGATGGCAAGGAAGTCGGCGCGGCGCGCCTCCATCAGGTCTGCGGCGTGTTCGAGGATGGCGGCGCGGCTGGCCGCGGGCAGGGCATCCCAAGCCGGTTGCGCCGCCACCGCGTTGACCAGCGAGCGGTCGATGGTGGCCTGGTCGGCGTTGGTGCTGTGGCCGATGACGCGACGACGATCGGCCGGGTCGGTGATCTGGCGCGCGGTTTCGTTGCTGTGCGCGCCGGGAACCAGCGGGGTTGCCGCCCACGGCCCGAGTTTGGCATTGACCGCTTCGGCGAGGGTTTTCAGTTCGTTGTCGCTGGCAAGATTGACGCCCATGGAGTTCTTCCGGGTTGCACCAAAGAGACCGACCGGTAGCGCAATGCGCGGATGCGGCTTGGAGGCGAAGCCGCGCACGGTTTCGCAGGGATCGGCGACGAGGTCGCGGACCGAGACGCGTTCATCGACGATACGATTGACAAAGCTGGTGTTGGCGCCGTTTTCGAGCAGGCGCCGCACCAGGTACGGCAGCAGGTCTTCATGGCTGCCGACCGGCGCGTACACGCGGCAGGGCACGTTGAGTTTGTCCTTGCCCATCACCTCGGCGTAGAGGTCGGTGCCCATGCCGTGCAGGCGCTGGTACTCGAACACGCGGCCCGCCGCGATGTGGTGGATGGCGGCGATGGTGTGCGCGTTGTGGGTGGCGAACTGCGGATAGATCAACTGGCTGCCGGCGTCCAGCAGGCGACGCGCGCAGGCGAGGTAGCTGACGTCGGTGTTGGGTTTGCGGGTGTAGACCGGGTAGCCGGGCAGGCCGAGTTCCTGTGCGCGCTTGATTTCCGCGTCCCAGTAGGCGCCCTTGACCAGCCGCACACACCAGCGGCGGCCGTGGGCGCGAGCCATCTCGGCCAGCCAGTCGATCACGAATGGCGCGCGTTTCTGGTAGGCCTGCACGGCGAGGCCGAAGCCGTTCCAGCCGTCCAGTGACGGGTCGGCGAAGACCGCGCCGAGCACGTCCAGCGACAACTCCAGGCGGTCGGCCTCCTCGGCATCCACGGTGAGCGCGATGCCTTGCGCTTTGGCCAGTTGCGCCAGTTCGAGCAACCTGGCGGTCAATTCCGTGTGCACGCGCTCGCGTTTGGCGAGTTCGTAGCGCGGATGCAGCGCCGACAGCTTGACCGAGATCGAGGGCGCTTCCAGCACGTCACCCGCCAGCGGGTGCTTGCCCAGGGCCTTGATCGCATCACGGTACGCTTGCTGGTAGCGTTCGGCGTCGGGTTGGGTCAGCGCCGCTTCGCCCAGCATGTCGAAGGAATGGCGGTATGGGGCGTTGTCGCTGTCGTCGGCACGTTTCAGTGCTTCGCCAATGCTGCGGCCCATGACGAATTGCTGACCCATGATGCGCATGGCCTGACGTACCGCCAGCCGGATCGCCGGTTCGCCGGCGCGCCCAACCAGGCGGCTCAGTGCGCCCATGGCGTTCTTGCGCGTGTCCTCGGCCAGGTTGACCAGCTTGCCGGTCAGCATCAGGCCCCAGGTCGAGGCGTTGACGAACATCGACTCGCTCTGGCCGAGGTGCTTCTTCCAGTTCGCTTCGCCCAGCTTGTCGCGGATCAGCTTGTCGGCGGTGGTCTTGTCGGGGATCCGCAGCAAAGCCTCGGCCACGCACATCAACAGCACGCCTTCCTCGCTGGAGAGGTCGTATTGACGCATGAAGGACTCGACCGCGCTCTGG
Source organism: Rhodanobacteraceae bacterium (assembly GCA_035703755.1). Lineage (GTDB taxonomy): Bacteria > Pseudomonadota > Gammaproteobacteria > Xanthomonadales > Rhodanobacteraceae > DASSBG01. Next base: position 13,093 of record DASSXP010000248.1, on the reverse strand, counting down.
TCCTCGGCGCGGGTGCGCACGCGGGCTACCAGTTCAGCGGCGCGAGCCAGCACCAACTCGCTTTCGGCGGGCGCCAGCGCCGCCTCGGCCAGCAAGGCATCGACGGCGTCGGTCTCGTCCCGCAGCCAGGCGGCGGTGAGGCGGGCGCGGGCGGCGTCGGGGGGCGCCAAGGTGGTGACAATGGGGAGAATCGCGTGGGTCACGACGGCCTCGTGCCGGCAAGTGGTATGGAAGCCGGGCATTGTAAGTCCGCCCGCGCCTGTGGGTGAAGTGAGGGGGGGGAATATGGTGCTCGTGTGCCGTATGGGCGCAGGCCACGCCATGACTTTGGTCAAGTCTCCCTTGCCGCCGCGACGCGGCGGAACTATCCTTGTATTTTCACAGACTGTTCAGGACGTGGTTTCCCTGCGTATCGACGGCGCGGCTCCGGCTCGCGCCACTCTGAGTTTGCAGCCGGTGCGCCGGCTGTCGAGGTCGGGGTTGTGGATGTGCGTGGGGCTGCTGGCGCTGTCGGCCTTGCTGGTTGCCTGGCTCAGCGCGCGCCAGGGCAACGTGTTTGCCCCGGCGTTTGCGTTGTTGGAGTCTGTGGGTTTGGGTGCGGCGTTTGCCGCGGTGTGGAAACGGGGAAAGCGCGGTGAACGCATCACGATCGATGCGCGCGCGCTGGAAGTGACCGCATGGCCGGGGCGTCAGCGGGTCAGTTATCCCTCGGGCTGGGTTCGCGTGCGGCTGGAGTCGGGCGCGGGAAGGCAGCGCTTGCTGCTCGGTTCGCACGGACGCGAGACCGAAATCGGTGCGTTTCTGGCCGACGAGGAGCGCGCCACGCTGGCGCGGGATTTGCGCGCATTGCTGGCCGAGGTGACCGGCAGCGGTGCGGAATGAGACGAGAGTGCAGTTATTTTGGGATCGACAACATGAAACCAGGTGGAATCGGACGGATGATCGCAGGCGTGCTGGCGACAACGTTGGCGTGGGCGAGCAGTGCCGCGGCCAACCCCGAGCCTTGGCAGCTCAACCTGACGCGTGGCGTCACCCCGACCTCCGAAGAGGTCTATCAGCTGCACATGCTGGCCTTCTGGGTCTGCGTGGTGATCGGCGTGGTGGTGTTCGGCGCCATGATCGTCGCCATGGTGCGCTTCCGTCGCTCCAAGGGCGCGATCGCGGAAACCTGGAGCCACAATACCAAGCTGGAGGTGGTGTGGACGGTGGTGCCGGTGCTGATCCTGATCGGCTTGGCCTGGCCGGCGACCCACGTTCTCATGCACATGGCCGATACCAGCCATTCCGAGCTGACCGTCAAGGTGTCCGGCTATCAGTGGAAGTGGCGTTACGACTACGTCGAGTACCAGGGCAAGACGGTGGACAAGGTCGGCTTCATTTCCAAGCTGGCCGCCGACAGCGACCGCACCCGCCAGCTCGATTCCGGGCTCGATCCATGGGATGTCAAGCAGAACGGCTACCCGGATTACCTGCTCAACGTCGACAAGCCGCTGGTGCTGCCGACCGGCGTCAAGATTCGCTTCGTCGTCACCGGCGAGGACGTAATCCATTCCTGGTGGGTGCCGACCCTGGGCTTCAAGACTGACGCCATCCCGGGCATCGTCAACGACGCCTGGGCAACCATCGAGAAGCCGGGCATCTACCGTGGCCAGTGCGCCGAACTGTGCGGCCAGGATCACGGCTTCATGCCGATCGTGGTCAAGGCGGTGTCGCCGGCCGAGTTTGAGCAGTGGCTGGCTGCGCAGGAAGATGCGACGCGACTGGATCGCGCCGCGCGTACCGCGCAAGCCGACACCACGACCGCGCAGCCGCGCGGTTAATCCAGGGTTGAATTGAGGTAAGTAGCGATGTCAAACGCAGCCGCCATCCATCACGACGAGCACCACGACACCCCCAAGGGCTTCTTCAACCGCTGGGTGTGCTCGACCAACCACAAGGACATCGGCACGATGTACCTGGTGTTCTCGCTGACGATGTTCTTCATCGGCGGCAGTTTCGCGATGGTGATCCGCGCCGAATTGTTCGAGCCCGGCTTGCAGTTGGTGCAGCCGTATTTCTTCAATGAAATGACCACCATGCACGCGCTGGTGATGATCTTCGGCGCGATCATGCCGGCCTTCGTCGGCCTCGGCAACTGGATGATCCCGATGATGATCGGCGCGCCGGACATGGCGCTGCCGCGCATGAACAACTGGTCGTTCTGGATCATGCCGTTCGCCTTCGCGCTGATGCTGTCCTCGCTGTTCCTGCCGGGCGGCGCGCCGGCCGGTGGCTGGACCATGTATCCGCCGCTGTCGATCCAGGGCGGTGACGGCATTGCCTACGCGATCTTTGCCATCCACCTGATGGGTATCAGCTCGATCATGGGCTCGATCAACATCATCGCCACCATCTTGAACATGCGCGCGCCGGGCATGGATCTGCTGAAAATGCCGGTGTTCGTGTGGAGCTGGCTGATCACCGCCTTCCTGCTGATCGCGGTGATGCCGGTGCTGGCGGGTGCGGTGACCATGCTGTTGACCGACAAGTATTTCGGCACCAGCTTCTTCAATGCCGCCGGCGGCGGTGACCCGGTGATGTACCAGCACATCTTCTGGTTCTTCGGTCACCCCGAGGTCTATATCATGATCTTGCCGGCCTTCGGCATCATCTCCGAGATCATCCCGACCTTCTCGCGCAAACCCATCTTCGGCTACAAGGCGATGGTGTACGCGTTGGCTTGCATCGCCTTCCTGTCGTTCATCGTCTGGGCGCACCACATGTTCACCGTCGGCATGCCGCTCGGTGGCGAGTTGTTCTTCATGTACGCGACCATGCTGATCGCGATCCCGACCGGCGTGAAGGTGTTCAACTGGGTCACCACCATGTGGCGCGGGTCGATCAGCTTCGAGACACCGATGCTGTTTGCCATCGCCTTCGTGGTGCTGTTCACCATCGGCGGTTTCTCCGGCGTGATGCTGGCGATGGTGCCGGCCGACTTCCAGTACCAGGACACGTACTTCGTGGTGGCGCACTTCCACTATGTGCTGGTGACCGGCGCCGCCTTTGCGATCATGGGCGCGGTGTACTACTGGATTCCGAAATGGTCCGGCCACATGTACAGCGAGCGCCTCGGCAAGATCCACTTCTGGTGCAGCGTGATCGCGGTCAACGTGCTGTTCTTCCCGCAGCACTTCCTCGGCTTGGCCGGCATGCCGCGCCGCATTCCTGATTACAACGTCGCCTTCGCCGACTTCAACATGATCAGCTCCATCGGCGGCTTCGCCTTCGGCGCCAGCCAGTTGCTGTTCGTGGCGATGATCGTGCACTGCGTGTACAAGTCGCGCCAGAAAGCCACCAGTCAGGTGTGGGATGGCGCGCACGGACTGGAGTGGACGCTGCCGTCACCGGCGCCGTTCCACAGCTTCACCGTGCCGCCGCTGATCGACGACAGCAAACTGGCGCACGGCGACGTGTCGCACTGAACCGGCAGGCGGACGGCAACAGGCCATGCACGGCGCTGACAGCAAACTGGCCGTTGCCACCGATCCGGCGGCAGCGGCCCGCCTGGCGCGACGGCGCGCCGGCATCCGGCGGGTGGTGTGGATCGGGGCGCTGATTGCGCTCGCGCTCTACGCCATGATCATTGCCAAAGGGCTGCTGGCGGCGTGAAGGCGAACAGTGGCTTGATACAACGGGATTCATCGCGCGAACCGCGCACCATGACTTTAGCGCCGGCTGGTCGGCGCGAAATGTGACAGGAAACGACGGCATGGCACAGCAAGGCGCTTACTACGTACCCCACGGCAGCAAATGGCCCATCATCGGCTCGGTTGGCCTGTTCACCACCATGTTCGGTGCGGCGCACTGGGTCAACGACAGTTACCGGATCGGCAAGCCGGTGTTCTTCGCCGGCATCGCCGTGCTGCTGTTCATGCTGTTCGGCTGGTTCCGCAGCGTGATCCAGGAGTCGCTGGCCGGCCACTACAACCGCCAGGTGGACGTGTCCTTCCGCATGGGCATGATGTGGTTCATCTTCTCCGAGGTGATGTTCTTCGCGGCCTTCTTCGGCGCGCTGTTCTACGCTCGCTCGCTGTCGGTGCCGTGGTTGGGCGGCGAAGGTCACGGCGTGTTGACCCACCATTACCTGTGGGATGATTTCAGTGCCACCTGGCCGTCCAACGGCCCCGCCAATGTCGGCGGCGCGTTCCAGACCATGTCGCCGTGGGGCATTCCGCTGCTGAATACCCTGCTGCTGCTGTCCTCCGGTATCACCATCACCATCGCCCACCACGCTCTCAAGGCCGGCCATCGCAGCCGCTTGCTGGTGTTTCTCGGCCTGACCGTGTTGCTGGGCGCCGTCTTCCTGGGCTTTCAGGTGCACGAATACCGCGAGGCGTACGAGCACTTCAATCTGACGCTGAACAGCGGCATTTACGGCTCGACCTTCTTCATGCTGACCGGCTTTCACGGCCTGCACGTGACGCTTGGCACGATCATGCTGATCGTGATCTGGCTGCGCTGCGCCCGTGGCCACTTCGACAAAACCAACCACTTCGGCTTCGAAGCCGTGGCGTGGTACTGGCACTTTGTCGACGTGGTGTGGGTGGGATTGTTCCTGTTCGTCTACGTGCTTTGAAAGCCGGGATTGGGGCTTCGGAAATCGGGGTTGGAAAATAATCGGCCGCCTGAAAGCGGGCTGGGCATTCTGCCGGGGCCCGAATCCCGGTTCCTCAGCCCCCCACGCTGTGAGGCGTGATCCAGCCCATCGCCCAACCCAGCACAATCATGCCGATCAGCAGTGCCGACAGGGCGATGCGCCGCGTCAGCGCCCACACCGTGCGTTTGCCTTCGCCCTTGTCGACCATCATGTAATACAGTGCCCGTCCGAGTTCCACGATCATCAGGAACAACAGGATCAAGAGCACGATTTTGTAAGCGCCATGCATGCGAGCAATTCCAAGGGCAGTCGGCCCGTCAGTATAGCCGTCACCGCGTGTCGTCGGCGCGCATGAACGTGCGCCGTCCCAGCGTGTTTGCCGTGTTGCTGACTCTCGCCGGCATGGCGGCTTTTGTGCGCCTGGGCGTGTGGCAACTGCATCGCGCAAGCGAGAAGGAGCAGCTGCTGGCCCGCTTCGCCGCGGCGACCGCGCAACCGGTGCACGATTTCGCCAGCGTTGCCGATGGCGTCGGCGCGACGGCCTTCCCGCATTTGTCCGTGCACGGGCGTTATCTGGCGGAGCGCGAATACGTGCTGGATGACCAGACCCGCCACGGTCGCCCCGGCGTGGTGGTCTACGCGCCGTTTCTGCCTTGTCGTGGTGAGAGCTGTACTGCCGGTATCGGCCGGGTGCTGCTGCTCGGGCTCGGCTTCGTGGCCCGCAACGGGGTGGCTCGCCAACTGCCACCGCTGCCGCCGCTGCCGCGCGGCGAGATAGACGTGCGCGGACTGTACATGCCGCCGCCCGGCAGCGGTCTGCGCCTCGGCGGCAATGCGCTGGCGCGCCAGACTGAGTGGCCCAAGACCACCACGTTCATCGACCTCGCCGCCATCGACCATGATCTCGGTCGGCGCCTGTATCCGCGCGTGTTGCTGCTCGATCCCGATCCGGCCACACCCTACCTGCGCAGCTGGACGCCGGCGGCGATGCCGCCCGCGCGCCACCGCGCCTACGCCTTCCAATGGTTTGCCTTTGCCGTGGCGGCACTGGCGATCTTTCTGGTTTTGCACCGCGTCCGCGAGGACGACAAGGAAAATCCCGATGACGCCACATAACCGCCGCCGCGTGCAATTGATCCTGCTGTTGTCCGTGTTTGCCGTACCGGCCTTGCTGGCGCTGGCGCTGGGCCAACTGGGTTGGCAGCCCGGCACGCGCAGCTTTGGCGAGCCGATCCTGCCGCAGCGCAGCTTCACCGATATCCGCATTCCGCTGGGTGGCGACACGGTCTGGGCCTGGCGCGACGTCGAGCCGCGCATGACCTTGATCGCCTTGCCGGGCCCGGCTTGCGCGCAAGCCTGCCTGCGTACCTTGGCGATGATGCGCAATGCCCGCGTCACCCTCAACCAGCACATGGATCGCCTGCGCCTGCTCTACGTTGGCACCCCGCCGCCGGTAGCCGAGCGCATCATCCACGATTGGGCCATCGGCAGCGACCCGGCGGGTGCGCTGGCTGCGTTCCGCCCAAGCCAGCCTGACAGCGTTGCCGCCGTGCTGGTGGAGTCCAACGGCACCGCCTTGCTGCACTATCCCGCGGGTTTTGATCCCAGCGGTTTGCGCAAGGATTTGAAGAAGGTCATCCGCTGATGACAGCGCGGCGACTGTTGCAAGGCTTGTCCCTGTTCGCGGCGGTGTTTGCGTTCGGCCTGGTGATGTTCGGTGCCTTTGTGCGCTTGTCGGATGCCGGCCTGTCGTGTCCGGACTGGCCCACTTGCTACGGTCAGGCAAGCTGGCCCACGCAGACGCACGAAATCACTCAGGCGGACGCGGCGTTTCCCGAGCGGCCGGCCGAACCGCACAAGGCCTGGCGTGAACAGGTACACCGCATGCTGGCCGGGGGTTTGGGCGTGATGGTGCTGGTGATGGCACTGGCGGCGGCATGGCAGCGGCGTTGGGCGCGCGTGGCGGTGATTGCCGCGGCCTTGAGCGCGGCAATCGGTGTCGGCATGTACATGCGTGGCGAGCATGTGGTGTCTTCCTTCCTTGCCGCTGCGGCCATGGCATTGCCGGTGACGGTGGCGTGGCGGCTGCGCCTGCCGGGCGCGTGGCGCATCGCCATCTTGACGCTGGCGGTGATCGTGTTTCAGGCCATGCTCGGCATGTGGACGGTGACGCTGCTGCTGAAGCCGATCGTGGTGATGGGGCATCTCCTCGGCGGCATGGCAACCTTCGGACTGCTGGTCTGGACCGCATTGCGCCTCGCTGGCGTGGGCGCCGAGGATGAGCGGCATGCGCACTACCGACGCTGGGTGCTACTCGGCATCGGGTTGCTGGCGATGCAGATCGCGCTGGGTGGCTGGACCTCATCCAACTACGCCGCGCTCGCCTGTGGCTTCGGCGATGCGGCGTTCCCCAAGTGCCTGGGCCAGTGGTGGCCGGCGCACGATTTTGGCCAGGGCTTCGTGCTGTGGCGCGGCATCGGTGTCGATTACGAAGGCGGCGTGCTGGACCTGCCCGCGCGTACCGCCATCCAGATGGCCCACCGGCTGGGCGCGCTGGTGGTCGCGTGCTATCTCGGTTGGCTGGCCTGGCGCAGCCGACGCGAGCGGCTGGGGCGCTTCGGTCTGGCCATTGCGCTGCTGCTGTTGACCCAGATCGGCCTTGGCATCGGCAATGTGCATTTTGGCCTGCCGTTGCCGGTTGCCACCTTGCACAATGGCGTGGCGGCGCTGCTGCTGGCGAGCTTGCTGGCCGCCCTCGCGCGCGCGCAGGCCCGCCCGCGCGGCTAGACTGCACGGCAAACGGATGACTCCCTCCATGAATCTGCATCTGGCCGAATACTGGCAGTTGACCAAACCGCGCATCGTCGCCTTGCTGGTGTTCTGCGCCATCATCGGCATGTTCCTGGCCGTGCCGGGATTGCCGCCGTGGCGTGAGGCGCTGTTCGGCACGCTCGGCATCTGGCTGGCTTCCTCGGCGGCGGCGGCCTTCAACCAGCTGATCGACCAGCGCATCGACCGGGTAATGGCGCGCACCGCGCAGCGGCCACTGGTGACCCGGCAGCTGACTTCGCGGCAGGTATTCGCCTTCGGCTGCGTGCTTGCCGTCGCCGCCATGCTGATTCTGGTGTTTTTGGTCAATGCCCTCACCGCATGGCTCACATTCGCCGGTTTGATCGGCTACGCGGTGATCTACACCGCGTTCCTGAAACGTGCCACGCCGCAAAACATCGTCATTGGCGGTATCGCCGGCGCGGTGCCGCCGGTGCTGGGCTGGACCGCCGTCACCGATCAACTGCATCCCTACGCCTTGCTGCTGTGTCTGATCATCTTCGTGTGGACACCGCCGCATTTCTGGGCGCTGGCGATCTTCCGCCGCGAGGATTACTCGCGGGCGCAGGTGCCGATGCTGCCGGTGACGCACGGTGTCGAATACACCCGTTGGCACATCCTGTTCTACACCATCCTGCTGCTGCTCTCGACTCTGCTGCCCTATCTCACCGGCATGAGCGGCCTGCTGTATCTGGGCGGTGCCCTGGTGCTGGGTGGCGTGTTCATTTACTACGCGATTCGCTTGCTGAATCCACCGGATGATTTCTATCCGATGCGGGTGTTCGGCTATTCCATCACCTACCTGATGGCGCTGTTTGCCTTCCTGCTGGTCGACCACTGGCTGGTATTGCCGGTGCTGCGGCCGGGCTAAGGCAACGCTGGTTGCCTTGCCAAGCGGCGCGGGGCGGCTGGACGCCACGCGTCCTGAAACAAGAGCCATGATTTGAGCGGCACCTGTCTGCGCCGAGTTCAGGTGCACGCCGCCATGAAAGACGGCCAGTCTGCCGGCGTCAGCGCAGCCGCGATCTCGACCGAGACAGGTGCCGTGGCGTTTGTGCCACTTTATCAGCGTCGCCTCAAGCGCGGTTGTACACTCGGGGCACCGCGGCAATGGGACAAACGCTGGCATGGGGGGAAAGGTCTCAAGCTTGACCCGCATCATCGGCCGCTTGCTGGCGGTAGTGTGGCCGTTTCTCGGCATTGTGCTGGTGCTGCTGTTGCTGGGCGAGCACAGCCTGCAAAGCCTGGCCGGCGCGCGGGCCTACATCAGTGGCAACAACATCTGGACCGTCGCCCAGCAGCAGGCGGTGACGCAGCTGCGCCGCTATGCGACGACGGGGGACCCGGCCGCCTACCGCGCGTATCTGCATCAAATCACCGTACACCGCGCTGATCGCCGCGCGCGCGAAGCGGTACTGGCCACGCCACCTGATCTGCCAGCGGCTCGCGCCGCCCTGATCGAAGGGCGCAACGCGCCGGCCGATGTCGAAGCCTTGATCGGGTTCCTGCAGGAATACGCCACTTTCGCCCCGGTGCGCGAAGCCGTGCTGTTGTGGCTCGAAGGCGACCAGCGGATGACCGAGCTGGAAGCACAGGCGGCGCGCCTCAATACGGAAATCCAGGCCGGACGGCGGCAAGGGGAAGCGGCCAGCAAGGCCCTGGCCAGCATCGACCAGCTGGATGCCGGCTTGCAGCAGATCGAGCGGGAGTTCGGCTACAAGATCAATGATGCGGCGCGCCGTTTGCAGCAGCGCATGCGCTGGATTCGCTTGGGCTCTGCCCTGTTGCTGTGCCTGCTCGGCCTGTTGCTGTCGATCCGGGCGGTGTGGCGACAACTCGCGGTGGAACAGGCCTTGCGCGTCAGTGAGGAACGCTATGCGGTGGTGGCCGAAAGCGCCAACGATGGCATCTGGGAGTGGGACATCGGCAGTGGCAAACTCTACTGCTCGCCGCGAGTCCGCGAAATGCTGGGTTACAGCGAGCAGGAGCTGGGCTTCGCCAAGCAACTGGTCAACATCATGCCGCCGGACGATTTCCGGCGTGGCCGCCAGCAATTGATGGAGCACATCGAGCAGCGCCGTCATGACGTGCTGTCGCGCAGCATGCGGATGCGCACGCGTGACGGTCGCACCCGCTGGATTCTGGCGCGCAGTGTCACCCGCTACGACGCCGACGGGCAGCCGTTGCGAGTGGCCGGCTCCTACACGGACATCACCGCTCAGGTCGAAAACGAAAGGCGGCTGCGATTGGCGGCCAGCGTGTTCGAAGCGGCGCGGGAGGGCATTGTCATCGCCGATGCGCGCGACCGTATTGTGTCGACCAACCGGGGTTTTCTGGCGCTGGGTGGGCATGCCAGCGGCGCCTTGGCGGGCCGTCGGGTGCAGAGCCTGCTGGCGCCGGGATTCGGCCGCAGCATGCGCCGGGAAATGGCCCGCAGCCTGCGTGACAACGGCCAGTGGAGTGGCGAGGCCGCGACGCTGACGGCCAGCGGCGAGACGCGCCCGATCGAGCTGTCCATTGTCGCGGTGAACGATGAGGTGGGTGGGCTGGCCTACCGCATCTACGTTTGCCGCGACATTGCCGAGCGCAAGTATGCGCAGGCGCGCATCCAGCATCTGGCCTACTTTGATCCGCTGACGGCCTTGCCCAATCGCAGTTATCTTGGCGCCAACTTTGACGCCTTCATCAGCACGGCACGCAAACACAATCAGCCCTTGGCGACGGTATTTTTCGACCTCGATGGCTTCAAGCAGGTCAACGACACCCTGGGCCACAGCGCCGGTGACCAGTTGATCCGGCGCGTGGCGCAGCGGCTCGGTGAAGGTATCGGCGAAGGCGACTTGCTGTGCCGCTTCGGCGGTGACGAGTTTCTGTTGCTGCTGCCGGGGCGCGATGCCGCGGCAGTCGAGTGCCTGACGGCGGATCTGCTGCGCCGGATCGGCGAGCCGCTGTTGCTCGAGGGGCGGATGCTGAATGTGACTTCCAGCGCCGGTTACGCGATGTATCCCGAGGATGCGACCGACGCCGAGAGCCTGGTGCGCGACGCCGACATGGCGCTGTACCGCGCCAAAGAACACGGCAAGAACATTGTCGAGCGCTATCAGACGTGGATGAGTGCCGCGGTCAGTTGGCGCCACGACATGCTGGCCAATCTGCGCCATGCGCTGACCGAGCAGCAATTCCAGTTGCGATTTCAGCCGGTGGTGGATGCGTCCAGCAATGCGGTTGCCGGGGTCGAGACGCTGCTTTACTGGAAGCATCCGGAAATGGGCGTAGTCAGCCCCAACAGTTTCATTCCACTGGCGGAAGAGAGCGGCCTGATCGAGCCGATCGGCGAGTGGCTGATCGATGCCGCGTTGGCGCAATTCGCCAATTGGCGCGCCGCCGGCCTGCCGCGGTTCTACCTTGCCATCAACCTGTCCGGCTATCAGTTGCGGCGGGCCGAAACGTTCCAGCAACAATTCATCGAAGCGGTGGAGCGCCACGGCATTGCCTACGCCGACGTGGTGCTGGAAATCACCGAGCGCCAAATTGTGTACGACAGCCACGCCAGCCTGCCGGTGCTGGACCGGCTGGCGATGCGCGGCATCGGTGTCTCCATCGACGACTTTGGCACCGGCTATTCCAGCCTCGAATACCTCAAGGACATGCCGGTCACCCAGATCAAGATCGACAAGACCTTCGTCCACAACCTGGTCACCGAAGTGGGCGATCGCGCCATCGTCAACGCCATCATCGGCCTCGGCCGCAGCCTCGGCGTCAAAGTCGTGGCCGAGGGCGTGGAAAACGCCGAGCAACTCGGCGTGCTGCGTGGCTACGGCTGCAACCTGGTGCAAGGCTACCTGTACTCGCCGCCGCTGCCGGCCGAAGAGCTGGCTGCCTACGTGCGCTCGTCGGTACCCGTGGCGAGGGGCTGAGCAGGGATTTGTCCCTGTCGCTGCACCCTGCGGTTGGCACGTTTTGCCGTCGCACTTCGTATTCATGGTCAGGACTACGCTCCCGACGCAGCTCACTGCGGGGGCGGTGACTGAACCGGGTTGGGCTGCAATGGTTTCCCGGGCATGAATACAACGAATCGAGGGCGCGCCGAATGCAAACGAAAAAGCGATTGAATCCTTCCGCATCCCTTTGCCGCCAATCGCTGGCGCCACTGCTGCGCCTGACGCTTGGCCTGGGAGGTGTTGTCGGAATGGCTGTTACCGGCTCACTCCATGCACAGGTATGGGGCCTGGGCAGCGCCGACGTTGTACTGGAGGGTGCCCCGGCGTTCGCCAACGACCAGTACGGCACGGCTCTGGCCGTTGGCAATGTCGACGGGGACGGTTTTTCCGATCTGGCCATTGGAGCGCCCCTGTACAACAGCGTGAATGGCGGACTGTTCGAGCTGTACCGGGGCGGCGCAAGCGGTTTTACATGGTTTCAGACACAGTATTCACCGACCGGAGCGCGCCTGGCGGCCGCGCTCGTCTTTGGTGACTTCGACGGCGATGGCATTGACGAGCTGGCAACCGGACGCCCGTACGCGCCGTTCGGCTCGCAACTGGAAGCAGGTGCCGTATTCGTGCACAGCTTCATCCCCGGGGGCAGTGGAACGGCGCTGCAGCAAGGTATGCAGTTGCAAGGTGTGCCCAACAGCTACGATCACATGGGCGCGGCGCTGGCGGTCGGTGACTTCAATGATGACGGTTACGACGATTTGGCGATCGGTGTCCCCGGTGAGAACGTGGTGACGTCAGCGGGCGGTACGGCGGTGGATGCCGGGGTGGTGATGATCGTTCCGGGCTCGGCTAGCGGGTTGAACTTCGATGCAGACCAGATGTTCAGCCAGTCGGCGCTGGGTGGCGTACAAGGCAATGCGCGATTCGGCGAAGTGTTGGCAAGTGGCGACTTCAATGGTGACAACAGTTACGATGACCTGGCTGTCGGCGTTCCCCATCGTGATGTGGACGGCCAGATCGACAGCGGACAGGTCGTGGTCTTGTACAGCAATGGCAACGGCTTGGTGTCGACCAACGCGCAGGTCCTGACCTCGCAGGATCTCACCTTGTTGAATGAGGCTGGCGACCAATTTGGCGCGGCACTGGCGACGGGCGATTTCAACCGCACGCCCGGTTGCTGGAACCAGTTCCGCTGCCGCACCGACCTCGTGATCGGCGTGCCGGGCGAGGACCAGGCTACCGCCAGTGGTTCTCTGGTGGACGTGGGGGTCGTGGTGGTGGTCAGTGGATCGGATACCGGGATCGACCCGGCCAGTGCGCACGTCATCCTGCAATCGGATCTCCTGGACGGAGCGTCCCTGCCCGAAGTCAACGACCATTTTGGCGCGGTGCTGGCCAGCCATTGGCTGACGTCGTCGTATCTGCTGGGGAGCTGGCGCAACCCTTCGCCGGACAATCTGGTCATCGGCGTTCCGGATGAGGGTTGGCAAGGGGTGAACAATGCCGGCGTCGTGCACCTGGTTTTCGGCGGCCCCAGCGGCCTGCTGTCCGGTCGGCAGGGGCAATACTGGGTGAACTGGAATGGCTTGGCTTCGGCGCCGGGAGCGACCAACCAACACTTTGGCGAGGCACTGGCAATCGGGGATTTCAACGCCGATGGTCATGCCGAGCTTGCAGTGGGCATACC
>DASSXP010000240.1:0-17299 GCA_035703755.1 Rhodanobacteraceae bacterium | reverse complement strand
GACCCGTTGACCGAGCGGGAAACCGAGATCCTGCGCCTGATGGCCGGTGGCTACAGCAACAAGGAAATCGCCAACTCCCTCAGTGTCGCCGAGGGCACCGTGAAGAACCACGTTTCCAACATTTTGTCGAAGATGGGCGTGCGCGACCGCACCCGGGCGGTGCTGAAAGCGCTGGAAATCGGAATCGTGTAGGATTGAGCGTTCCGTCTTGGCGCGGGCGGCCGGTTGCCGCTACCATGCCGGGCGGGTCGGTGCAGGATGCCCGACATCACGTATTGGGGATATTGCCGCGGCAAGCCGGAAACACAAGCCGGTTTGGCGCTGAAACCGAGTTGTCTGGAGAGGACATTAATGGCGCGTCTGCTTGAACTCATCGTTGCGATCATCCTGGTCGCCGTGCTGGCGGTTGTAGTCGGCGTTCTGATGCCCAGTCACGGGCATGTCGAGCGTTCGCTTACTCTCAGCCACGACATCCAGCACACCTATGACGTGCTGAACAATTTCCGCCGTTTCCCGGACTACTCCGCTCTGCACGCCTACGAGCCGAACACCCAGTTCACGCTGTCCGGCGCGTCCTACGGCGTGGGCTCGAAGGTTTCCTGGGAAGGCAGCGATGCGCGGGTCGGCGACGGCTCGCTGGAAATCGCCGCCAGCGATCCGGCCACGCGCGAGATCGTGTGGACGCTGGAAAACCCCTGGAAGGGCCACGACAAGAAGTTCACCATCGACATTTCGCCCAGCGACAACCAGAAGCTGGTGAGCATCAACATGGCGTATGACGTCGATTACGGCTGGAACCTGGTCGATCGTTACAGCCAGCTCTACCTGCATGGCGAGCCGTCGATGTTCATGCAGTACAGCCTGGCCGACTTGCAGACGTTGCTGGCCAATGTGCCGAACGTCAGCTACAACAGCCTGCACCCGCGGTTGGTCGATACCCCGCAGCAGCCGGTGCTGATGGTCTCCACCGAGGCTCCGCGCACGCTGGCCGACATTGCTGCCGCCACCAACACCGCACTGGAGCAGATCGATGCCGCGATGAAGCGTCTGGGCGTCAAACAGACCGGCCCGCGCGTCACCATCACCACCGATTGGGGCGACCAGAACTACAGCTTCGACATTGCCGTGCCGATCGACAGCGCCGTGCTGACCATCGATGGCAAGGCCATCGACCTGCACAATGCGCCGAAGGCCCTGAGCCTTGCCGAGCAGAACCTCGCCAATGCCGCCAAGCCTGCCGAAGCGGCGAGTACGGACAAGGATCAGGCCGCCGACGTGGGCGGCAAGTTCGAAGTGGATGGCACCCTGACCATCGATCCGCATGTGCGCGCTGCACTGATGTTCGGGGGCCGCGCGCTGGCCGCCAACATCGACAACGACACCGCGGCGCTGCTGCCGCTGGTGCGCCAGCAGCTGAAAGCCTACGCCGGCACCCACGGCTACGCGTTCAACGAATACAGCAACCGGTTCTACGACGTGCTGACCAGTGGCGAAGGCGCGAATCCGTCCGATCCGCAGTCGTTCGTGGTCTATCTGCCGGTCGGCAGTGCGCCGGAGATGACGCCGTACCAGATCGAGAACCCGGCGCCGGCGGCCAGCGCGTCGGCGGCAGCCAGCGCGGCCTCGGTCGCAGCGCCGGCCACGGCAGCGAGCGCCAGCAGCAACTGATGTCGGTACCACTGCGGCAGTGCCGCGGTGGGCACCATTCGGACGGCGCCTGCGGGCGCCGTCTTTGTTTGAACTCTGCCAGCCGCGGGGTATTCGTCACATGATCGAAACCGACATGCTGAGCAAATCCTTTGGACGGCTGCGCGCCGTCGACGGTGTGGATTTGCGCGTACCCAGCGGTCAGATCATGGTCCTTCTCGGGCGCATTGGCGCGGGCAAAAGCACCCTGTTGCGGATGCTCGCGGGCTACCTGTTGCCGAGCTCGGGGCAGATGCGGATCGCCGGACTGGACTTGCGCCGCCAACGGCTGGCCGCCCAGCGATGTTTGGGCTACATGCCGCCCGCTTCGGCGCTGTACGGCGACATGCGGGTGCGTGCCTTCCTGCGCTTTGTCGCCTCTTTGCGTGGTCTGGACGGGCTTGACCGTGATCGCCGCATGGGCGATATCGGCCGGCGCTTGAAGCTGGACGAGGTCATGGGGGTACCACTCAGCCGGCTGCCGCCGGACTGGCGCTGGCGCGTCGGCCTCGGCCAGGCCTTGTTGCATGAGCCAGAGGTATTGCTGCTGGATGAGCCGGGCGCGGGTTTGGATGATCGCCAGCGGCGCGAACTGCACACGTTGCTGGATGCCCAGTCCCACGGCCGCAGCGTGCTGATCGCCAGCCGTCAGCCGGGGACCGCGATGGCTGGTTGCGACCGGGTGGCGGTGATGCATCGCGGTCGGGTGCTGGTAGACGCGACGCCGACCCAACTGCTGGCCGAGTCGCGCTACCACGGCGCCGTCAGCTTTACTGCGGCGCACGCGGCGGTAGCACGCCAGGCATTGGCGCGGCTGGACGGCGTCATGGCCATCGAGACGGATGTGCGCAGCGGCCGCACCACGGTCTTTGCCAAACCGGCGGCGGCGATTCTGGAACCGGTGCTGGCGACGCTGCGTGCGCTCGAGGTCGGCTATAGCGAAATCCAACTCGAACGCGGCCGCCTTGCCGACGTACTCGATCAGCTGGCCGCCAAAGCCGAGGCGCGTGCCGCGTGAGCGCCGTCTGGCAAATCTACCGACGCGAGTTGGGCGGTTACCTGGTGACGCCGCTGATGGCGGTGTTTCTGCTGCTGTTTCTGGTGTTGGCCGGAGTCATGACGTTTGTCGTTGGCGGCTTCTATGAGCGCGGGCAGGCCGACTTGCAGCCCTTTTTCGAGTCCGTGCCGTGGCTGTTTCTGTTGCTCGGGCCGGCGCTGGGCATGCGCATGTGGGCGGAAGAGCGCCGCAGCGGCAGCCTCGAATTGCTGTTCAGCCTGCCGTTGCGCAGCAGTCAGGTGGTGGCGGGCAAGTTCCTCGCGGCGTGGACCTGCGCGGCGCTGGCGCTGGTACTGACCATGCCGATCTGGCTCATCGTCAACTACCTTGGCCGCCCCGACAACGGTGTCATCGCGGTCGGTTATCTTGGCAGCCTGGTGCTGGCCGGCCTGTATCTGGCCATCGGCAGCGCGGCATCCGCGCTGACGCGCAGCCAGCCGATGGCGTTCACGGTCGCCGCGGCAATTTGTCTGGCCTTGTTGCTGGCCGGTTACCCGCCGCTGCACGACGCCATCGCCGTGGCCTTCGGGGCGGCCGTGGCCGATGCTGCGGCGGAGCTGGGTGTCGGCGACCGCTTCGCCGCCATCGCGCGCGGCGTGCTGGTCGCGCGCGACGTGGTGTATTTCCTCAGCGGGATGCTGGCCGGCCTCGTGGCCAGCTGGCTGGCGCTCGAACTGGGTCGGGGTGACTGACATCGTGCGCTGGCGTCGTTCGCTGCTGATTCGGGTGCTGCTGCTGGCGTTGCTGGTGGTGTTCGTGCTGCTCAATGCGCTGTCCGGGCACTGGTTGCAGGGCCGCCGCCTCGATCTGACCCAGGACCGGCTGTACACGCTGTCGCCCGGTACCTTGCGGGTGCTGGACAACATCCGCGAACCGATCGAGCTGGATTTGTATTTTTCCGAGCGTGCCAGCCGCGGCCTGCCATCGCTGCGTGGCTATCAGCAGCGGGTGCGCGAAACGCTGGAAGAAATGGCCCGCAATGCCGGCCGCAAGTTGCGTTTTCGCAGCATCGATCCGCAACCCTACTCGGAGGATGAGGACCGCGCCGTCAGTGCCGGTCTGCGGGCAGTGCCGGTGGGCGCGTCGGGGGAGCGCGTGCTGTTCGGCCTGGCCGGGCACAGCAAGGACGGCGCCAACGCGGTGATTGCGTTCTTCCAGCCGGACAAGGAAGCCTTTCTCGAATACGACCTCGCCAAGCTGGTGCATGACCTCAGCCGGCCTCGGCGGCCGCTGATCGGCATCCTCACCAGCCTGCCGATGCAAGGGGAAAGCACCGCGCCTGGCGCTGAGCCACGGCCGTGGGCCATCCTCGAACAGCTGCGGCAGCAATTCCAGGTGCGCATGCTCGACCCGGCGGGCTTGACGCGTATCGACCCGACCTTGCGGGTGCTGCTGCTGGCGGTACCGCGTGGCCTCGACGCCGCAGCAGAACGGGCCATCGACCGCTACGTGCAGCAGGGCGGCCATGTGCTGGCCTTCGTTGACCCGGTGCCGGAGCAACTGCGCGCCGAAACGGCCCCGGCGGCGGTACCGATGCAGTCCTTGCTGGCGGCCTGGGGTGTCGCCTTTGATCCGCACACCGTGGTGCTGGACCGGGCGCGCGCGCTGGCGATCACCTCCACCATCGGCGCCACGCCGATCCGCCATCCGGCGGTGTTGGGTCTGACTGCCAGCGAGTTGGCACCGGATGATGTGGTGACCGCCAATCTGCACGCCATTGATCTGTCCAGTGCCGGGGTGCTCGGCATCGAAGCCGGTTCCGGCGTCAGCCTGGTGCCGTTATTGCAGAGCACCGCCGATGCAATGCTGGTACCGGCGACGCGGCTGACCGCGGCCGCCGATGCCGCCGACCTCTACACCGATTACCACGCCGACGGCAATCACTACGTGCTGGCCGCGCGGGTCAGCGGCCCCATCGGCAGTGCCTTTCCGCAGGACGCGCCCGCGCCACCGACCACGGCCGCCAAGGCACAGATCGTGGTGGTTGCCGACAGCGACATCCTGACCGATCGCCTGTGGGTGCAGGTAACCCGCTTTTTCGGCCAGGAACTCTACAACCCGTTCGCCAACAACGGCGATTTCGTGCTCAACCTGGTGGACAATCTCGCCGGGTCGAGCGCCTTGATTTCGATCCGCGGCCGCAGCAGCGCGCAGCGGCCGTTTGACCGCGTGATCGCCCTTCGGCGCGATGCTGACGCCCAGTTCCAGGATCGCCAGCAACAGTTGCAAAACGAGCTCGGTGACATCGAACGCGAACTCGGCCGGCTCGACGCCGGGCGTGGCGACCGCGCACAAACCGCCGATCCGGGGCACAAGGCGGTGCTGGAGAAGCTGCTCAAGCGCAAGCTGGCGATCCGCGACGAACTGCGTCAGCTGCAAGGCCGCCTCGACCGCGAAATCAACGCATTGGGCATGCGGCTGGAATTGATCGACGTGGTGTTGTGGCCCTTGCTGGTCGCCTTGCTGGCCGCGTTGGCGCAGTGGTGGCGACGTTGGCACGGCGGCCCGCGTCGGGGGCGCCGCTGAAACGCGATGAAAACTGTTCCCGCGTCCGCTTTGCTGGCACCATGCACGCAATGATCGATTCCCCCCGCGAGCGCAGCGTCGCCATCACCATCGGTTTGGTCGGTGCCAGCGCCGTGCTGCTGGGTGCCGCCGGCGCGCATTATTTGCAGAGTCGCCTCGGTGTGCGTGGCGAGGATTTGTGGCGCACCGCCGTCGGTTACCACTTCTGGCACGCGCTGGCTTATTCGCTGGGCGCCTTCGTCGCTCCGCGGGGGCGCGCGCGAACCTTGGCGCTGTGGGCGTTTGTGCTCGGCATCGTGTTGTTTTCCGGCAGCCTGTATGCGCTGGCGCTCGGTGCGCCGGCGTGGCTGGGTGCGGTGACGCCGCTCGGTGGCCTCGGCTTCGTGATCGGCTGGCTGGCACTGGCCAACAGTTTCGGCCGCTCCAGGGGAGTTTGAGAGCATGGCGGCCATCGAGCGTGGATTCGATCTGGCGCGGGCCACCGCGGCGCTGTCGCGGCAGGATCGCAAACTGGCGCGCTGGATAAAACGCATCGGCCCGATCGACAACGATTTTTCCCTGCCGTTCGACCCGCTGGCGGCGCTGGCCCGTTCGATCTTGTACCAACAGCTTTCCGGCAAGGCGGCGGCCACCATCGCCGGCCGTGTCGAGGCGCTGATGCCGCGGCGCGGCCGCATCACTGCGGCCGGCATTCACGCCCTGGATGACGACGCCTTGCGTGGCTGCGGGGTGTCGCGGCAAAAGATCGCCGCGCTGCGTGACTTGGCGCAGAAGGCCGACGACGGCATCGTGCCGAGTGCGCGCAAGCTGGCCGGCATGGCCGACGACACCATCATCGAGCATCTGGTGCAGGTGCGCGGCATCGGTCGCTGGACGGTGGAGATGCTGTTGATGTTTCGGCTGGGCCGGCCGGATGTGTTGCCGGTGGACGACCTTGGCGTGCGCAAGGGCGCGCAGCGGGCGCACGACTTGCCCGACTTGCCCAGTCCGCGCCAATTGCGCGAGCTTGGCGTACGCTGGGCGCCCTGGCGCAGTCTCGCCAGCTTCTATCTGTGGCGAATTGCGGACTTTGGCAGTGAAGCGGCCGTCAAGGTTCGCCGCTCGCAGGATTGAGGCGCAGCCGCGTCACGCGCCCGCCGTGGCGCGGTGGGTGTCCAGGTGGCCGACGCGGCGCCAGCACCAATGCCAGGGCTCGTAGGCGATGCCGTGCGGGTTGTCGCGCGGGTAGGACAGGTGAAAGCCGTAGCGGGTGGCGTGCGCGCGCAGCCATGTGAACGCCGCGCTGTGCTCGAAGGTTTCTTCCAGCGGTGGAAATCCCGTGCTGGTGAGGTCGAGCGCGCGGCCGGAATGGTGCTCGCTGTAGCCGGGGGCGGCGTTGACCGCGAGGATCGCGTCGAGTGACACGCCGCGCGCCTGCTTGCGCGCGATGATGCCGCATTGATAGTCGATGCTGCGAAAGGCCGACACCACCAGCAAAGCGATGCCGTCTTGCGCGGCGGCCGCCTGCAGCGCGAACCAGGCACGCGCGGCGGGCGGCGTCAGCCATTGCTCACGGGCGTGGATATCCAGGCCAATGGATTCGAGCCGCCGTGGCTCACGCACGCGCGACAGGCCGCGTTGGCGGCCATAGTCGGGCGGAATGCCGAACTGACGCCAGTGTGTGCGGAGGGTGGCGGCGTCCAGCGTGGGTGTGGTGGGCGGCGCGCTCATGTCGAGTGCTGCTTGATCCAGGCCACGAGGTCGGCCAGCACCGTGGCGTCGACATGGCCGGGGCGCTGGTAATCGGCTGGCGATGGCGGATCGCCGGCCGGCATCATCAGGTGGCTCAGACCGGGGTAGAGTTTCAGCGTTGCCCGCGCATCGTCGGCCAGCGCGTCGCGCCAACGGGCGAAATCGTCGCTGGGGGTCACCTGATAATCGCTGCCGCCCTGCAAGATCAGCACCGGTTGCGGCAGTTTTTGCATCAGGGCAATGGGCTGATAATCGCGCAGGCTCAACCAGTAACTGGCCGGGGCGTGGAAGAACTGGCCGACGGGCGGCTTGGCGGGATCGGCCTTGGCCAGCACGTCGCGGGCGGCAATCACCGGCGCCAGCTCTGCCGCCAGCGCGCTCGCCGGCGTGTGCGCCAGTTGGCCGAGATAGCGCAGTTGCCGCAGCACCACGTCGAGGCTGAGCGCCGTCGGGGCGGAGACAAGGATCACGCCTGCCAGGGCCGGATCCCGGCTGGCAATGCGCGGCGCCATCAGCGCGCCGAGGCTGTGGCCGAGCACGAACACGCGCCTCGAATCAATGTGCGGCTGCTGTGCCAGCCGCTTGGCTGCGGTGACGGCATCGGCGGTCACCTCGTCATCGACGGTGATGGGCTTGCCAGCCATGGCTGCGCCGTACACCCGGCTGCGTTTGTCGTAGCGGTAGCTGGCGATGCCGTGGCCGGCCAGGGCATCGGCGATATCGCGCAAGGGTTTGTTGGGGCCGATGGTCTCGTCGCGGTCCTGGGGGCCGGATCCCGCCACCAGCAGCACCGCCGGAAACGGGCCGTCGCCATTGGGCAGGGTCAAGGTGCCGGGCAGGTCGCCGAGTGGGCTGGGAGTGGTCAGGGCAACATCATGGCCGACGCGGGCCGTGGCGGCTGGCGCCACCGTGCTGGGTGCGTGGCCCGGTTTGAAGAACAGGCCGCCTACGCTGCCATCCGCATTGCAGGCGACCTGCATGTCCAGCCAGCCGTTGGCGAACTGGAGTGGTGTGGTGATGACGGTCATGCCGTTGGCGTGGCTCGATGTCGCGGCGTGTGCCTGTTGAAACGGGCCGAACTGCGCCGGCAACAGGTCTTGCCAGATCTGCCGCAACTTGTCGCTGTCGAGGGCGGCCGTCAGGCGCGAATCAAAGCCGGTTGTCGCCGCGCTGTAGTGGCCTTTTTGCAGCGCGCCGAGCAAGCCTGCGGAGTGCGCGCCGCAATCGGTTGCCGGGCGTGCCGGGGGCGCGCCGAGCAGCAGCAGCGAGGCGGCCAGGGCAATGGACGGAATGGAAATCATGTCGGGCCTCGCGGTCAGCGTGGACGCTTGAAAAACAAACGCAGCGGCTGGGTCGCGTAGGTGGACACCGCGCTGACCAGCTCCCAGCCCTGGCTGCCTTCCCGGTTGATGATTTCGGTGGCTTCCTTGTCATCGGCCGAGGCGCCAAAGGCGGCCTTGATGCCGTGCTCGGACTTCAGTGACAAGACTTTGTATTCCCAGCGAGTGTCCATCAAGTGTGCTCCGGTGGTTCAATTGTCGTCCGAGTCCGGGATGGGCTCGGGCTTGGCCGCTTTCAGGCGGCCATTCTTGCGCAGCGCTTCGCGCAAGACGTATTCGATCTGCGCGTTCAGGCTGCGCAATTCGTCGTCCGACCAGCGTTGCATCGCCTCCAGCACGCTGGCGTTGATGCGCAAGGGATAGGCCTTTTTCTCGCCCACATTACGCTACCGTTGTCTGCACGGCGGCATGGCTGGCGGTGCCGTGGCGGAAGGATGAATGCAACATGGCCGCGTCAGTCTGCGTGGCGGGTGTCGGTCGCACGGCCCTTGCGCTCAGACGTGGTGCGTGCCGAAGCAACGCCCAGCGCAATGCCGATGGCAACGCCAGTGCCGATGCCAAGGCCGAGATTGTCCTTTGCAACGCCGAGCGCGGTGCCGACGGCAATGCCCAGCGGAAGCCAAAGGGCAAGGCGCGGGGTGGCGCATTTGAAAGCGGGGCTTTTCATGTTCGTCTCCGTCAGTTGTGCAGGGTGCCGGTATTGACCACTGGTTGCGCGTTGCGGTCGCCGCAGAGCACCACCAGCAAGTTGGATACCATCGCTGCCTTGCGCTCCTCGTCGAGTTCGACCACGCCCTGTTTGCGCAGGTCGGCGAGTGCCATGGCAACCATGCTGACGGCGCCTTCGACGATGCGCTCGCGGGCAGCGACGATGGCGTCGGCCTGCTGGCGTTGCAACATGGCCTGGGCAATTTCCGGCGCGTAGGCGAGGTGACTGATGCGGGTTTCGGTCACCTGCACGCCGGCCTTGGCCAGCCGCGCCTGGATCTCGTCGCGCAAATGGCTGTTGACTTCGTCGCCGTGGCTGCGCAGCGCCGTCTTGCCACTGTTGTGGGCGTCGTAGGGATAGCTTTGCGCCAGCTGCCGCAGCGCCGACTCGCTCTGGATGTGCACAAAGCCCTCGTAGTCGTCGACGCAGAAAATGGCTTCGGCGGTGTCGGTCACCTGCCACACCACCACGGCGGCGATCTCGATCGGATTGCCTTCCGCGTCGTTGACCTTGAGCTTGCCGCTTTCAAAGTTTCGCACCCGCAGTGACACCGAGCGTTTGGAATAGAACGGGTTGGCCCAGCGCAGGCCTTCGCGGCGCTCGGTGCCATCGTAGCGGCCGAACAATTGCAGCACGCGGCCCTGATTGGGTGCCACGGTAAAGAAGCCGCAGATCAGAATCAGCCAGATGATGCCGCCAATGACGGCGCCGCCGATCTCCCAGCCGCTGCGCGCCATGATGCCGTGCACGAACAGGTAGCCGAGGCCGATGGCGGCAGCCAGCAGTACCAGCAACCACAGGATGCCGGGAATGGTGGAGGCCTTTTGTTCATTCATGATGCTGTCTCTCGGGTTGGGTTTCAGAAATGATGATATCAAAACGATATCATGTCAAGCAATGTGGCGACCAGGAATGGGAAAGCCCTTGCAATCAATCGCTTGCCATCCAGCTCGCGCGCTCGCTATACTTTGCGGTTCGCAACACCCAATCACCCCAAGAAGAACGACAGAAGGGCCAACCATGTACGCCATCATCAAGACGGGCGGCAAGCAGTACCGCGTGATGCAGGGTGAATACCTGCGCGTGGAAAAGCTTGACGCCGAAATCGATTCCACCATCCAGTTCGACCAGGTTCTGATGCTGGGCGACGGTGACACCTTCACCATCGGCGCGCCGCTGGTCGAGGGCGCCACGGTCAGCGCCAGGATTCGCGCACACGGCCGTGCCGACAAGGTGAACATCATCAAATTCCGCCGCCGCAAGCACTATCGCAAGCAGATGGGTCATCGGCAGCATTACACCGAAATCGAAATCACCGGCATCGCCGGCAAGTAAGGAGCAGCAGGCATGGCACACAAGAAAGCTGGCGGTTCAACCCGCAACGGCCGTGACTCCAACCCGAAATATCTCGGTGTGAAGATCTACGGCGGCCAGGCCATCGAGGCCGGCAACATCATCGTGCGTCAGCGCGGCACCCGTTTCCACGCCGGCGTTGGCGTGGGCCTCGGCCGTGACCACACGCTGTTCGCGCTGGTCGACGGCACCGTTGCCTTCAAGCAGCGCGGCCCCAAGAATCGCACCTTCGTGGATGTCGTCACCGGCTGATCCTCGGTCTGCCATCTTGGCGACAAAGCCCCGCCCCGCGCGGGGCTTTGCATTTGCGCCGGCAACGGGGGCAAGGAATCGGGAAACGCGGCAGCGGTTTCACGTACCATGTCCCCGGTGGTTGCCAACCCCGAATTACCAATCTCGAATCCCGGCCCCAATGAAATTCGTCGACGAAGCGCTCATCAAGGTCAAGGCTGGCGACGGCGGCAACGGCTGCGTCGGCTTTCGGCGCGAAAAATTCATTCCCTTCGGCGGTCCCGATGGCGGCGACGGCGGCAATGGTGGCTCGGTGTGGCTGGTGGCCGATGAGGGCCTCAACACCCTGGTCGACTTTCGCCATCAGCGCAACTTCAAGGCCGAGCGCGGGCAAAACGGCATGGGCAGCCAGATGTACGGTCGCGGCGGCGAGGACTGCGAAATCCGCGTGCCGGTCGGCACCGTGGTCACCAATCTCGCCACCGACGAAATCATCGGCGATCTGACCGGCCATGGCGACCGCCTCAAAGTGGCCGAGGGCGGCAAGGGCGGTCTTGGCAACATGCACTTCAAGAGCTCGGTCAACCGCGCGCCACGGCAATCGACGCCGGGCACGCCGGGCGAGGATCGTGAGATCAAGTTGGAATTGAAACTGCTGGCCGACGTCGGTTTGCTGGGCTTCCCGAATGCTGGCAAGTCCACCTTCATTCGCGCCGTCTCCGCTGCCACGCCACGGGTGGCCGATTATCCGTTTACCACCTTGCACCCGCATCTTGGCGTGGTCAGCCTCGGCATGGGCCAGAGCTTCGTGGTGGCTGACATCCCGGGCTTGATCGAGGGCGCGGCCGATGGTGCCGGTCTCGGCATGCAGTTCCTGCGCCATGTGGCGCGCACGCGCCTGCTGTTGCATGTGGTTGAAATCCAGCCTGTCGATGGCAGTGATCCGGTTGAACAGGTGCACGCCATCGAGCGCGAGCTGGAGCAGTTCGATGCCGAGTTGTTGACGCGGCCGCGCTGGTTGGTGATCAACAAGATCGACCAGCTGCCGGAATCCGAGCGCCAAGCGGCGGCGGCAGATGTCGTTCGCCGGCTGGACTGGCAAGCGCCCTGGTTTGCCGTGTCCGCTGCCGAACGCGTTGGCACCCGCGAGGTCTGCTTCAAGGTGCAGCAGTTTTTCGAGGCCGAGCGCGAGCGTCGGCGCGAAGACGATGCGGCGGGCGAGGGCGCCTGAAGGTGGGTGCCACAGGCGTGGCGGCTTGCTGCGCTGGAGCGCACGCAGCCAGTGTGCGGATAACAAAAAAGCCGGCGCAGGCCGGCTTTTTTGCTACCGCGATTGCGACGGGCTCAGCCCAGCGCGCGGATCGCGGTGTTGAGGCGGCTCTTGTGGCGAGCAGCCTTGTTCTTGTGGATCAGGCCACGCGAAGCGTAGCGGTCCATCAATGGCACGGCGGCCTTGTAGGCGGCCTCGGCAGCGGCCTTGTCCTTCGCCTCGATGGCGGTGACGACCTTCTTCAGCGAGGTGCGCACCATCGAACGCTCGCTGGCGTTGCGGGCGCGGCTGCGCTCGGCCTGCCGGGCGCGCTTCTTGGCGGACTTGATGTTGGCCACTGTGTGACTCCAGACGATTCGGTTGAGGGAAAGCCGCGTATTATCCCCAGAATTGCCTTGAAAGTCAATTGTGTCCCCGGTGCCAGGG
This sequence comes from Rhodanobacteraceae bacterium, assembly GCA_035703755.1. Classification (GTDB taxonomy): domain Bacteria; phylum Pseudomonadota; class Gammaproteobacteria; order Xanthomonadales; family Rhodanobacteraceae; genus DASSBG01. The sequence continues at coordinate 4,970 of DASSXP010000240.1, read as the reverse complement.
TGAGTGCGGAGCAGGCCCGATGAGCCGCCCCGGCATGCTGCGGTCCTTGCTGTCCTTCAGCAGCGTGACCATGCTGTCGCGCGTGCTGGGGCTGGCGCGGGATGTGGCCACAACCCACGTATTCGGTGCCTCGGTCGCCACCGATGCCTTCGTGATCGCTTTCCGTATCCCCAACTTCATGCGACGGCTGTTCGCGGAAGGTTCGTTCTCGACCGCCTTCGTGCCGGTGTTCACCGAAGTCAAGGCAACCCGCAGCCACGCCGAACTCAAGGCCATGACCGCACGCGTCAGCGGTACCCTGGGCGCGATCCTGCTGTTCTTGGTGGCGATCGGCATGTTGTGTTCGCCGGGGCTGGCTTACCTGTTCGCGCCCGGTGCGGCGCGGGAACCGGAAAAGTTCGGCTTGATCATCGATTTGTTGCGCCTGACTTTTCCTTATCTGCTGTGCGTGTCGCTGCTGGCGATCGCCGGTGGTGCGCTCAACGCCTTCCACCGTTTCGCCTTGCCAGCGCTGGCGCCGGTGCTGCTCAACCTCAGCATGATCGGCGGCGCCCTGTGGCTGGCGCCGCGCCTGGCGGTGCCGATTCACGCCCTCGGGTGGGCGGTGCTGGTGGCGGGCGCGCTGCAGGTCGTGCTGCTGTTGCCGGCCTTGCGGCGGCTGGATCTCCTCGACTGGCCGCGCTGGGGGTGGCGCCATCCCGATGTGCGCAAGGTGTTCAAGCTGATGGTGCCGACCCTGTTTGGTGCCTCGGTGGGGCAGATCAACCTGCTGCTCGACACCATCCTGATCAGTTTGCTGATCACCGGCTCGCAGACCTGGGTCTACCAGTCGACGCGCTTTCTGGAGCTGCCGCTCGGGGTCTTCGGTGTGGCCCTTGGCACGGTGATTCTGCCGGCTTTGTCGCGCCACCACGTCGATACCGACCGGGCCGGCTTTTCGCGCGCGCTGGATTGGGGCTTGCGCTCGACTCTGCTGATCTCGGTGCCGGCGATGCTGGCCCTGCTGTTGCTGGCGGAGCCGCTGGTGGCAACCATTTTCCTCAACGGGCAATACACCGCCTTTGATGTGCACATGACGACGCTGTCGACCTTGGCGCTGGCCTGTGGCGTGCCGTCCTACACCCTGGTCAAGACGCTGCTGCCGGCGTTCTATTCGCGCCAGGACACGCGCACGCCGGTGCGCGCGGCGGTGGTGGCGCTGGTGTCCAACATGGTTTTCAACGTGCTGCTGGTCGCTGCGCTGTACGTGTTGTGGGCGACGCCGGCCGAGCAGGCTGACGGCTGGTTGGCGGGTATCGCGCGGGTGCCGGGCCTGCATGTCGGCCTCGCCGCCGCCAGTGTGTTGTCCAACTATCTGCAATTGGCGCAGCTCTGGTACTGGCTGAAACGCGCCGGTGTCTACGACATACAGCCCGGCTGGGCACGCCACTGGCTGCGGCTGCTCATGGCCTGCGGCGTGATGGTGATGGTGCTGGGTGGGCTGCTGTGGCTGTGGCCGTGGTCCAGCTGGCTGGAGGTGCCGGTGTGGACCCGCGTCTGGCGGCTGGCGGTGATGGTCGCCGCCGGTGGTCTCGCCTACCTCGCCACGCTGCTCGCCGGCGGGCTGCGTCTGCGCGATTTGCGTGCGGCGTGACTGGGATTGGAGGGATCGCAGAAAGCGCTATTTGTCCGCAAATAAACGCGAATGAACACCAACAAGATCACGGGCTGCAGCACGCCTCGGATGACGGCCTTCTGCTCTATTTGCGTTTATTTGCGTTTATTTGCGGACCAGGACAAGCATTGCGCTGCCGGCAGTCCGTTCCATCAAGCTTCCCCGGGCGGCGTACCTTATACTTCCGCGCATGATCGAGGTATACCGGGATGTCGCGGGGCCTTGCCTGGCTCCGGCCGGCAGCGTCGCCGCCGTGGGTGCGTTTGACGGGCTGCATTGCGGCCATCAGGCGCTCTTGGCACGCGTGCGTGAGCGGGCTGCCCGCTTGGGGCTGATGCCGGTAGCGATCAGCTTCGAACCGCTGCCGCGGCAGTATTTCTCTTCGACGCCGGTGCCGCGTTTGTCCTCGGTGGCGGAGAAACTGGCGGGCCTCGCCGCTGCCGGTATCGAGCGGGTGCTGTTGCTGCGCTTCAACGCGGCCCTGACCGCCATGTCGGCCGAAGACTTCATTGCGCGCATCCTGGCGGAACGTGCCGGCGTGCGTGAGTTGTGGGTGGGCGAATCGTTCCGCTTCGGCCACCAGCGACGCGGCGATACCGCGATGCTGGAGCGACTCGGGCCGGCGCACGGCCTTGGCACCGAAGTGCTGGCGCCGGTGGAGATCGCGGCTGAGCGGGTGTCCTCCAGCCGCATCCGCCAAATGCTGGCGGCGGGCCGTTTTGACGAGGCCTGCGCGCCGCTGGGGCGACGCTTCTCGATTGCCGGCCATGTAGCCTACGGCGCGCAATTGGGGCGCAGCCTCGGCTTTCCGACCGCCAACATCCACCTCGGGCGCCGTGTCAGTCCGGTGCAGGGAATCTTCGCGGTGCGCATCGGCATCAATGATGGCCCCTGTGCCTGGCCCGGCGTCGCCAGCCTCGGCACGCGCCCGACCGTCAATGGCCACGAGCCATTGCTGGAATTCCACTTGTTCGATTTTGAGGGCGACCTGTACGGGCGCCGCATCGCCGTCGAGTTTGTCGCCAAGCTGCGCGACGAAGAAAAATTCGCCAACCTCGACCAGCTCACCGCGCAAATGCACCAAGATGCCCGCGATGCCCGCGAGGTGCTGGGCATGAGCCCGGCGCTGGCCACCTGATTCCATATCTAGCCACCAATGCCATGAGCACTGATTACAAAGCCACCATCAACCTGCCGCGGACCGATTTCCCGATGCGCGGCGACCTGCCCAAGCGCGAACCCGCTTGGCTGGACGCCTGGCAGGCATCCGATCGCTACGGTGAAATCCAGCGTCGCACCGCTGGCCGCGAGCATGCCTTCATCCTCCACGATGGCCCGCCCTACGCCAACGGTGCGATCCACATCGGCCACGCGGTCAACAAGGTGCTGAAGGACATTGTGGTGAAATCGGCGTTGTTGTCCGGTTTCCGCTCGCCCTACGTGCCGGGCTGGGATTGCCACGGTTTGCCGATCGAAATCGTGGTCGAGAAAAAAGTCGGCAAGGTTGGGCAGAAGGTCGATGCGGCCGAGTTTCGGCAATTGTGCCGTGACTACGCCGGCGAGCAGATCGACCTGCAGCGCGCGGACTTCAAGCGGCTGGGTGTGCTCGGCGACTGGGACGAGCCGTACCGCACCATGCTGTTTCGCTACGAAGCGGACATGCTGCGCGCGCTCGCCACCATCCACGCCAATGGCCATGTGACCCGCGGCTTCAAGCCGGTGCACTGGTGCTTTGATTGCGGCTCGGCGCTGGCCGAGGCCGAGATCGAGTACCAGGACAAGGACTCGCCCGCGGTCGATGTGGCCTACGATGCGCTCGATCCGGTGGCGCTGGCGGCCAGGTTCGGTGTCGAGGTCGATGCCGGTGCCATCGTCGCGGTACCAATCTGGACCACCACGCCGTGGACGCTGCCGGCCAGCGTCGCGGTATCGCTTGGCCCCGATCTCGACTACACGCTGGTCGAAGGCCCGGCCCGCGACGGTCGGCGCGTGCTGCTGGTGGTGGCCGACGCGCTGGTCGAGAAAGTGCTCGCGCGCTACGGTGTCGAGGCCGTGCAGCGACGCGGCCATGCCAAGGGCGCGGCGCTGGAAAACCTGCGTTTGCAGCACCCGTTCTATGCACGCGAAATCCCCTTGATCCTGGGCGACCACGTCAGCGCCGAGGACGGCACCGGCGCCGTGCACACCGCGCCCGGCCACGGCATGGAGGATTTCGTGGTTGGCCAGAAGTACGGCCTGGTCGACAAGTACCCGGCGGCGGAACTGAATCCGGTTGGCGGCAACGGCGTGTACCTGCCGGGGACGCCGATCGTCGAAGGCCAGTTCGTGTGGAAAGCCAACGGGTTCATCACCGATCTGTTGCGCGAACGCGGCGTATTGCTGGCCCACGCCACGTTGCGCCACAGTTACCCGCACTGCTGGCGCCACAAGACTCCGGTGGCCTTCCGCACCACGCCGCAGTGGTTCATCGGCATGGAGACCGCCGGCCTGCGCGCCGCCGCGCTGGAGACCATCCACCGTGACGTCAAGTGGTTTCCGTCCTGGGGCGAGGAGCGTATTGCCGGCATGGTCGACGGGCGCCCCGACTGGTGCATCTCGCGCCAGCGCACCTGGGGCGTGCCGATCGCCTTTTTCGTCGACAAGCAAAATCAGCAACCGCACCCGCGTAGCGCCGAGTTGATGCGGCAGGTGGCCGAGCAGGTCGAGCGTGACGGCGTTGATGCCTGGTACGCGCTCGATCCGCGCGAATTGCTGGGTGACGAGGCCGACCGTTACGAGAAAGTCACCGACATTCTCGACGTGTGGTTCGATTCCGGCGTGACGCATTACTGCGTGCTCGACCAGCGGCCGGAACTGGCGCGCAAGCCGGCTGACACGGTGATGTACCTCGAAGGCTCCGACCAGCATCGCGGCTGGTTTCAGTCGTCCTTGCTGACCGCGACCGCGCTGCACGGCCGCGCACCCTACGATGTGGTGCTGACCCATGGTTTCACCGTCGATGCCGACGGCCGCAAGATGTCCAAGTCGCTCGGCAACGTGGTCGAGCCGCAGAAGGTCATCGACGCGATGGGCGCCGACGTGCTGCGGCTATGGATCGCGGCCACCGACTATCGCAACGAAATGTCGGTATCCGATGAAATCCTCAAGCGTACCGCTGATGTCTACCGGCGCATTCGCAACACCTGCCGCTTCCTGCTCGGCAACCTCGACGGCTTCGATCCGGCGCGCGACCTTTTGGCGGTGCAAGATTCGCTGCCGCTGGACCAATGGGCGGTGCAGTGCGCCCATGACGCGCAGCAGGCAATCATCGCCGCCT